>JAFUNV010000200.1 GCA_017472865.1 Ruminiclostridium sp. | reverse complement strand
GTCGATGAACTTGCTCATCTGCTTTTTAAAGCATTCGCAATTGTGGTCGATATCCTCTTTTGTCAGCATTTTTCTCATATCAGACTTGCCCGAGGGGTCGCCGATCATACCTGTACCGCCGCCTACAAGGGCGATAGGCTTGTTGCCTGCCATCTGAAGTCGCTTCATAAGGCAGAGTGCCATGAAGTGACCTACATGAAGGCTGTCAGCCGTGGGGTCAAAGCCGATGTAGAAGGTAGCCTTACCCGCGTTGATCATTTCGGAAATTTCCTTTTCGTCGGTGAGCTGCGCCAGCAATCCGCGGCGCTGTAATTCTTCGTAAAGTGTCATGATTTTTCTCCTTTTATTTTAGTTTTATTTCCATATTTATTCCTAAAGGCTCAAAGCCGCTGTTATCACAGAAGGTTGTATCGTCGGCGGGAACGGCATATTCAATGGAGTAACATCCGTTTTGGGCGGCATAGGTTTTTATATATTCGACCATTTCGCTGTCTGCACCCGAATCTTCCGAGCCTCGCCTTACTAAAATCAGGTCTATTTTGCAGACTATTCGTTTTCGTAATATAGGAGAGGAAAATTCTCTTATCCCGAAAACAGCAAACCCTTTTATAAAGTCCGTTTCCTCGTCTACGCAGATAATCATTTCGTCGTTGCTGTATAAAAGAATATTTGAAAGCTCGTTGAAATAATAGCTGTCCTCGAAGGGCGGGCAGTATACATGGGGATCGGTGCGGCATCTGAGCAGGTGAAATTCTTCATACATTTCCGCAAGCACGCCCAGATCTGTACTCAGTGGTTCAGAAATCATATTTACCTCCTAGAAAAATGTAAGCTGAGTGCTTTCATAGCCCAGCTTGTAGGCTTTTATAATGTCATGCATATTATACAGTATTCCGTTTTTGTCACATTCCTCAGTGAAGATTTTCCACAGGTGCTTTACCTTCGGCGAACGGCATTCGTAGTAATTCCCGAACTGCTTTATATACCGTTGGACAGGGCTTTCTTTACCGAAGATTTCGTCAAGCTTTCTGAAATAATACTCACGCTGGTTGCCCCTGAGGGTCATTCCGAAGGCAGGGTATATAATTCTTACGCCGCATTCTGCCGCAGTACGCACGATTCCGAGAATATTCTCGTCCGTGTCCTCAATAAAGGGCAGCACGGGCATTAAGGTTATCCCTGTGAAAAGTCCCGCGTCGCTCATTTCTGCCAGTGCTCTGAAGCGTTCCGAGGATACTGCAACGTTTGGTTCGATAAGCCTTGACAGATTGTCGTCGCAGGTCGTTATTGTCATTTTCAGCAGTACGGGCGAATGCTCCTTTATGCTTGTGAAAATGTCGATATCCCGTGTAATCAACGGGCTTTTGGTGACTACCGTAAGCCCGAAGCCGTAGGCGTCGATAAGCTCGGCGGCGTGTCGGCTCAGCTCCTCGGTCTTTTCGAAAGGGTTATAGGGGTCACTCATTGCGCCTGTCCCGATAACTCCACCCCTTACCTTGCGCCTCAGCTCATCGCGGAGAATGGGGAGGGCATTTTCCTTGGCGCATATCTCGTCGAAATCTTCTATGCCGTAGCATTCACTTCTGCTGTCGCAGTATATGCACCCGTGGCAGCAGCCGCGGTACAGATTCATGTTATAGTCATTGCCGAACCAGTCCGTGGACTTGTTTTTCTGAAGAATTGTCTTGGCTGGGATTGTTTTCATATAAAAAAGCCCTCCGACTGCATAACAGTCTGAGGGCGTGTTACCGCTGTACCACCTCAGTTCGCCCTTGAAAAAGAGCCTCTGAACGCTGTAACGGGCGTACCCGTGCATTGCTACTGTCAGTTCACAACGCCTGCTCAAAGAGGTAATTCGACATTTGCACCCTGCCTGCTCACACCGACCGCAGACTCTCTGGAAAGGGCACCGCAAACGCTACTTGTTCTTGTCATAGCCTTTATATTAATGGTATCTTAACATATTTAATGTGGTTTGTCAAGTGGAATTATAAATCAATATCCTTGCCCGTGTCTCTGAGATACTTTTCCTTTATGGCTTCTTTGATATAGGTATTAACGCCTGTGTTGATTTTGCCGCAATGTTCCTTCAGAATTTCCGCCGCGTTCTTTTTTACGTCAAGAGGTATTCTTTTATAAGTCTTGGCGGAATAACGCCTATTAGCGTCAATACGTGCCTGACTGTTTTTGCGTTCCCCGCTCATTTTTACACCACCTTTGTAAAAAATAAACAATGCGATACAATTGTACAATTACAAAATCGTCACCTTGCCGATTTACAATTGTACAGTTACATGCTATAATAAATAAAAACAACAGGAGAAATACCCATGGATACATTGAACGAATTTTATGACGGAAGCATAATACCCGCCGAAATCCGATATAACAGCTCATCCTATAACTATTCAAACGAATGTCAGGAACGGCTGTATGAGCGCCTATCGGCTGTTCTTCCCGAAGAAGAACGGGAAAATCTGAACAAATTACGTCTGGAGCTTCTCAACATGATTCACGAGCACGGCCGCGAATCCTTTATCACAGGCTTTTCGCTGGGTATGCGACTTACCGCAGAGGGGTTCTGTGCGAGATAATGCGGTTTAATCAGGCATGTTCGCCCGATTCTCTGATACGGCTTATCTCCTCACGCATTTCCAGAAAAGCTTCGGCTACTGCTGGGTCGAAATCACGTCCGCTGCCTTCTTCGATTATGGAGAAACACTTTTCCAGCGGCATAGCGTCGCGGTAACAGCGTTTTTCCGATACTGCGTCGAAAACGTCGGCAACAGCCATTATTCTTGCCGAGAGAGGGATAGCTTCACCCGAAAGTCCTTCGGGATAGCCTCTGCCGTTCCATTTTTCGTGATGATAACGGGCAACCTCATAAGCCATGGTTTTATATTCTTCGTCAGGAATACGGGAAAAGGTTTCCTTTATAATTTCGCCGCCCCTTGCGGAGTGCGATTTCATTATCTCAAATTCCTCGTCGGTGAGCTTGCCCGGTTTGCAGAGCACGCTGTCGGGAATAGCTATCTTTCCGATATCGTGGAGAGGAGCTACCATAGTGAGGCAGTTTATATAATCCTCGGTTATGATATCTTCGCAGACGCCCTTTTCCTTCAGTCTTTCTGCCAGCAGACCTGCATAGATGCTGGTACGGCGGATATGACCGCCTGTGTTTTCATCACGGTTTTCCACAAGCATTGCGAAGCCGTAAATCATATTCTGGTTATAAAGCACCTGCTGTTCGTAGTTTTCCGCATCCTCTTTCAGAAGTGTGGAGGTTCGCGTAGTCATGTGCGTCAGAAGTGCTGAAAAGCTTATAAGAATGAGCAATCTCGGGAGTATACTGTATATCACGAGGGAATGAAAGGTCGGGAAATTATCGTCGGGACGTCCCAGCCAGAAAGCGATAAGCTGACCGCATACCGTAACGACAGCGGTGATTACAGAAGAAAAGCGCGTTACATTTTTTGAAAAGTACATTCCTGCTATGGCTATGGGAAAAGCGTATACGACAACCACATGATAGGTCAGCACCGAGGTTATGACCAGCAGGAAAAGCGCCGAAAGGCTGACATAGATATACTTGAGCTTTCTTGAAGAGGTTCCTGCTGCCTTGTTGATAACACTTGGAAGCAAAAGCAGGACAGCACTCGTAAAGTATGCGATATTCATGGGAACCGTGTCAATTACAAAGACTCCTACGAGATTAAGAATGTATATTACTGTAAAAAAGGCGAAAGTTATTGCCATTACAAGAGCAACGGTTCTGTTGGCGTCCTGTTCGTTTTTCTGTATTACCTTGCTGAATGTTTTATTGCTCATATCCTGCTCTCCTTATTTCTATACAGTCCGACCAATTACAAAAGCTCTTTTTCAGCCGCCTCAAAACGTCCTTCCTGGGGGCAATCGGGATATTTCTCCCTGTCTACCTCCGAAAGGAACATACTTACAGGGCGCGCCCATGTTCTTTTTTCTCCGTAAAGCGCACGGTAGATAACAAGCGTTTCGCTGCTTTCGGTATGCTCGGCAAGACCGATTATCTCGTAGAGGTATTTTTTCTCTGCCTTTTCAGTGTCCGTGAGGAAATTATATTTGAAGTGGCGGACAATCCTGCCCGCAGTTAAATCGTTTATAGTCATGGGTGAGCCTCGTTATTGTCAAATTCAAATTAGCCGCCGCTTATTCTCCCTCAAACAATGGCGTAGAGAAATATCTTTCCGCTGTGTCGGGAAGCACGGTCACAACTGTTTTGCCCTTGCCCAGCTTCTTCGCAAGCTTTTTTGCCGCCGCAACGTTTGTACCTGCGGAAATTCCGCACATGATGCCTTCAAGACGAGCTAAATCCTTGGCGGTTTCGATAGCTTCCTCGTCGGTAACTATGTAAACCTCGCTGTAAATGCTCTGGTTTAAGTTTTCGGGGATAATTCCGTCGCCGATACCCATCTGTAAATGTGTTCCGATAGTACCGCCCGCTAAAATTGCGGCATTCTGGGGTTCAACCGCCCAGATTTCGATAGCAGGGTAGAGCGCTTTCAGAGTTTCGCCGATGCCGCTTATAGTACCGCCTGTACCGATACCCGAGCAGAAGCCGTGTATTTCTTTTCCCGCCTGCTCAACGATTTCAAGACCTGTGTGGTGCTTGTGGGCGAGAGGATTTGCGGGATTTTCAAACTGCTGAGGGATAAAAACGTTTGGGTTTTCTTCCTTCATCCGCTGTGCGGTGCGTAAGCACTCGTCAATACAGTCGCCTATGTTGCCCGCGTCGTGGACGAGAACCACTTCTGCACCGTAGTGACGCACTAACATTCTGCGCTCCTCGCTTACGGAGTCGGGCATAATAATCACGGTTTTATAGCCCTTTACCGCACCGATAAGTGCGAGGCCTATGCCCTGGTTGCCGCTGGTAGGCTCAACGATAATGGTATTTTCGTTTATGAGACCCTGTTCCTCGGCGTATTTAATCATGTTGAAGGCCGTGCGGGTCTTGATGGAGCCGCCAACGTTAAGGCCCTCGAATTTTACGAGGATTTCCGCACTGTCCTCGTCAACCATGCGGTTGAGGCGGATTAAAGGGGTGTGTCCTATAACTTCAAGAATGTTGTTGCTTATCATAGTGCTTATGTCCTTTCGGGATATTATATATTAAAATTGTATGTATTCATATTACACCGCAAATCATTATACCACAACCGCCACCTTACGTCAAGGGATTTTTTGCCATGGCAAAATCACCTAAAGCATAAAAAAATCTTGTGCAAAATGTCAAAAAAACGTTTTCATTATTGACAATTTGAAACGGATGATTTATAATCAAACTGTATCTTTATGCAATATACGGGAGAGGTGTACCCTTTTCCGAAAGAAAGGAAGGTTTAAACAAATGAAATTAAGAAAAATCTTAGCCGGCTTCCTTGCAGGAGCTGTGGCTATGAGCAGCATGATGTTTACATCAGTTGCGGCTTCTATGGATTTTCCTGATGGAAAAACCGAAATTGTTGAAGGCTCTTTATTAAGTGAACCGGCTACACTTGCACAGTGGGGTTCTACATGGGTGCAGATTTATAATCTTGATGCGTCCAAACATTTTACCGAAGATTATGCAATCAAGGCAGTTCTTACAACTGATACTGTTCTTGGTTGGGGTGATAACGGTGACCCTATTACAACATTCATCGGCTGGGGCTGGAGCTCTTACAGCGGTTGGATAAATGTAGTAAAGGCTTATGATGGCACTGCTGTTGCGGGTAATACAGGCACTACTTATGCGCCCTCGTTAAAATCAACAGATCAGGAGTATGTTGTATACATTCCTACAACCGACTTCACTCCTGACAGTTATATTGCTTTCAATCTTCAGAACCTTATGTCCGTTTCTGCAACAGTTAAATCTGTTGAGTTAGTTTCTTTCGGCAGCGCAACAGCTCCTGAGCTTCCTGAATATGCGTACGAATTCGATGAAGCTGCAGGTTCCGGAGCTGCATGGTCGCAGCCTGCATATACAGAAGTAAACGACAGCGCAGCTGTTACTACTGACACTTTAGCAGGCGATTTTATAATTGCTGTTCCTTACACAAGTGATTCAAAACCCAACATTGTATTCAGCGATGGTTTAGGTGACAGCAGCCCTCTTAACTGGATTCAGATTGCCCCTAACTGTGTAGTTGACGGCATCGCTTATTATCTTAAGTCTGATATCACTGCTGCATGGACAGCAGCGGGTGGTAGCGCTGATTTCAGCGAAGTAGTCAAGATTTTAGTTGCTGCTACTGCAAGCGCACTTGAAGTTAAGGCTCCCGGTGCTGTTCTTTATTCTTCTGTTGCTCCTGCAGCAGATACTTACTCCATAACATACGACTTCAGCGGCTGTATCGGTAATTTTGTCGGCACAGACGGCAGCGAGCTCAGCACATCTGAAATCGAAGCAGGTACAGAAGTTACAATTGTTCTTTCCGACTTCTCCACAGGTTATGAGCTTGATACAATCACAGCTACTGGCGAAAGCGGCACAGCAGTTGCTCTTACAGAAAATGCTGACGGTACATTTACATTCACAATGCCCGCAGAGAATGTTGACATTTCAGCAACACTTAAGGAAGTTCTCCCCACAGCTATCACTCTCAAGGCTGACAAGACAAACATTCTTGTTGGCGGCAAGGCAAGCATCACAGCAACTTTCACACCTGCTGAAATTGCAAACGAAGAACTCACATGGACATCCAGCGATGAAGCTGTTGCTACCGTTATGTACGGTCAGGTTACAGGCGTTGCTGAAGGCACAGCAGTAATCACTGCTACTTCCGTTGCAGCCCCCACAGTTTCCGCTGAAATCACTATCACAGTTACAACTGCTGAGATTCCCGCAACATCCGTAACTATCACAACTCCTGAAATTACTCTTCTTGACAGCGTTACTGCTGAAATTGAATACGAGTACGCTCCCGCTGACACAACTGACGAACTTGTATGGACTTCTTCCAATGAAGACGTTGCTATCGTAAGCCAGACAGGCGTAATCACTCCTATCAGCGCGGGTACAGCAATCATCACTCTTACAGTCGGTGAATTCTCCGACACCTGCACAGTTACAGTAATTTCCGAAGGCTATGACAAGACAGAAGCAAGCTTCACAGCTGATACAATCGTAGCTCAGACCTCCAAGTCCATCAACAACGATGGCGACGTTGTAACTGCAAGAAGATTTGTAAAGATGGTTTCCAAGGCTTCCATCGAAGACAAGAACCTCGTTACATTCACACTCAGCAACGGTACAGCTACAAAGACAGTTGAAGCTACAAGCTACTACACCGAGCTTTCTGCAAGCGGTGAAACTGTTGTTGCTCCCGAGGGCTATGTATTCCTCGCTTACACAGTAACAGACATTCCCGAAGGTGTAACAGTAACCTGCACAGACATCACTGTTTCCAAGAAGTAATAAACGGAGGTAATCGAAATGAAAAAGTATATGAAGCCTGAAATCGAAATCTCTGTTTTCGCTACAGAGGACGTTATCACAACAAGCACAGTAGGCGGCACTGAAGACGAAGAAACCACCACCGTTTCCTTAACAAACGGCGGCGCGCTTGACGATGGTTCCGCAGGCACAGCTTACAGCGATATTTTCTGATTCTGAAAGGCATACACGCTGAATAAAAGTCTATGACCCCGCTGTTTTATAACTGCGGGGTCTGAACTTCTTCTGAAAGGAATAATTCGTGAAAAAAATATCAATAGCTTTACTCACCGCCGCAATCCTTTTATGCCTCGGCTCCTGCGGCAATGACGAAAAGAAAGAAACCTCTGTCTCAACAACTGAGCCCCCTGCAACTCTTGAAGAAATGCTCAGACCCGAAAACGACGACCTGAACTGGGGCGATTTCGAGGTCCTGGAATGATACGCTTTTACAGAATATGCGGGCTTTCAGTGTCCTGTGATTTCCGTTACGGGCTTATGACCTCCCGCGGCGAAAAATACCTTTGTGACGGGGGTAATCCTGATATCTCCATTGACTACAGCGGAGAAGCTATGGACAGGCTCCACAGAATTGCTCCCCATTTAAGTGATGAAGAGTGTGAGCTGGTGTATACGGCAGAACAGTTCTACAACAAGCTGCTGAATTTCGACGGATTTATGCTCCATTCCTCAGCGGTTGAGGTTGACGGCAGGGCTTATCTTTTTTCTGCGCCAAGCGGCACGGGAAAATCCACCCACACAAAGCTGTGGTTGGATAAATTCGGCAAAAGGGCGCAGATTATAAACGATGACAAGCCTGCTATACGTATTGAAAAGGACGGAATTTTTGCTTATGGAACGCCCTGGAGCGGCAAGGACGATTTAAGCGTCAACGAGGGTTTTCCCGTTGCGGGAATATGCGTACTGGAGCGCTCTTCTGAGAATTTCATAACACCCATGGATGAGGGACAGGCGATTTTTTCTATTCTGAATCAGACCCTGCGCCCCTCAGACCCTGCGGCGATGTCGAAGCTGCTGGAGCTGCTGGACGGCGTTATGAAAAATATCAGGGTTTGGAAAATGGGGTGTAATATCTCACCCGAGGCGGCGGACATGGCGTACGAGGTTATGCGCCCGCAACCTTAGTTTACAAACAGATTAAATCCTTCGCAACTATCGGTTGCGGAGGATTTTTTCAAAATGAAAACCGGAATAGGTTGAGCAACCGCGCCGATTCTGCTATAATCTGAGTAAAGAACGGTTCTTGAATTTTACGAAAGGATTGATTACATGAATATCGAAATTGCCAACAGGCTTGTTAATCTCAGAAAGGAAAAGGGATTGTCACAGGAACAGTTGGCGGAGAAAATCGGTGTTTCCCGTCAGGCAGTGTCGAAATGGGAGCGCAGCGAGGCGTCACCCGATACCGATAATATCATTCTTCTGGCACGGCTTTACAATATCTCTCTGGACGAGCTTCTGCGTACTGAGGATGAAATACCCGCGGCGGAGGAAACAGAAGAAGAGGAAATCACTGAGCAGGCCGAAGAAGCCGACGAAACAGCTGAACAGGACGCTTCTGTGGAGCCTCCCGAGGAAGCTGAAAGCGCTCCGCCCGAAAGTTCTGAGCTGCCGCCGCCGAAAGAAGCTGCAAAAACCGCAGGCAAAAGCTTTATGAAAGCGTGGCGGGAAATCAAACTTTATGTGGGAATTGACGGAATTTATATTGAGGATGATGAGCTGGACGGTGAGGAATACCGCCGCCGTAATTGGGAAAGCTCACTTTTCTCAGTGATAATGCTGTGGATAGTTACATTGATTTGCGCATTCCGCTTTATAGCGAATCCTACCAGAGCTTTAGATGTACTCCCGCTTTATCTGGCGGTACCGCTGTTCTGTTCACTCAGAACGGCGATCCGTGACTGCAATCCCTCACGCTTTGCCTATCCCGTACTGACACTGTTTCTGTTCATATTCGCATGGGCGGCGGGAGAATGGCAGTATTCGTGGCTTTTCTGGCTGACGGTGCCGATATACTACTGGGTATGTCGTATAATAAGGAAAAAGCCTCTGGGTGAATCATTTTTTCCCCTGCTTATAGGTATAATCGTATGCGCTCTTGGTATACTTTTTGGTTGGACATATCATCTGCTGGTGTTTTTTGTTTTCATTCCCGTGTATTACTGGGCGAAGAAGCATATAAAGAAGGGCTGAGCGCGCCGGAGGCGCGCGAACCGCGGCGCAGCCGCGGAATTGCTTTTGCCGGAGGCAAAAGCACAGGGGGTGCCGGGGGAAAATTCCCCCGGCATTCCGCGCC
>JAFUNV010000199.1 GCA_017472865.1 Ruminiclostridium sp. | reverse complement strand
TTTGCTGTTGTAGGAAGACACATAGCGTCAATAAACAGGTTTGTTCCGCTCTTTGGTACAACGAAATTAAGGTCCTCGTTTTCATCCATAATTGTAAGGGCGTCACCTGCGTAATAAGGAGCTATAAGCGCCTCTCCTGCCCCCATTTTATCAAAAATTTCGTCCATTACATAACCCTGAACGATATTTTTCTGCTCCGTAAGCTTATCAGCCGCATCGGCAAGCTCCTCGGAAGATTCAGTATTGATGGAGTAGCCAAGCATTATTTCAGCAATTGCAAAGGCGTCACGAGGATTATCAAACATTAAAATCTGGTCGGCATAGTCTTCATTCCAGAGTAAATCCCACTCGATATCCTCTTCGTTCATATCAATCATGGTGCTGTCATAGATAATACCGACAGTTCCCCATGTGTATGGCACTGTATACTCGTTTTCGGGGTCGTATGCCTGATTGCGGAAATTCTCCATGATATACTTGAAATTGGGGATATTATCAAAATCCAGCTTCTGAATCATATCCTCCTTAATCATCTTACTTATCATGTAATCAGAAGGAATAATGACGTCATAGGTTGCTCCGCCGCCTTTGAGCTTCGCATAAAGCTCTTCATTTGTGGCGTAGTTGGTGTAATTCACCTTAATACCTGTAAGCTTTGTAAATTCCGCATTTACATTCAGAGTACCCTCGTCTGCGCCTGTGGAAATGTACTCACCCCAGTTGTAGACATTAATGGAAATTCCAGCATCCTTGAAGCGTGTATAATACTCCATATCCTCTATTGTAAGAGTCTGGGGTTCAATCTCCTCCTCTTCATCAGCTATATCTTCTTCAGCTGAGGAACAACCCGAAAGCATCATTGAAACCGAAAGGAGCACGGCAAAATATGATAAAAACTTTTTCTTCATATCAGTCCCTCCTGAGAGCTTCGCTGCGCTTAGCCTGCTTTGATTCAATTATATGCTTAACCACGAGAACCACTACCACCACAAGGAATATAAGAGTTGAAAGAGCGTTGATTTCAGGGGAGACCTTACGTCTTGTCATGGAATATATTGTGATAGGCAGTGTCTGCGAGGTAGAACCGCTGGTAAAATAGCTTATGATAAAATCGTCAAGCGAATATGTAAACGCCATAAGAAAGCCGCTTACAACACCGGGCATTATTTCGGGAAGAATTACCTTTCTGAATGCCTGAAAAGGGCTGCAGCCAAGATCCTGCGCCGCCTCATACAGGTGCGGATTCATCTGCTTGAATTTCGGCATTACGTTAAGGATAACATAAGGCACATCAAATGTGATATGTGCAATAAGAAGCGTAACAAAACCGAATTCAAGGTTCATTCTTGCGGCAAAGAATACGAAAAGAAGCATAAGCGATACACCCGTAACGATTTCGGGGTTTATGATAGGCATATTTGTAATATTCATTACAACTGCCTTTGGGAGCTTCTTCATGCTGTTGATACCGATTGCGGCAAGGGTTCCGAGAATCGTAGAAATAATGCTCGCCAATACTGCAATAATAATAGTATTGATAAGAGAGGAAATAATTATTTCATTTCTGAACAGCTTCTCGTACCAGTCAAGCGTGAAGCCGCTGAAAACCGAACGACTCTTGGTCTCATTGAAGGAAAAGACAATCAGCACGAAGATCGGCACATAGAGAAACATGAGAACAATACCCATGTAGATTTTTCCGAGTTTTTTCACTGCCGCACCTCCTTAAATAAGAACCTGGTCATCAGGGCTGAACTGGTTCATTACAGTCATTATAACAAGTATGATAACCATAAGCACCATGGATATTGCCGCGCCCAGATGAGGGTTGTAGGAATTTCCGAGGAACTGCATTTCTATAAGGTCGCCGATAAGCAGATTGGAACCGCCGCCCAGCATACGGGAAATAATAAAGGTAGAAATCGCTGGCACGAACACCATTGTTATTCCCGAAGTAACACCCGGGAGACTTAAAGGAAAAATCACACGGAGCATTGTGTTTACGGAATTGCATCCGAGGTCATTTGCAGCCTCGATAACGCTTTTATCAATCTTTTCCATAACAGAATAAAGAGGCAAAATCATGAAAGGCAGATAGTTATAAACCATGCCCAGTACGACCGCACCTTCAGTATTGATAAGCTTGAAAGGACCAAGACCTATAAGACCGAGAAGCTGATTGATAATACCGTTATTGCCTAAAAGAGTCATCCACGCGTATGTTCTCAGCAGGAAGTTCATCCACATAGGGAGCATTACTATCATCAGCATCGTTCCCTGCTTGTGCTTTTCCATGCGGGAGAGAAGATACGCCAGCGGATAAGCTACAATAAGGCAGATAACCGTTGCTATAATCGCAAGCCAGATTGAACGCATAAAAATATTGGCATACTGACCTACGTCAGAAATGTATTCAAGGGTAAATTCACCGCTTTCATTTGTAAAGGCAAAGTAAACCACCATGAGAAGCGGAACAACAATAAATACCACCATCCATACAAGGTACGGAGCGGAAAAAGCCTTTAACTTCATTCGTCGCCCTCCGTTTTCTTCATGATATGGATATCAAAGGGGTCAACCGCCATTCCTATCATAGTTCCCACAGGCTCAAACTTTGTAGAATGAATCATCCACTTATGGTCTACGCCGTCCACTATCATTTCGTAATGCACACCCTTGAATACCACAGATTCGACAATACCCGTGAGCTTCGCTTTATCTGCGGGAACAATTTTAATGTCTTCAGGACGGATAACAACGTCAACTGTTTCGTTAGGTGAAAAGCCCTTGTCTACGCACTCGAAGCGTCGACCTGTAAATTCAACCACACAGTCTTCAGGCATACAGCCGTTAACAATATTGCTTTCACCGATAAAGTCCGCAACAAAGGCATTCTCAGGCTCGTTATAGATATCAGTGGGAGAACCTATCTGCTGGATATGACCGTTGTTCATTACAACGATAGTATCACTCATAGTAAGCGCTTCTTCCTGGTCGTGAGTTACATAAACGAATGTAAGCTCAAGCGCTTGCTGAATCTTACGAAGCTCGGTCTGCATTTCCTTACGTAATTTTAAGTCAAGAGCACCGAGAGGCTCGTCCAGGAGCAGAACCTTAGGACGGTTTACAAGGGCGCGCGCAATAGCCACACGCTGCTGCTGACCGCCGGAAAGACGGTTTACAGAGCGCTTTTCATAACCCATAAGGTTTACAAGTTCCAGCATCTCCCCTACTCTCTTTACAATTTCCTTTTCGGGAAGCTTCTGAATACGTAAACCGAAAGCTATATTTTCGTATACATTAAGATGAGGAAAAAGGGCGTAACGCTGGAACACGGTGTTTACGTTGCGCTTATGGGGCGGAAGTCCGTTTATACGCTTTCCGTCAAACATTACATTGCCGCTGGTAGGTTCAAGGAAGCCGCCGATAATTCTGAGAGTTGTCGTCTTGCCGCAGCCCGAAGGACCTAAAAAAGTTACGAACTCCTTATCCTTGATATCAAGACTGATATCCTTGAGTATTCTTTCTCCATCATCGAATTCAACGATTATATTTTCCAAGCTGACGATATTTTCCATTTACTGTTTCCTTTCTTAAACAAAAAATGTCGTAGTATGTCGAAAACATACAAATTAAATATACGTCAATACGCCCCTTTTGTCAATACTTTTTTTAAAAATAATTCTTTATATCTACCGCACGGGTATGAAAAAGAAATTGAATGTTTATTATTGACATATTATTTAAAGGGTGATATAATACATTTTAAAATATAAATAACAAGAAAGGTCAATCATGAACATTATAATTGTCGGCTGCGGTAAGGTCGGTCAGGAAATCACCGCCCGCCTCAACGAAAAAGGAAACAATGTAACCGTAATAGATATTGATGAGAAAAAGGCTAATGACACCACCGAGAAATACGATGTAATGGCTGTCATAGGAAACGGCGCAACCCACGCCGTACAGCAGGAAGCAGGTATAAAAACCGCCGATCTGCTTATTGCGGTAACAGGCTCAGACGAGCTTAACCTTTTATGTTGTCTGATAGCCAAAAAAGCAGGTAACTGTCAGACTATCGCAAGAGTAAGAAGCCCCGAATACAGCGCGGAAGCACCTTACTTAAAGGAAGAACTCGGACTTGCAATGGTTATCAACCCCGAAGCTGCTGCGGCGGCTGAAATTGCACGTCTTCTCCGTTTTCCTTCGGCTATGAAAATAGACACCTTTGCCAAAGGGCGTATTGAACTGCTTAAATTCCGTATCCCTGAGGACAGTATTCTTAAAAATTACGCAGTAAAGGAAATTTCTACAAAGCTTCACTGCGATGTTCTCGTCTGCACTGTTGAGCGAGGTGACAATGTATACATCGCTAACGGCGACTTTGTATTTGACGATAAGGATGTAATCTCAATTATTGCTACTCCCCGTAACGCAAACACCTTCTTCAAGAAAATCAAGTACAAAACCAATCAGGTGCGTAATACCATTATTGCAGGCGGTGGCGGAACAACGCATTATCTTTGCGAAATCCTTTTAAAATCAGGCATTGATGTTAAAATTATAGAACGTGACGAAAAGCGTTGTGTAGAGCTCAATCAGGCATTCCCGAAAGCCGATATTGTTCATGGCGACGCTTCCGACGAACAGCTTCTCATGTCAGAAGGTCTTGAAGATGCAGCTTCATTTGTGTCAATGACGAATATGGACGAAGAAAATATTCTCCTTTCCCTTTTTGCCGCCAACCGCATCAACGGAAAGGTTATCACTAAAATCAACCGGATAGAATTTGACAGTGTTATCAAAAAACTTGAACTCGATTCAATTATCAATCCGAAGAGCATTACCGCAGAGAACATCGTCCGCTATGTACGTGCCATGAAAAATACAATCGGCAGTAATGTACAGACGCTTTACAGCGTAATCAAAGATAAAGTTGAAGCTGCCGAATTTGTCGTAAAAGAGCCTTCAAGACTTCTTAACACCCCTATTATGGAGCTGAAATTCAAGGACAACCTGCTTATTGCAAGTATAACCCGCGACGGAAAGGCTATTATCCCGCGTGGTCACGATAAGATTCAGATTGGCGATTCGGTAGTGGTTGTCTCAAAGCACCTCGGTTTCAGGGATATAACCGATATTCTTGCCTGATTGAGGTGACTGTATATGAATTATTCAATGATTTTATATCTCCTTGGCTGGATTCTGAACTTTGAGGCTATTTTTCTTACAGTACCTGCTGTTACCGCGTTGGTTTACAGCGAAAAAGAAGGCTTTTCTTTCCTTATTGTAATAGGAATATGTCTGCTTCTTGGTCTTGCCATTACCTTCAGAAAACCGAAACGAAAAAGCATCTACGCACGTGAAGGGTTTGTTATTGTCGCACTGAGCTGGATTACGCTCAGTATATTCGGCGCTTTACCGCTGTATTTTTCAGGAACTGCTTCTTACATTGACGCATTGTTTGAAATCGTTTCAGGCATTACAACCACAGGCGCCACTATTTTTTCCGATGTTGAATCCCTGCCAAAATGCGTGCTGATGTGGCGCAGCTTCACCCACTGGATAGGCGGCATGGGTGTTCTTGTGTTTATTATGGCTTTTCTGCCCCTGTCAGGTGCTCAGAACATGAATCTCATGCGTGCGGAAAGCCCTGGACCATCCGTTACAAAGCTTGTGCCGCGTGTAAAGAATACAGCTCTCGTGCTTTATGCAATGTACTTCGGTCTTACCGTGCTGATGTTTGTTTTCCTTGTTGCAGGCGGAAATCCAATATTTGATTCAATCAACATGTCTTTTGCTACCGCTGGTACAGGCGGCTTCGGCATTAAAAATAACAGTCTTGCAGGCTACTCTGATTACACGCAGATAGTTGTAACCGTATTTATGATACTATTCGGCGTAAACTTCAGCTTCTATTTTCTGCTTATTACAAGAAAATTCCGTGACGCATTCAGAATCTCCGAGGTAAGGGCATATCTCCTCATAATCCTCGCCGCTGTTTTTCTTATAACAATGAATATCGGAGATTCTTTTGCTACCCTCGGTGAGGCTGTAAAGCATATAACCTTCACCGTTGCTTCAATTATCACTACAACAGGCTTCATGACCGTAGATTTTAATCTCTGGCCTGAGTTGTCAAGAACTATAATTGTTCTGCTGATTTTTGTGGGTGCCTGTGCCGGCAGTACAGGCGGCGGTATGAAGATTTCAAGATTTATAATTCTTTTTAAATCCATCACCAAAGAAATACGTATGCTTATCCACCCTAATCAGGTGAGAAAACTTGAAATGGACGGCAGAACCATTGAACACAGCGTAATACGCACCACAAATGTTTATCTGGTAAGCTATATGATTATATTTGTTGTATCTTTGCTGCTGATTTCTTTTGACAATCACAGCCTTGTAACAAACTTCACTGCAATCGCTACTACAATAAACAATGTTGGACCCGGGCTCGACCAGGTTGGTCCGGTTTCAAATTTCGGTTTTTTCTCTGACACCTCAAAACTTATTCTTATTTTCGATATGCTTGCGGGCCGTCTGGAGATTTTCCCGATGCTTCTGCTTTTCTCTCCTGTTACGTGGAAGAAATAACTGCAAAAAAGACTGTGAAACTTATGCTTCACAGTCTTTTTCGTTTTATTCAACTTCAGCTATTACCTCAACTTCGGCAAGTACATTTTTAGGCAGAGTTTTAACCGCAACACAGCTTCTTGCAGGTTTTGAAGTGAAATATTTACCGTAAACTTCATTGAATGCGGCAAAGTCATTCATATCAGCAAGGAAGCAAGTGGTTTTTATAGCGGTGTCAAAAGACGCGCCTGCCGCCTTCAGAACCTCGCCCAGATTCTTCATAATCTGCTCGGTCTGACCGACTATATCCGTTGCTTCAACGTTGCCTGTTTCAGGGTTGATTGCAATCTGCCCCGAGGTGTACACAAGACCACCGTGGACTACTGCCTGTGAGTAGGGCCCGATTGCCTGAGGCGCTTTTTCAGTGTGGATTTTTTTGTTCATGGTATTTATTCCTTTCAATTAATTATCAGATATTTTAAAACCGCGTTCCGTAAGCACTCTGCGGATTGTTTCGATATGCTCAAAGTTACGTGTTTCAAGAACAATTCTCAGATAACATCCGTTTACAGCAGAACCTTCATTGGCTCTTTCGTGATGAACGGAGATTACATTTCCGCCGAGGTCTGCAATAATTGCCGAGACGTCCTTGAGCTGACCGGGCTTGTCTATAAGCTCAACAATTAGAGAATACGAACGACCTGACATAAGCAGACCACGCTTTATAACTCTTGATAAAATGGTAACGTCAATATTACCACCCGAAACAAGACATACAACATTCTTACCCTTAACAGGAACCTTATTGAACATTGCCGCAGCCACAGCCGTTGCACCCGCACCCTCGGAAATAAGCTTCTGCTGCTCGATAAGAGCGAGAATTGCGGCGGAAATTTCATCATCTGTAACCGTTACGATTTCATCAACATATTCAGAGCAGTATTCAAAAGTATTTACCCCAGGTTCCTTTACAGCGATACCATCAGCAATTGTTGAAACACTTTCGAGACGTTCTATCTTTCCACCCTTTACCGAATTGTACATGCTGGGTGCGCCCGCCGCCTGAACGCCGTAAACCTTGATTTTCGGGTTAAGCTTCTTTATTGCAAAAGCAACGCCCGAAATAAGTCCGCCACCGCCAATCGGTACAATAACCGCGTCCATTTCAGGGAGCTGCTCAATAAGCTCAAGTCCGATAGTTCCCTGCCCTGCGATTACGTCTTCATCATCAAAAGGGTGAATAAAAGTATATCCCTTTTCATCACGGAGTCTCAGTGCTTCTGCGTAAGCGTCATCATAAACACCCTCTACAAGACAGATTTCTGCACCGTAGCTTCTGGTTGCCTCAACCTTTGATATGGGTGCGCTGTCAGGGAGGCAGATTACCGACTTGATTCCGCTTCTCGCTGCCGCAAGCGCTACACCCTGAGCATGATTTCCCGCCGAGCAGGCAATTACACCATGTGACTTCTCCTCATCACTAAGCTGTGAAATGCGATAGTAAGAACCTCGCACCTTGAAAGAACCTGTAATCTGAAGATTTTCAGTTTTCAGAAATATATTTGCTTCAGGGTTAATTTTCGGTGCGGGTATAATATCGGTTTTTCTGATTACGTTTTTAAGGACGTAGCCTGCGTGATAGATTTTGTCAAGTGTGAGCATATTTTCAACCTTCCTTTTAAAATATAAAAACCTCCGACGTCCGCCGGAGGTGTAATTACAGATGTTGCAACCCTAAAAGGTATTTCAATCAGCATCAGCTTTACAGCGGCAAGACAAAAAAGCACAATCGTCAGTCTTAATAATGACAAAACCGATAATGCTGATTGTAATTATAATTATAGCTGTAAGTGCAGATATCATCAGATTGCTTACCTTTCAATTTATTACAACAATAATATATCACTTTAACTCAGCAAAGTCAATAGTAATATTGAGATTTTGACATATCGCCTATATTAATTTTAAAAAGTTGAAAGTTTATATTATTATTCACTAAAACACACTCTCCGTTTTATGAAGAGTGCGTTTTTTCAACAATTATTTAAGACCAAAACTCTTTACA
>JAFUNV010000198.1 GCA_017472865.1 Ruminiclostridium sp. | reverse complement strand
ATACAGATACTGACACAGATATCGATGTACCTGACATAGAGTCTGATACTGATACGGATACAGACACTGATACCGATACAGATACTGACACAGATATCGATGTACCTGACATAGAGTCTGATACTGATACTGATACAGATACTGATACTGATACTGATACTGACACTGACACAGATACAGATACAGATACAGACACCGAAACTGATATTCCTGAGATTGTTGAGTTTGAAGAACCCGATATTCCTATGGGTGGAATTGATACTACCGATTCTGAAACAGTAGTGTTTGAAGAAAGCGATGTTCCGCTTGCGGGCGGTGTCGCAAACCCCAATACGGGCGTTTCTGCTCCTATGGCTTCTTTACTTGGAATGGGTGCCGCTGCAATTGCAGCTCAGCTTACCAAAAAGCGCCGCAAGGAAGACAAAGAATAATTAATAGCTGCAGGCTGCGTGTAAAAGCGCAGCCTGTTTTTATGAATAAGCTCCTCCTGAATTGCATAGATTTTAGTAATACAAAAACGGAGGTGCTTTATGAAAAAGCATAATATAGCAGATATGCTTATTTTTATTATTTCTGCGGAGCTGATAGGTGCGCTGTCAGCTTTGCTTTCGGGCGGATTTTCAGATTTCTTTACAAAGTACGAAGAACCGCCTTTGCTTCCGCCTGCATGGCTTTTCCCTGTGGTTTGGGTAATTCTGTATGCGGTCATGGGTTTTTCAGCTTATATTATATATTCATCGGATGAAAATGCTATAAGAAAAAAAGCGCTTACAGTATACTGGACACAGCTTGCAGTAAACTTTATGTGGAGTATTGTCTTTTTCCGATTTGAAGCATTATGGGCGGCATTCGCAGTAATTATAGTATTACTTGTACTGATAGCAGTAATGATTAATCGGTTCAGAAAAATCAATGCCAAGGCCGCATATCTTAATGTGCCTTATCTTTTATGGGTGGCGTTCGCCTCGTATCTGAATTTCGCAACAGCAATTATAAATAATTAATAAGAAGGCATGCAGCTTATGCTGTATGCCTTTTACTGCTTATGGTGAATATTGAGACAAAAATAATTAAACTGTGTAAATTAATGAAAATATCTTGAAAAACAGTGGTGGTTATGTTATAATTATTAATATTAAATCTCTAAGTATCGGAGGTGAGGGCTTGCTTTATGGTAAAAAGGTAGTCGCTCTTTGTATCGCAAAAATCAGCGACGAAACAAGTATTGAATTTATTACTGCTCTTAATAAAATTCTGGCAGAAAATGATATCAACCTTTTCGTATACGCTACCTGCGAGGATTTATTCTGGAATACTCCGGGTGAGAAGGGTGAAGCCGGTATTTTCAAGCTTATTGACTATAATTATATTGACGCGGTTGTCATCTTTGATGAGAAGATTTATGATAAGGAAGCTATAATCAGCATAATATCCGCTGCAAAAGCGGCAGATGTTCCTGTTATAAGTATAGGTGACAGTTATAAAGACTGCATGAGTATTTCCTTCGATTATGAAAGCGGTTTTGAATATGTTGTCCGCCATGTAATTGATGTTCATGAATGCAAAAGTCTTCACTTCATGGCAGGCGTTAAGGGAAATGATTTTTCCGAAAGGCGTATTGATGTTTTCAGAAAGGTTCTTGCGGAAAAGAATATTCCCTTTTCTTCTGATATGGTCAGCTACGGCGATTTCTGGTCAATTCCCACTGAAGCCGCAACCATAAAGCTTCTTGAAAGCGGAAATATTCCTGAAGCCATCATCTGTGCCAATGATACAATGGCGCTTACAGTTTCAGCTGTTCTGAAAAAGAATGGTGTGGAAATTCCTGATGATGTAATTGTAACAGGTTTTGACGGAATAGAAATGATTCATTTTTCCGCACCGAAAATCACTTCCAGCAGATGCAGTTATACTGACATGGCGGCAGGCTGTTGTGAACTTATAATAAAAAGTCTTAACGGCGAATTCACTGATGAAGATTTACGTATAATACCGCGGTTTATACCTTATGAGTCGTGCGGATGTCATTTTTCGGATAGTATAAACGTTGCTGAATACATGAATGATATCTCTAACCGTCTTAATCGTCTTCAGGCTGAAAACCGTACCCTCAGTGAGGTCTCTGAAAGAATACAGATTTGTGAAGGGATTGAGGATATCGCCAATCATATCCCGCATAATGTAATTTATGATATGTGCTGCATCCTGAATACAGAGTGCGTTGACGAGAGTATAAATCCCTTTGCCTCTGTGGAAAATTGTAATGATGATGAAAAGGTGGTTCTGTTCGACACAGATGACACTGTTGATTTCAAGACTTACAGAATAAAGACTTCTGAAATTATTCCTAATCTTGAACGGTTTATGAGCTGCAGGATACCCATTATATTTGTAGCTCTTAATTTTCTCAACGTTTCCCTTGGATATGCCTGTTTTCATTACCACGGTCAGGAAAATGAAAATTATATTCGTATTCCGCAGATAGTAAGTATGCTTAATAATGCCATAGGCGGTTTCAGAAATATGCGTTATCAGCAGTATCTTAACCGTCAGATTGAGGAGATGTATCTTACTGATTCTCTTACAGGGCTTTATAACCGCAGGGGCTTTCTCAAGAAATACGAAGAGCTTCTGGAGTATATGCGCGGTGAAGACTGCATTACAGTCGTGCTGGCTGACCTTGACGGTCTCAAGCTCATAAATGATACATACGGACATAATGATGGTGACAATGCGATACAGGTTACAGCCCGAGCGCTTAAAGCCGCCTGTCCCGAAAGTGCAATCTGTATGCGTTTCGGCGGAGATGAAATGGTTGCGGTAATAGGCGGAATGTATCCTCGCGATGACATAAGAAATTCAATAAATGCATGCCTGGAGGAATATAACAGAAATTCGGGAAAGCCATACAGAGTTTCCGCAAGTATAGGTGTGCATACCGCTCCTGTTTCGGCAAGCAGTGATTTTGAAGCGCTTGTAAAAAAATCAGACAAGCTTATGTACGAAGAAAAGAAGCTTAAGAAAAGCAGAAAAAGCATTTAATAAATCCTCTTATCATGTATTGTGATAAGAGGACTTTTTATTGACGTATTTGCAAATTATTACAATTTGATTACAAAAACAGTAAAGCTATTGACTTATCTGGGTAAAGTGATAAAATGTAATTAATGAAAGGGAGTGGAGATATGAAAAGATATATAAGACTTACTGCATTGTTTCTGT
>JAFUNV010000197.1 GCA_017472865.1 Ruminiclostridium sp. | reverse complement strand
TCAAGGTCGGAAAGGACATTCTGTTCTTCGGTTTCGATAATATCCAGTATTCCAAGATATTTGTCCCTCATCTTTCTACGGTTCAGCAGCCTTGCTTCATGCAGGGAAAGCTGGTTGTAGAAAAGCTGATTGAAAATATGAAGGCAGAGGTGCCCGACAAATCTCTCTATATGCTGCCGCACAGCCTTGTACTTCGTGAAACAACAGGTGACTGATAAATAAGCCAACTTACAACAAGAGGAAATAATGTGTATGAATACAATAAGAAATATAATAACCTTTAAAACTCCGGGTAATCAGGAAAAATGGGAGGAATACTGCCTTCCCATAGGCAACGGTTACATGGGGGCGAGCTTTTTCGGCGGAATTGAAAAGGAACGCATTGTTCTTAATGAAAAGACGCTCTGGGTCGGCGGACCTTCTCCCAGCCGTCCCGATTATAACGGCGGCAACCGCAGGGAAGCCTATAAGGACGTAAAGGCTGTCCAGGAGCTTCTTTACGAAAACAGATATGATGAAGCAGTAGAAAAACTCCCTATGCTTACCTGCGAGGGTGACGGATACGGCTCATACCAACTCTTGTGTGATGCTGTTCTGACCTTTTCAAATATCAATCCAGATAATGTAAAGAATTACAGCAGAAGCCTTGATATGGATAAGTCGCTGTATACCTGCGAATTTGAATATGAGGGCGCAGTTCATAAGCGTGAAGCTTTTGCTTCATATCCCAACCGTGTGATTTGCATGAAGTTAAGCAGCAGCAAGCCCAGAAGGATCTGCCTCAGACTCACACTGGATAAGCTTCATGACGGCGGTGAAATCAGGGTTTCAGAAAACCGTCTCGATTATTACGGCGCACTTCAGGATAATGCTCTCAGATATCAGGGATCGTTCATTGTAAAAAATCATGGCGGTGAGCTTATATGCAGCCGTGACAGCATAATGGTTGAGCACGCAGATGATGTTACGATTTATTTTACTGCGGCAACTGATTATTCCGATAACTATCCTGAATACAGAACAGGTATCGCTCCTTCTGAAATTATTGACCCCGTGCTGTCCAAATGTCGCGAAATCAGCTTTGAAAAGCTTTACGATGTTCACTACAAGGATTATTCAGAACTGTTTGACAGGGTAAAGCTCAGTTTCAATGATACTGAAGGCGAAATTCTCCCGATAGACGAACTGCTTCCTAAATACAGGGAAGAGTACGACAGTAAAATTGCCGCTCAGCTCGAGCCGCTTTATTTCCAGTTCGGAAGATATATGCTTATTTCTTCTTCACGTGAAGGTTCGCTTCCCGCTAACCTTCAGGGCGTTTGGAATGATAACAACTGTCCGCCCTGGTGCTGCGATTACCACATAAATGTCAATCTTCAGATGAACTACTGGGGCGCTTACAACACAAATCTTTCCGAAACGGCTAAGCCTCTTGTCCGTTTTCTTGATAAAATGCGCGAACCGGGCAGAATTACCGCAAAGGAATATTACAACATAATTTCCGATGAAAATAAGCCTGAAAATGGCTGGATTGCCCACACTCAGGCTACTCCCTTCGGCTGGACTTCTCCCGGGTGGGATTTCTACTGGGGCTGGTCCACTGCGGCGATTGCGTGGTTAATGCAGAATATATGGGAATACTACGAATTTACCCTTGATAAGGATTACTTAGAAAATGAAATATACCCCATAATGAGGGAAAGCGCTGAGTTTTACAGACAATGG
>JAFUNV010000010.1 GCA_017472865.1 Ruminiclostridium sp. | reverse complement strand
CTTAATCACATCAAAGAAAAACGGCTTCTTACATTTCGGACAGACCTTAACGTGCTTGTCCTTGACCTTTGTTCCGCAGTGCGGACATTTCCATTCCTTAACAGGCATAAATGTTCTTATAATCATTTTAATCTTCCCTTTTCGTCTTCTCTGACTTAATTATATCAGCATACAAGCACAAGCGCATGTCCTTTATAAAAGTTTTTTAAAAAAATTATTTTATTTCAGAAGGACAGTTTCTTGTCTCTCACTTATACTATGATATTAGTACAAATCTGCATTTTAAGGAGACAGCTAATGAAAAAAGAAGAACTCAGATTTACACAGGTGATTATTAAAACAGGGCTTGTTCAGATTATTTCTGTAATAACAAGTCTTCATCTTCCCCCAGTCATCACTTTCCTGCTGAACTTTTTACTATGTATTCTGCTCGGAATGTGGGTATTCAGAAGTTATGACAAGCCATTTATTTTCTGCTGTTTTATAGTAACGCTGGCAGGTACAATTCCGTTTATCGCAACAAAAATTATTTATCTTTCTCTGATTCCCGAAACTCTTTCGGAGCTCAGAGGGTGGACCGATATTTTTATAACGGCTATGGCGGTACCTATGATGAGCAGTATGTATTTTGCTGTGGCAATGAACGACAGAAAGAAGAAGTATTCCCATAGATAGTAATCGAGCACCTGAAAAAGGCCTGCTTCGGCGGACTTTTTTGTTTTAAATATTGCACAGGCAGACAAATCATGATATAATAAAAATAATCGTGGCATTATTTGCCGTAAAACATTAAAAAACAGGAGAGCAGGTCATGAAAACAGGTATTTTCAAAAGGATAGTTTCCGCATTTCTTGCAGGTGTCATGGCGTTCACAACGCTGACATCTTCAATTTCTGCGGAAACTGCACAGCAGGGCGACGGACTGAATTTTGATTATTCCGTCGAGGGTGACAACTCCCTTGCGGGTATGTTTGCGGATGTACTCAGCGAAGAAGGTGTAACTGACCCTGCGGAAGGCTACAACGGATATATTGTCAACCGCGTCACTATGGCTGACAATGTTGCTACTGTGGAATACTCCGTAATTGAAGATTCCACAATCATTGTATCCCTTTATGATGAGCAGGGTTACGAAATGCTTGCAACGGCAAGTGCAGAAGTGAGCAAGGACAATAATAAAGCGACAATCACTTTTGCTGCTTCCGAAGTCCCCGAGTATTATCTTGTAAAGGCTTACGTAGTTGATGAAAATATGCGCCCGAAGTGCAAGGAATACATTACAAATGACTATACCGAAGCCTTTGTGGAAATGATGTCCAAGACGGTCGAGGACTTCCCCGAGGAACAGGTTCTAAACCTCGATGAAAGCACAACCAATAACTTTATGGTTTACAATGAGGATGTAGTGCAGGTTCCTTACGTTGCTGAAAAGAACATTGTTGTATCAGCAGATTTTGAAAAACAGGTCTTTGTTTTTGACAACATTGACGAAAGCATATCAAATCTTAATCCCGGTGAAACCTTCAGCTATGTTTATGGCAGTGAAGATATCATCATCACGGAGATTGTAAGTGTTGAAATCAGCGGAACAACTGCCACAATCTATGGTAAAGAAGTAGATATGAAGGAAGTCTTTGACTTTATCAAAATTGACTCAACAATTACCGATGGTGAGGTTGTAGAAGGTACTGAGGGCGAAGGCGTTACATACATAGAATCAGAAAGCACAGAAAAAGACGCCGCCAACGAACTTTCCCAGACAGAGCAGAGAAAGAATGGCGACGACCCCGATGTTGAGGTGTTCATCGGAAAAACCTTCACCTTTGACCTTAAAGAGAAAACCATGCAGGGTGATAGTACTGTCGATGGCGGAACTATCGGTGACGAAAGCGAAGACAATAGCGGTGACGGCTTTGAAGCGGGCTTTACAGGTCAACTTGAGCTTCAGCTGGGCGGCTTCATGCGTATCTACTTTGACGGCGGATTATTTACCCCCACTTACAAGGCTGAATTTGTACTCGAATATGACATGACGCTGACCCTCGGCGTTGAGGCAAAATTCCAGCACACATGGGAATTACCCGATATTATGCTGTTCTCAATTTACGGCGTAAATATTGTAATCAATCCCGAATTGGTGCTTGAAATGAGCGGAAAGATAGCGATTGTTGCGGAATTTACCTCTGCAAAACGAGGCTTTTCAATCGAAAACAACGGAAACGGTATTATCACCCGCGAGATAAACGAAGAGCCCGAGCTTGATTTTGACCTGAAAATCGAGGTTGAAATCAAGGTAACCCTACATTTAGGGCTTGCGGTGGAATTGATAGACGAAAGTATTCTGAATATAGAGCTTGCAGTTCACTTATCAGTAGTCATAACCGCAGAAGCAGGCTTATTATATTCGCCTGACAACACTGCTCCTGAGCAGCATGATTGTTCATATAAGGGATTCCTATGTGTTGACGGCGGAATTGATTTTGAAATCAGCCTTGTATTTGAATTCTCCTTGTGCGACTGGGATTGGACAAGGATAAAATATGAACCGCAGAATCCTTTTTTTAAAATCCACCTGGCTGACTTCTACTACTCCGACGCCTATAAGGAATTCGGATGGGGCGAGTGTCCGTATATCTCTTATCGTACAACAATCCGTCTTAAAAACGGAATAAACAGCAAAATCGGCAGCGCAAAAGTATATTTCGGCGAAGAAGATACCGAGGGCATTGAAGCCGACAATCTTAACATTGCAACTTCATACCTTCTGCCTCTCCCAGAAGGTGAAAAGCATACAATAAAAGCAACGGCTCCGGGATATATAGATCTGGAAGAAGAAATCGAGGTTTCCGCTGAAACAGGCGCAGCTATTCATGAATTTAAAATGAAGCGCGAGCCTTCCGACGTTACAATAAAGACCGTTAAGGCGGACGGTACTCCCGCCGCTGGGGCAAACGTCTTTATCGGTGACAGAAACTGGGGCTATACCGACGAAAACGGCGAGCTTCTTATTGAGAAAACGCTCAGCCTTTATGAAGAGTATACTTTCAGTGTGCATAACGACGCTTATGAATATTATATGGAGCCTGAAGATATTCTTCTCGAAAAATCAACCGTCACACTTACCGTCGGAATTGCCGAAACCGATTTTTACTATACAATAGAAAATAAAGAAGTTACTATTACATGGTATAACGGCGAAAAGGCAAATGTAGTCATACCCTCAAAAATAGAAGGCTATCCTGTTACAGCGATAGGCGAAGGTGCACTCGTTGCTAATGATTTTACAAGTGTAAAAATACCCGATAGCGTAAAAAGTATAGGCAATGCGGCTTTTACTAATTGCAGTAATTTAGCAAGCGTAAACATTCCTAATGGCGTGAAAACCATAGGGACCGCAACTTTTAGTGGTTGTGAAAGCTTAACCGATATTATAATTCCAAACAGCGTCACACGCATCGGCGAATATGCTTTCTCAAATTGTACAGCTTTAAGAAACGCAATAATTCCTGATAGTGTTGCAAGTATCGGCGAATTGGCTTTTCATAACTGTAATAATTTAACGAGTGTAATAATCCCTGACGGCGTTACAAGTATAAGTGAATCAACTTTCTCTGAATGCGACAACCTGGCAAGCATAATAATCGGAAACAATGTCACAAGTATAGGTAAACATGCTTTTCTTAATTGTGTCAGCCTAACAAGTATAACAATTCCAAACAATGTTACAACAATAGATGATTACGCCTTTTTTGGTTGCACCAATTTATCAAGTGTAATATTCGGTAGCGGAATTACAAGTATAGGTCATGCTGCTTTTAATAATTGCAGCAAACTGACCGATGTATACTATGCAGGAACAGAAGAACAGTGGTCTTCAATTGTAATAGGTGATGGTAACTATAAATTAAATGACGCCACCATCCACTACAACTATACTCCCGCAACCGTCGACATCTCTTACAACTCCCACGACACAATGACAGCAGAAACCGTGGAAGTAGCTTACCTCAATGACACCGCAACCACAGAAACTATCGACGTTTCCCGCGCTGTTTTCACTGGTCTTATTCCTGAAAAGCTCTATAACTTCTACGTTATGGTAGATAAGGACGCGGAAGCTCCATTCTCTGCCGCAAATCTGCTGAACATTCAGCAGGGTACCGCCGACAGCACAGGCGCGCTGACGATTACATATATCGGCGATGAGAGATTTGACACAGCTGATATCTTCGTAGTCTGCGAGGATCCTATCAGCATTGAAAATGCTATGGTTTCTGAAATCAGCTTCGAATACACAGGCAAAATGCAGTACGTTGACCCTGTTGTAACACTCGACGGCAAGGTGCTTGACAGCACAACTGAT
>JAFUNV010000196.1 GCA_017472865.1 Ruminiclostridium sp. | reverse complement strand
TGCAGAGGAAAACAGTGAGTGTTATATTGTAAACGGCTCTGCCTTTGCAAGAATTTCGGAAAGCAATCCCCATATCAAGATTTTCGCTCTGGAAACCGCAGTGAGCCGGTTTTCCGACGTTATGTGGGTAATGCAGCAGATACTTTTTATGAGTATGGATAAAAGACTTGCCGTATTCCTCTGGGATGAAGCTGCCAGAACAGGTTCGGATACCATAACCCTTACCCACGAGCAGATTGCAAAATACATCGTCTCTGCCCGAGAGGTGGTTTCACGTATTCTGAAATATTTCTCAAACGAGGGTATAGTCGAGGTGTCGAGAAAGGGTATAAAAATACTTGATAAGAAGCGCCTTAAAGAATTAACCCTCTAACATTGCCAGAATCTGTGCCTTTGGTCTTGCTCCTGCCGACTGATTTACAACCTTGCCGTTTTTCATAACCACAAGCATAGGGATGCTTGAAACTCCGAATTTCTGAGAAAGCTCGGGCTCATCGTCCACATTTACCTTTCCCACAAGATACTGCGGATTTTCCTTTGCGATTTCATCCACAATGGGCGATACCATACGGCAGGGGCCGCACCAGTCTGCGTAGAAATCCAGCAGAACAGGCTTTTCGCTGTTTCTGATTTCTTCAAAATTATCTATACTTACTTTCACAACTGACATATAAAACATCCTTTCTGTTATTACGTTACAAGCTTTCCTTGTACAACTATATTATATCCGGTTTCTGAAAAAATTTCCGTGACAAAGTCACAAAAGTGAAAAAATATCAATCCGATGCAAGGCGAAAACTTTTATTTGCTGATTGATTATCAGTCGGCATTTTGTCCAATGAATTGTTGCGGTATCTGTTAAATTATGATATAATAATTGAACATTCAATAACAATGACAGGAACTTGAAATGAATAAATTTGACATACTGAAAAAATATTTCGGACATACCTCTTTCCGCTACGGACAGGGTGAAATTATAGATAATATCTTAAATTGCAGAGACTGTCTCGGAGTAATGCCCACAGGTGCGGGAAAATCCATGTGTTACCAGATACCCGCACTTATGCTGAACGGCACAACAATAGTCATCTCTCCCCTTATCTCTCTTATGAAGGACCAGGTTGAAGCACTGCGACAGTCAGGCGTTCCCGCCGCTTACATAAACAGCTCTCTTACAGGAAACGAGTATTTTATGACTGTTGATATGGTGCGTTCAGGAGAATGCAAAATACTTTACGTCGCGCCCGAAAGACTTGAGACCGAAGGCTTTATCTCACTCTGCAAAAGTATTCATATTCCTTTTGTGGCAATTGATGAGGCTCATTGCGTTTCTCAATGGGGGCAGGATTTCCGTCCCAGCTATCTTAATATAACGGAATTTGTAAAAAAACTTCCCTGCCGACCTGTTCTTGCCGCCTTTACCGCCACTGCAACCAATGTTGTAAAACATGATATCGAGCAGATACTCGGGCTTGATAATCCTTTTAAAATAACCACAGGCTTTGACCGTTCAAATCTGTATTTTGAAGTGCGACAGATGAAGGATTCCGAAAAAAAACACGCGCTCCTCGACATACTCCGACAGTCTGAAAATTGTAACGCAATAATATATTGCTCCACCAGAAAAAACACCGACAAGGTTTATGGCTTTCTTAAAGAAAACGGCTTTAGAATTGCCGAATACCATGCAGGTCTTTCCGATGAAGAGCGACGTACCGCACAGGATGATTTCATATATGACAGTGTTAATGTCATAGCCGCCACAAACGCTTTCGGAATGGGCATTGATAAGTCTGACGTATCTCTCGTTATACATTATAATATGCCAAAGGATATTGAAAGCTACTATCAGGAAGCTGGCCGTGCAGGACGCGATGGTTCACCCGCAAGGTGTATTCTTCTTTACAGCAAAGCCGATGTGCGCACAAACAGATTTCTTATTGAACATGGTCATGAGGACAGCGGACTTTCGGATGATGAAATTGAAATCATTATGGAACGCGACTACGAGCGCCTTAAAAAAATGACCTTTTACAGTACAACCGATAAATGTCTGCGTGAATTTATACTACGCTATTTCGGCGAGCATTCCCCTGATTTCTGCGGAAATTGCAGTACCTGCAACAAAAATTTCGACACACTTGATATTACTGTTAAGGCTCAGAAAATTCTGTCCTGCATTTTCAGAATGAAGCAGAACAATATCACTTCAACACAGACCCTTGTCTGTGAAACGCTGATAGGCAGCGTTGAAAACGAAGAATGCAAAGCGCTTTCTACCTTCGGAATAATGATCGACAGCAAGCTTTCTGAAATACGGGAAATAACCGATTATCTCTGCCAAAACGGATATATTGAAGAAAACGAAGATATACTTTCTCTAACCGACTTTGCCGATGAATTTGTAAAAGCAAAACGAACACTGTTGATGAAACAACCGAAGAAAACAGCGGTCGACGAAACGCCAGGTTCTGAAATATCTGCACCAAAAGCAGCGGAAAATCCTGAGCTTTTCGCATTGCTCAAGGAATTGCGCAAAAAGCTTGCCGCTTCACAAAGCGTACCTGCTTATGTTGTATTCCCCGATGCCACGCTACGCGCTATGAGCGCAGAACAACCCGTAACACCCGACGAATTTATGAAGATTTCTGGCGTAGGTGAAAAAAAGGCTGCTCGATACGGAAAGAAATTTATTAAGCTTATTTCGGATTACAAAAATAGAAATCAGTAAGAATAATACTGATTTCCATAGTAATTATTTTTTCTGCATCAGGGCTTATCCCACAGCTCAAATTCGCTCATGTGCCAGTTTGTGCCGTCATAACTTTCAAGCTCATATTCGTACTCCTTTTCAACTCCGCCCTCGTATGCTACAATTGCCTTGAAACGCACCTTGTTTTCCGCCTTTTCTATAAGCTTAAATTCAACAATAGCTGCATCCTCGTATACGGTATTATACTCATAACCCTTCCACGCAAGCCTGCCGTTTACACATCTGAAACCGAACTTATCCGCCATTTCATCTGCTCTGTACTCACTGCCGAAGACACTGAAAAAGCTGTACCAGTAATCGTAATATGCAATGTCCGACACATACCAGCCCTCATAGAAACGGTCTGTACCTCCCGGAGTTTCAAAGGACAGCTCAGGGTTCAGCTTCTGACCCGATATAAGATACAGCGCATTGTAAAATACACGGTCCTGCTCATCAGTAAGAAATTCAATATCAAACTGCTCCAGATTCTTGTCAATAAACACCTCGGTATGCTCGGGAATGTGTTCCTCAGAACTGAAGGTGTAGATTTGGTAGAACCAATCCTCGGGATATTTTTCCATAAGCGGTTCTATACCGGAAATAATGCCGTTAGGATAAAAATCATAATTCCTTACAGCTGCTACCATGCCGAAGCCTATATCGTAATATGTGAGACCTGCATCATAATGAGTGTAAATCTCAGGCGAAATTTCTGTAAGCTGGTTTAAATTCGTAACCCCTGTCACTATCTTGTCAAGATTGAGCGCGGAAGGATAATAGCTGCTGTTATAATACTCCTCTCTGATTATATTGCCCTCATCGTCCATTATAAACATATTACCAGCCATGGAATCGGCATAATAATCGGAGCCGTTATAGTTGAAAATCGGGTTTTCACGCAGCTGTTCTGCATAATTTCCTGCAGGGTTAGGCTCAGCCTCTGTTATAGTTCTCACCCATTCACCGTTGATTTTCTCGATTACAACAGTAACCCTTGCCTGTTCCCTGCCCGCATATACAGTATCCCCGTTTCCTGTGGTTGTTCTGAATTCAAGTCTGTTTTCAGACTCGGAAACAAGATACATAGAATAGAAATAATACCTGTCGTCATGGTATTGTGTTCCCTCATCGGTCTCAAACTCGAAATCAACAAGCATGCTGTAATCAATACCATACTCCTTTGCAATTTCTCTCAGACGGAACACGCTTAAATATCCGTTCATAAGCTCTACCGCGGACGTATCAATTACGGCCTTATCAGATTTTGCAAGCCCGAATATCATTGGCTCACCAAGCTCATCAGACGCAATGCCGTCGGGAAAATCTCCTGGTGAACCATAAGTGTAAATCAGCATATCGGGATTATTCATATCAATCCAGTACAGCATTCCGCCTGCAGAGCCACCTGTGGTAAACGCCAGAACATTGTTGCTGACCTTATAGAAATCCATAAAGAATCTGTTGACATCAGCGAACTCCGTGCTTTCGGAATCGTCTATAATTGTCGGCAGGTGCTCGTTCCATACGCCGAAGAAAAACTTTCTGAAAAGCTCGTAATCATCGCAAACCTCCCAGTTTTCATTGCTTACATGATACAGACCTTCCTCGTCAAAGTAACATCCGCCCAGCATATCCAGGGCAGGATAGCCGCTCTGAGCAACAAGTTCATATTCGGGGTCGTCAAAGGGTATGAAGATTTCTGAGCCGTCCCTTTTTGTATTGCAGATAATCTCAAGACGGTACGCGCCGCGCATACCCCTGTTTCCGCTGTCGCGCAGGAAAACATACCCCGTTGTATATCCTGCGTCAAATTCAGCTCTGAAGCCGTCAGTGCTTACCCGCTGGGACAATGTAATTCCTTCGTATGGTGTAAGTGCGTCAAAGAATTTTTCATCTGTAACAACCGCAAGACTTGCCGTATGATAAGCGAACTCAACTGTGTAATTGTCATAGCCTGTGCCGTCAATACGCTCCACGGTGACAGCAAAAACAGGCACTCCGTTTTCATCAAGATATACGCTTATCTGAACGGATTTGCTGTCATAACGATTGGTTTTTGCAAGTCTGCCAGAAATATCATAGAGACCTACCAGCTGCGCCATATTCATATCATAATAGCACATTACTCCGTCAGCCATGGCAAATACGCAGTAAGTGTCACGGGCATAAAGAATCCTCGGCGGATTGCTTTCAAGGTCATATTCCGCAAGGTAGTTTTCCGCAGGCGCATCAAGTGCAAAACCTGTAACCGCTGCAGGTTCGTCAACATATTCAATACTTGTGGTGGTTATTGCAATACTGTCATCAGGCAGATATGTGGTCGGCTCGGTCAGCGTACCCGGAACCGTTGTATTGTAAGGCAGAACCGAAGTTGTTATAACGGAAGGGTCGATTTCAATAGTAGTTGTATGAAGCTTTTCATCGTCAGATGTTGTGGTTTCCGATAAAGGGTGTGTATCCGCAGCAGTGGTCTGAGAAGGACGTGCCGCCCACATTTCTGAAATTGAAATATCGTTGGCTTTAAGCACTGCCCCTATGCCTATTACAACAGCAAGCGCCGCAGCAATCTTAACCGCTGTTCTTATAATAAGTGTTTTTCTGCTTACAGGCGGCGGAACCTCATATTCTACGGGAACGAGAATATTCTCGGGCGGCATTTTCCTGATATGTAAATCCACAGTATCATTTATATACTTTTCGTCTATTCCGTCAGTTACCTTTTCCCAGAAGCTGTTCATATTTCAACACCCCTTTCCTGTAAGAAATCCTTAAGCTCTATGCGCATACGATGAAGCCGCGATTTTACCGCACCCTCTCCCATGCCCATTGAACTGCCTATCGCAGACAGCGACAAATTGAGGTAATACCTGCTTACAAAAATGCGCCTGTTCTTCTTATTCTGTTTTTCCAGAAACTCGTTCAGAAGTTCCGAAATTCTCCCCGCTTCATATTCCAGTTCAACCGTCCGCGTATCGGGAATAATCTCGTAAAGCTCTGTTTCCGTTTCATTTTCTGCACGCTTTTTATCCCTGTGATATTCCGAAATAGCAATATTCCTCACTATACGGCAGAAATACCCGCCCAGATTTTCAGGCTTCTTCGGCGGAATTGCATTCCACATACGCATACAGGCTGTGTTCATGCACTCGTCACAATCCTCTTCACTGAGAAGTATCCCCTGCGCAAGACTCCTGCTGAGTCTGCCGTACTTGTTCAGCAGCTCAGTAATTGCCTTTTCGGAGCGCTCAAAAAACAATTCTATTATATTTTTATCTTCCATAGCCGTACCCCCGTTTTATGTCCTCTACTATATATAACAGGATTTTACATAAAAGGTTTCGTTTTTCAAAAAATGCAAAAACCGCCGACATGGGCGGTTCTTTACTTTACGGTGTATATAAGTAAATATTCGGAAACTCCGTTATCTCCTCGCCATCTATAACAAGCGGTACAGTTTCAGCATTCTCTGAATAAATCTCAGAAGCAAATGGTCCCAGGATAATTCTGAAATTCTTATCCCCGACTCCGTAATCATCAAGGACAGTATTAAAATCAAGAATCTTGACAGGTGACAAAGCTGTCACGTCAACATAATTATCATACAGGTTTTCTGTGGCTGTGTCAATGCTTATCCAATCGACCTCAAACCCATCTTTTTTCATTTTTATTATTTTCTGATTCAGATAATCCGCAGTACTGCCCGCCTGGTCGCCGTGAATAATATAAGTGTCGGAATACCAGATATACGCGCCCTCCGTCTCGTCATAGCAGATATAATACTTAGGACAGCCGTCCGCAAACCTCTTGTCAAGATGTGTGATAATATCCCAACCCTCGCTCTCATTATCATAATAACAAGCGGCTATTCCGTATTTCTCAAAATCAATCATTTCGGGGAATTTATCACCGTTCAGGTCAACAAAGATTTTACCCTTGCCATCCAGCAGATCAGACTGTGATTCTGCAAGGCGGAAAGCTCTGTGAAGGTGGTTTTCATCTCTGAACTCTATATTTTTAAGAGAGCAGAGGTATTCAAGTCCTTCATGAGGAAAAGAAGCAGAAACCCTTGCGGCGGGGTTGAACAGGTCATTGCCGCATTTCTCCAGAGAAGCAGGCAGATAAACACTTAAAACCAGAGTTTTTTCAAAAGCAAAGTCACCTATTCTCTTAAGCCCCTCGGAAAATTCCGCAGTCTTCAGCCTACTGCCCTTAAACGCACCAAAGCCGATAGATTCAACCGAAGGCGGAATTGATATTTCGTCAATGCCTGCATTTTCAAAGGCATAATCATCAATAACACGCACCGTATCAGGGATAGTTACCGCGCTTGCTCGTGAATTACAGAAAGCGTAACTACCTATGGTTTCAACCCCTGCGGGTATTTCAAAACTACCCTCTCTGCCTGGGGTATAAGCGACAAGAGTTTTGCCATCAGCAGTGTAAAGAATACCGTCCTCGGATTTATAACAAGCATTTTCGGCTATGTTTATTTCCTTCAGGCTTTTGCATTCCTTAAACGGGTTTACAATTTCTATAGTTGAGGGAAGATTTAAAATTTCAATATCGCCGCTGAGCATCGGAACATCAGCAATTCCCTCGGATAAGGTAAGCTCTGTTACAGCAGTACCGCTTACAACTTCAGCATTTATTCCGACAACTGCTTTTCCGTCGACCTCAGCAGGAATAAAAGCACTGCTGTCTGTGCCTATGTACTTTTCAATATATATTCCGCCGTTTGTGTCTGAATATTCAAACAAATCGGCAAAGGTCTCATTTGCATTTTCAGTCTGCTCAGCTACAGCAGACTCAGAGGCTGAGACTGTTGTATTTTCTAAATCTGCCGAACAACCCGAAAGCATGAGAACTGCCACAAAAATTATTATTTTTTTCATCTGTAATTCCTCCCTTATATCTTGTTTATATCTTAACACATTGCCGTGATTTGTCAATAACTTTCAAGTAATTGTAACCGTTTTGTAATAATTTGTAACCACTTTGTAATAATTCTCATTTTTGTAAAGTCTGATTAACATTTTTAGTCAAAAATAAATGCTTGAAATTAACATTTTAGTGTTGTATAATTAAGACAAGAGGAAAGGAATGAATAAAAATGGCAATAAACAATTCAAATTTAAAAAATCTACGCAAGTCTGCAAAACTTACACAGGAAGACGTTGCAGAAAAGCTCAATGTCTCCCGTCAGACGGTAGCGAAATGGGAATCGGGTGAATCTCTCCCCGATATTGACAACTGCATTCTACTTTCAAAGCTGTATCATGTTTCGCTCGATGACCTTGTAATGTACGCAAAGGACAAAAAGGATAACGCTCCCAGCGGAAAGCATATGTTCGGCGTCCTGAAAATCGACAGTAAAAACCGTATCGTGCTTCCCGATAAGGCGCTTCAGGTTTTTGATTTAAAAGCAGGCGACAAGCTTATTTTAATGGGCGATGAAACACAGGGACTCGCAATGGTCAAGCTTAACGGTTTTCTTGCGGCAACCGCAGAAATGCTGAAAATAATCAAGGAAACTGACCCTGACGAAATTGAAGATTAATTATGAAAGGATATACTTATGTACGCAGCAGAAATACGTAATCTCAGAAAGGATTACAAGAATCTTACCGCAGTAAACGATGTCTCTTTTAATATTGAAGACGGAGAGGTATTGTCACTTCTTGGCATGAACGGCGCAGGAAAAACAACAATCATAAAAATGCTCTCCTGTCTTACAAAGCCCACCTCGGGTGACGCACTTATCTACGGAAAAAACATTATTAACGAGCCGACCGAAGTAAAACAGCTTATCGGTATTTCCCCCCAGGAAAACTCCGCCGCAAACAACCTTACCGTTGAGGAAAATCTCCGTTTCATGTGCGGAATTTACGGACTTTCCAAAGAAAAAACAGAAGAAAACATAAAGCGCATAACCGAACAGCTTTCCCTTGGCGAACGCCTTAACCAGCGTGCAGGCAAGCTTTCGGGCGGCTGGCAGAAAAGACTCAGCATTGCAATGGCGCTTATCACTGAACCGAAGATACTGTTTCTTGATGAACCCACCCTCGGTCTTGACGTTGTAGCAAGACGCGAACTGTGGAAGATAATAGAAAGCCTTAAAGGAAAGATGACAATTATCGTCACCACTCATTATCTTGAAGAATCCGAGCATCTTGCAGACAGAATTGCAATAATGAAGGACGGAAATCTGAAGGCATTCGGCACACTGGAAGAACTGAGAAAAATCTCAGGCGAGGAAAGCCTTGAAGAAATCTTCCTTAAAATCTCTGAACAGTAACGAAAGGATTATAATATGAAAAGTTTTGTATTTGCTTCACGAAATTTCAAGGAGCTTGTGCGCGACCCCCTGAGCTGGATTTTCTGCCTAGGCTTCCCTATTGTCATGCTTATTGTAATGACCTTAATCAATAAAAGCATTCCTCCCGAAGCAGGTATGACCCTGTTCAGACTGGAAAGCCTCGCTCCCGGAATTGCAATCTTCGGTCTTACCTTTATAATGCTCTTCGCCTGCCTGCTTATTTCTGGCGACAGAGGCGGTGCATTCCTCCTCCGCATTTTTACCTCTCCCATGAAGTCCTCGGAGTACATACTGGGCTATATAATTCCACTTATCGTCCTCGCTGTCGGACAGTTTTTTATAACAATAATTGCGGCACTTATCATGAGCCTTATAAGCGGAACCGAACTCAGTATCCCGAATATGCTTTTCGCAGTTGTGACTTCTCTTCCCTCTATGATTATGTTCATTGGCTTCGGTATTCTTTTCGGAACACTGTTCAATAAGAATGCCGCACCGGGCTTATCCTCAATTATCATCTGCCTTTCGGGTATGATGGGCGGTATCTGGATGGATATTGATACCATGGGCGGAACTCTCAAGGATATCTGCGCTGCGCTTCCCTTCTATCATTCCGTAAAAGCGGCAAGACTTGCTTTTTCAGGAGATTTCAGCAGCAGTCTTTCCGAAGCAGGTATCATTCTTATCTGGGCAGCAGTAGTTATAGCTGCGGCAATTATCGTATTCAAGAAAAAAATGCGTTTTTAAAGTCAGAAAATTTAATATTAAATACACCCTGTTTGTATCGCACAGACAGGGTGTTGCTTTTATTCGGTTATTTCATCGAAAAATTCAGCTAGCTCAGGCTGTATCATGCTACAAGTACTTCTGCTGTAAAAACCATCGGTAACGCTCCAGAGTACGGGACACATTCCCCTTGAGTATATCCCTTCACAAACGGATTTTATAAAAAGAACAACAGAATCATAGTCCTTGACTTCAGAAGGATTAGGACAGCCGTATTCTCCGATAATTACGGGAATACCCTTATCCACGAAATTCTTTTTCATCATATCCAGTTCCTTATTGAGTTCCTGGAAATCAGCTTCAGTTCCCCATGTCTCGCGATTCTTGCCCCAGTCTACATCCTCAGTGAGAAGTGCGAAAACAGCAGGAGTGTAATAGTGCACAGAAACTGCGCACCTGCCCGCAGGGTCGTCGGGCATTTTAAAGAGCTTATCGCAGGTATATCCGATATTGGTATTATAGCCTGCAATAAGAAGATGGCGTTTCGGATTATTGCCGCCTGAGGAACGTATAATATCAACAAAGGTCTGGTTGACCTTATTTGCAAGCTCGTACGACTCCTCTTTTCCTTTGTTTCCGCCCCACGGATTCCAGACGGAGCTCCAACCCAGCTCTTCATTCTGCGACTCAAACATAAGCCGCTCATCATAATCCTTGAAAGCTTCGCTGACCTGAGTCCAGATTCTTGTATACTTATACATACATTCTTCTGTTTCCGTCGGGAATTTCTCAAGCCAGCCGCTGTCATAATGAAGATTTACAATTACATATAAATCACATTCCAGCGCCCAGTCCACCGCTTCTCTGACGTTTTCCATATACTTTTCGCTTATTGTATAATCCTCACCCATCAGATTTGACCAAGCCACAGGAATACGAAGCACACCGAATCCTGCGTCCTTGTAGCCCTTGATTATTTCCTTGGTGATAATAGGGCTGCCCCACGCTGTTTCATAAGATTCCGGAGTTCCGTCACCCCACTGTGCAATCCAGTCGCCGCAGGATTCGTATGTATTTCCCAGATTTATACCCACGCCCATATCTGCCACAAGTTCCATGGTTGTAAGCTCGGACAGCTTCTTTTCCTCGGTATCATTCTTTTCTGTTTTCGCTGTTGTTTCAGACGCAGTCGTTTCTTCTACAGTTGTGGTTTCAGTTTCAGTTGTAGTTTTCTTTGGCTTTTTTGTAGTTTCAGCGGTTGTTTCAATTACATTGGTCGTTGTTTCAGCAGTAACGGTAGTTGTCTCAGTAACGGCCGCAGCAGTTGTCTCGGCGATAGTTGTTGTTATCTCAGCCGTTGTGGTTTCTTCCACAGTTGTAATAGCTTCTGTTGTTGTTTCTTCTATTGTTGTTTCTTCTGTGGTAGTCGTCATCAACTCAGTTGTTGTTTTTTCTGTCTCAGCTGTAATCTCCTCTGTAACAGAAGTTATATTAACTGTTGTTTGGGATTCGGTGGTTGTTGCTGAAGTGGTCGTGGTTATTTCAGGTGTTTTCTCTGCGGTATTACCGCAGGAAGAAAAATTCATGACAATAACTGCCGCGCAGAGCAACAAAGTAATTCCTTTTTTCATATTGATACCTTTCTTTAAAGCTCTGCCTCCAGAACTGTTTTTTCAATTTCCTTTCTTATCTGTACCTGCTGAGCTTCTGTTTCAGCTTTCATTCTTTCAAGCCTGTTCAGAGCATGGTTTATATTTTCGCGCGTCTGTTCTACGCCGCTTTTTGATTTACGTATACGGTCAAGAATTGTCCAGTCGGCAAAAAGCCCGTCAAAGAAATAGTCAGCAAATTTTGTAAAGCTGTCGAAATTAACCTTTACTTCTGTTTCAATATTTACATCCGCAAGCTCGTTTCTGAACTTATCCAGCTGAACCTGAAGGAGCTTTACAAAACCCTGCGCCTTGTCAAGATGGTCGTGCTTGACCATGTCGGCAATAAGCCCGCCGCCTACTACATCATAAGTCCCCCAGTTCTCGGCATCACCAAGCTCCTTAAGCACCGAATCAACCGTATTGCGCGCCTTTTTACCCGCAACGACCGCCTCGCTTATTTCCTTTTTCTGACGTTCGAAATTAGCTGCACGTTCTTCAAGCAGAATAATTTCACCGCCTTTGAGACTGCCGGAATTTTTCAGTATCTCACGTTTTTCAGCAAGAAGCGTCTTATATTGTTCGCGGCTATTTACAACCGGCTGAAGCTCTTTCTCGCATTTTCTGATATCATCTTCAAGAGCGCTGAGTTCATTCTTCGTAGAATCATATTTCAATACTGCGGCGTAGGCTTCTTCCCTTTCCTTATCCAGCTTTTCGACCTTACGCCCGATAAGGCTGTAAAAAAAGCCTGTGAGGCTGCCGTTTTCCAGACGGTCAACGTCGTCCTGCTCCTTTTGACAGATTTCGTCCAGTTCTTTAACCTTTTTCGTAAGCGCAGACCTCATATCATACATACTTCTGAGCTTGGCTTCAAGCTGTTCCTTTCGGTTTACCTGCTCCAGAAGTTCTCTTAATCTGTCATCATAACAATTCATCTTATCTCCCCCTTTTATAACAATTATATAGGGAGATTATTCCTTTGTCAAGGGATTTTTGAAGCTCTCTGCTGTGCTGTTTATAAGCGCCTCCATGAAAAGAGACCATGACATTTCACGCTGGTAGAATACATTGAAGTACATCGGCTTCCACTCACCGCCGCTCATATATACAAGCCCCAGCTGTGCGTCGTAAGGCTCGCCGCGGTCAGCAATAACTTCAGCATAATAGTTTTCTTCCGAGGAATACTCACTGCCAAGAATTTTCCGTAAATCAAGCTCGGTGAAATATCTGCCATCCACGGAAAAATCCGCCGCATGGCGCACACCTCCGTTATTGAATACATTTATAATATATTCTCCGTCAGGTGCTTTTTCCGAATAAACCGTTTCTCCCTTTTCGTTGAAAATCCTCACAGAGGTAACCTTCACCGCCGAGCCTGACTGCATCTGCCACACCTCAAACTTGATTTTCCCATCATCGCAGGCGTGTATAGGGTAGTACATGACCCGTTTCTTTGCATCAGGTTCAGGCAGACGGTTACGCACAATAACCGAATACTCACCCTTTTCAAAATCAGCTGAAAGCTCCACCGTCATTCCGCAAAGCTCGGAGCAGAAGCTGTATGTATTGTCCTTTTTGAAAAATCCGCAGAAGAATTCCTTTTCATTGTTTTTGAAAATACCGCTTTCACCTAAAAACCTGCACCATTTCAGCAAATCCTCCGTGGTTGATACAACACCCGTAAAGCCATCGGCTGGCAGATTTCCAAAAACAGGAACAGCACCCACATAAGCGGTAACATCACAACTTCCGCCGAACGATGTTGAATCAAGCTGAAGGGGTTTGAAAATTTCTTCATCAAATACTTCACTGAGGCTTTTCCCGCTTACCTTTCCGAGAATTTTACCAAGCAGGCTGTAATTATTGCCGTTATAGCTGAACTCTGAACCGGGGTGAAATTTAAGCAGCTGAGAATTGAACTCATCTATCAGGTAATCCGCATTTCTCCTCCGCTGGAACTCCATATTGAATTTGTATATTGCCGCAGCTTTTTCATCTTCATCAGCCTGCTCGGATACGTTTTTACTGAGGTATTCTTCAAGCTCTGAGGAATACTTTTCATTTTCCGTATCAGTAGGTAACCCCGAGGTCATATCCAGCAGATGCTGGATTGTAATCTCTTTGCCATGTATAAATTCAGGCAGGTATTTATCTATACAGTCTTCTGCCCGAAGCAAACCTTTTTCACAGTATTTCAGCACACAGTATGCCGTAAACTGCATGGTAAGTCCGCCAATCTGAAAGGCTGCCGCAGGAGTAAATCCGGTATCATTTTCATAATCCGCCCTAGCCCATGAACAAAAGTATTCATCACCACTCATACAGTGGGCACAGCCGATGAAATTGTACATTTCCATCACACGGTCAAAGCTTTTTGTCAGCCTTACGGGCTTCGCAAGCTCGTTATCAAGTGCCGCAAGCTGTTCATCTATACGTCTGCGCTTTTCCAGCAGCTCCATGCGACGTTTTGTAAGTCTCCCGCTACTGTTTTTCTCAGTCATGAGAAACGGAATCTCCTTCAGCGGAAACTCCATATCACGGTAATAGAGTATCCTCTTAAGCTGTTCCAGTGAGCTTTCATCATAGTAACGATAGCCGTTGCTTTCATCAATTCCAGTAGGTTTAAGTATGCCGATGTTGTCATAATATCGGAGAGTTCTTGTGCTGACGCCTGCAAGCTCTGCCAGCTCGCTTATCTGATATTTCATAAAATCACCCTTTCTGTTTTTATTATAAACCTTAACGCAGGGTAAATGTCAATAGATATCTGAAAAAAGCTATTGCACCGATTTGATGCAATAGCTTTAAATCAATATTCAGAGCCGCCCCACTCTACAACTGTGAAGCCCTCGCGTTCATACTGAGGTAAATCCTGTTCAGCGATTTCAATTTCCGTTTCCGAAGCATAGAAGGTCATAAATACTCTTATTACACTGTCGGGCGCAGGTGAAACTGAAAGAGGAACAGCCTCAGTGTAGCTGTCAGTATGGAATGTAACAACATTGTAGGGATTTTTTTCCATGATTGGCAGCCAGTAAATTATAAATTCATTTGCTTCACGGGCTGTAAGTCCCATATACATA
>JAFUNV010000195.1 GCA_017472865.1 Ruminiclostridium sp. | reverse complement strand
GCAGAAACAGGAGTATCAGCGGACACACTTAAAACCTTTGACGGTTTTTTTGAAACAGCAAATATCTATTACGACTGGTCAGGCGGGCAGAATTTTACCCAGATAAATGATTTCTACAACTATGCTTATATCGGAATGAAAGCATACGGCGGTGAATTTATCAAAGACGGAAGGCTTAATCTTAACGATGAACTCTTTGAGCAGGTATGGCTTCCTTTAAGCAAATCGGCAATCTACGGCGGAATATGCCTTGATGACGGATATGCCGCTTCCCGCTGGAAAACCGTTGAGATAATCTCAAACATAGGCTCAACCGCCGATATTCTTTATCAGCCCGAGATGGTGTTCTATCCCGACAACACCACTGAGAATATAACTGCTGTTTCTTTGCCTTATCCTGTTTTTGCCGATAACAAATATGCCGCCGTACACAGAGGCGGCGGGCTTTTCGCTGTGAAAAGTGATGACGAGCGTAAAAATTACGCTGCATATATTTTTGCAAAGTGGCTCACCGCAAAAGAAAACAACCTGCGCTTTGTTACAAGCACAGGCTATCTCCCTGTTACCGACGAGGCTTTTGCAGAGCTTTTTGCTGATACAGGCATTGTCGAAAAAGAGAGCTACCGAAATCTCTATGACATGATGAACGGTATGATTAACAGCTACGAGCTTTATGCGCTTCCTCTTTACAGCGGCGCTTCGGATATTCAGATACGCTTTGAACAGAATGTAAAACTGGTGCTGAAATCCGCGCATAACCAATATGTTGAGAGGACAGCTGACGGTGAGGATAAGGAAGCTGTTCTGAATGAGCTTGCCGTTTCTTCTCTCAAAGAACTGAAACAGCTTTCGGACAAGGATATGTGAGGGTATAGCTATGAATTTGCTGAAATATCTTGACATAAAAAGCCTTGTAAAGCAGTTCAGAACAGAGGGACTGTCGATGCGCAGAAGATTTGCGTTCTATGTTTTTTCTGTAATCTGCCTGTTTCTTGCAGTCATAATTATTCTGCTTAACCTGTTCGGTATTCTCAATCCCACAGGCAGACAGATTATGAACGACCTTGACGCACGGCTTTCCGCCTGTTCAGAGCGGATCGAGCGGGACTGCGACGAGCTTGCAGCCTGTGCAATATCCTTTTCGGGACAGCTTGAAACTTCAATCCGTAACTATCTCACCGAAAACAACCTGAGTTTTGACGAGCTGAAAGATAACTCCGATGCACTTGACGCCTTGCAGAACATACTTTATGACTCTGTTTATCTTAATATGCAGGTTGCTCCCGCAAGCGGCGCTTTCTGCATTCTTGACACCACAGCCAACAGCGATTCGGGAACTCCGTTTTACAGCGGAATATACCTTAAATATATCAATCTTTATTCCGAAAACACCGTAAACAATGATTTTTCTATTTACAGAGGCTCGTTCTCCACAGGAAAAAGCAAAGGAATAAATTTTCACAGCGGTTGGAGAAATGAAAGCAGTACTGCTTTTTTTGAAAACTGCGAAGAAATCTTTTCCGACGGAACCCATTATGTTTTAAGCCATGCCGCCACAATTCCCGACACATGGGAACGAGCAAGATATATTTATGTTCCTGTCCGTGATTATAACGACAATATCATCGGCGTATGCGGCTTTGAAATAAACGATCTTTTGTTTCAGCTGTCATACAAAACCGAAAACGGACGCTGGGGAGACGAAGTGTGTGGTTTGCTTGACGAAAACGGTGGGGTATATTCGGGGCAATTCAGTTCGGGTCGCTATAATAATATCGAAAACGGTCTGAATATCAAAAACAAGAATGGCTCTGTGCTTTTTGATTTCGGAAATGAAAAATGCGTAGGACTTACAAAGGAAATATTGCTCGGGAATGAGTCATTCAATGTCGCTGTGATGATTCCGAAAACTCAGTATGAAAGCTTTTTACGCAACGGACAGGTAAATATTCTGCTGATTTTTCTGATTGTGGCAATTCTTGCCGCCGTATGCTGTATTCTCATGAGCAAGAAATATGTTTCGCCTATTCTGAAAAAGATAGAACAGGTCAAAGCGAATGAGGATTCGGGAGAACAGCTTCGTATCCGTGAAATAGACGACCTCTTTGCTTTCCTTGAAGAAAAGGATAATTACTACGAGAAACAGCTGTACGACCTTGAAAATGCAAAACGATTTGCCGAAGACGAGGCGCGTAAGGCAAAGGAGGAATACGAAAAAGCTTCTGAAAAATATGAACTTGCCAAAAGCGAAATTGACCGCCTTGCCGAAAAACATAAGGAAGAAATTGTTCCTGAAGAGTATAACTTCTTTGTGGAAAATCTCAGCATGCTTACCCCTGCCGAGTACAGGGTATACGAGCTGTATCTTTCGGGCAAGACCGCAAAGCAGATTGCGGAAATCCTTCACATCACCGAGAACACGCTGAAATATCACAACAAGAATATTTACAGCAAACTGGGGATTTCCTCACGCAAGCAGCTGCTCCGTTTTGCCGCCCTGAAACAGCACCGTGACGGAAAAGAAGACTGGACGTAAATACAATATTTATCAATTAGGCTTACAAACGTAGGCTTGATTGTTTTTTACAGCCCTGATAACAACAACAGACATACGGAACATGCAAAAAGACTGCACAGTGTTTCTGCGCAGCCTTTGATTCAAATTCAGAGGATATTTAATTTATAAGACTTTCACCAAGGGCTTTGCATTCGGCAAGGTCGGCGTCTGACGGAGCGTAATTGACAATAAGACCCTCGCCGTTTGTAATTTCAGCACCTGCAGTTTTCGCTCTTTCAACCCAGTTTCTCATCCATTCGCCGTCACCCCAGCCGTAGGAGCCGAAAAGAGCGATTTTCTTACCTGAAAGCTCACCTTCAACTTCTGCGAAGAAAGGCTCAAATTCACTTTCCTCAAGAATCTCATCGCCCATAGAGGGGCAGCCGAAAGCTATTCTGTCATAACCAGACACTGAACCCTTGAATTCGGAAACGCTGAAGAGCTCTGCTCCTGCGCCATCAGCTACCGCCTGTGCCATAGCCTCCGTATTACCTGTACCACTCCAGAAAATTACTGCTGTTTTCATAAATTTATCCTTTCTTTAAAATCAGCTTATTTTAAGAGCCTGATATATATCATTGCCCATATTTAACTTACCACACAGGAAATTCCTGCATTTTACATAATTTGAAAACACACGCGCCGCCCGTACCTCATCACCGTAAACCTTGTGACAACCGCAGAGCTTGTAATTCGCACCGTTGTTTTCTATGAAACCGATGACATCCTCCAGAGGGTAATCAAGAAAAATCCCAACCTCGTGAGGGAAATCTCCACAACCGCCTATACGTTCGGATAAGCGTTTTATTCTTTCTTCAAGCGTCATGTCCGATGAATAGCCGTATTTTTCCATAAAGCTGAGTATGTCAGGGTTTTCAAAGCGCTTTTCCAAGAGAAAACGGTTATATACAAGAACAAGCGCCTTTTCTTCACACTCACACAGAATATCTATTTTAAGCCCCTTTTCCTTGACACGGCTGTTGAAGCGGCTGATATTTTCATTAATGTCCAGCTCTTTCTTTTTTATAGACAGCATATTGGAAGCCTTTATGCCGAGTAATGACGGCGCAGCATGAAAAGCAAGCTTTTTTTCAAATAACACATATTTTTCCATATTTCAGCACCTCTTTGTTAGTTTCGACTAACTCGTTCGTATTAAATAAAGCAGCCTGTATCTGCCTATAATAATGTTAGCTTTTCCTAACATTATTATACAACATAACATCACAATTGTCAATGCCTTTTTCAAAAAATAAATTATAAGTGAAATCTTCCGAAAATGTAACTTTTTTATAACAATTTTTATTTAAATTCACTTATTATAAAAATATTTTTATGTACATTTGCCAAATATTGAATTTCATTATTGCATTTTTATCCAATAAGTGATATAGTATTAGCATAAAGTTATAACCCATATATTTCAGGGAGGGTTAAAGATATGAAATTAGGAACTGTTTTAAAAAGTAAACTATTTGTCGGTATAGCTTCCACTGTAACCGTAGCTGCCGTTGCAATTACTGCGGCTGTTATAATCAATCAGCCTGAAGCGTATCGTATAATCAAGGTTCTTGAGCTCTCAGGCTCGGCTTCCGTTGAAAGAGACGAAGCAGGCACTATAGAGCCGTTTGAAGGAATGAATCTCCAGAGCGGTGATACCGTTTCAGTGTACGACGACAGCGAAATGTATCTCAACATGGACGAAGACAAGTATCTTACCGTTGAAGAAAACACTGTAATAAACCTCATAGCTGATGGTACTGCCGAAAACAGCCGTACCGAAATCGAGCTGAAGGAAGGCGCTATCCTTAATAATATAACTCAGCCTCTTTCCTCCGAATCATCATATACAGTAAATACGCCTAAGGCAGTTATGGCCGTAAGAGGCACAAAGTTCAGAGTTGAGGTTACTGTTGATGAGGACGGCAACTACATAACAACCGTAACCGTGGAAAACGGAAAGGTTGAAATCCGCCTTATCGACGAGGACGGAAACCTTACCGATGAATATATAATGGCAATTGCAGGTGATACTGTCGTAATCAAGACAACGCCCAATTCCGACAAGGATCCCGCACTGGACGGAACCTCATTCTTTGTTGTTTATGATGCCGAGAGCGGTAAATATATGCCTTTATACAGCGTTGACAGCGAAAAGCACGAAGAGACCGAGGTAACCACAGAAGAAGTAACAACAACCGAAACAACTACTGCAGAAGAAACAACTGTCACGGAAATAACCTCTGCACCTGTTACAACGACAATTACAGCAGCCTCCTACACTGCACCTGTCACTGTTCCTGTCCAGCAGACAACTGCTGTTCAGACAACAATTTCCTCTGAAGCTGTAACTACCAAGGCTTCATCAGAAACAACTACCAAAGCTGTTACAACAAGCATCACAACAACTACCGCCACAGAAACCACAACAGCTGTCAAAACCGAAACTTCTACCACTACTACAACTACTACCCGCGCACCGTTTTATCCACCTGTAATCACAGGACCTACAATTACTTCAGCTGTCACGACCGCTCCTGAAACGACAACTTCTGTTACCACCGTTTCATCAACAGCAGCTACAACAACTATTGTTACTACTGTCCCTGAGACAACAACAGTAACAACCGTTCCATCAGTCACAACGTCTGAAATCACAACTGTTCCCGAAACTACAACGACCACTGTTACTACAACCGCACCTGAAAAAAGCGCAGTAACAACCGTTCCACCGGTCACAACGTCTGAAATCACAACTGTTCCCGAAACTACAACGACTACTGTTACTACAACCACACCTGAGACAACAACTACTACCACAACTACAACTGAAGCTCCTGCGACTACTTATTCTGTTGTTTTTGAGGTTGACGGTTCTGTTTATGGCGAATTTGAATATGAAGAAGGTGATGTTATTACCTCCGTCCCTGATATCCCCGAAAAGGAAGGATACACAGGCAAATGGGTCACCTCTGACGGTAACGAGCTTACTGTCGGAACCATCATCGAAGGTGACATGACAATCACTGCCGAATATACAATTAATAGTTATATTGTAACATTCCTTAACGAAAACGGCACTACCTACACAACAAGAACCGTTGATTACGGAAACAGTGTCTCCGTAATCCCTCCTGTTCCTGAAAATGAAGGATATACAGGAAAATGGATAAACGCCGACGGCGATGAATTTACTATCGGTATGCTTATCAAATCAGACACCACAATCACCGCTGAATATACAATTAACAGTTATATTGTAACATTCCTTAACGAAAACGGCACTACCTACACAACAAGAACCGTTGATTACGGAAACAGCG
>JAFUNV010000194.1 GCA_017472865.1 Ruminiclostridium sp. | reverse complement strand
AACGGCAAGCTCATCGGTTCTGCACAGAGAGTTCCTGTTCCTACAGGTTCTACAACAATCCTTACAGCTGTTGTTAAGGGTACAGATGTAACTAAGGAAGGCATCAACGCTGCTATGAAGGCTGCTGCTTCTGCTTCCTACGGCTACAACGAAGAACAGATCGTTTCTTCCGACGTTATCGGTATGACATACGGTTCTCTCTTCGACGCAACTCAGACAATGGTTGCTAAGATCGCTGATGATCTTTACGAAGTACAGGTTGTTTCCTGGTACGACAACGAAAACTCTTACACATCCCAGATGGTAAGAACAATCAAGTACTTTGCAGAACTTTAATCCTGTAAAATAAACAAGGCGGACAACCTCGGTTGTCCGCCTTGCTTTTATGCCTGAGTTTCTTTTTCTGCTACTATTTTTAAAGCCGCTTTATCGTAGTTTTCACTACCGTATAGATTTAAAAAATAATCAGAATATTTATCTGTTTTCAAATTGAAATTCAGAGACCAGAGCACCCAGTAAATATCAATATGTTTGTCACCAACGCCAGCCAGACCTAAATCAATAATTGAGCTGAGCTTCCAGTTATCAAGTATAATATTCGGCAGACAGAAATCTCCGTGTATAAAGGTATCCTGTTTTAAAATGCCTGCTTTCAGCTCTTCCTTGTACAAATCCATACACGGAGAAACAGGAACGCCAATAATGGGTCTGCTGTGTAGGAATTTCATAGTTTCCGCCAGAACTTCACATAGCCTTTCGGGATTATCCAGATAATGCGTTGAATCTTCGCCTATTGCAGGCTTTGTAACCATGTAATCCTTTTCTTTTGAAATATACTCGACCAGTTCCACACCTGAAACAGTGTTCTGAAATAGCTTTGTCATAGCTGCTTCATTTTCAAGACTTCCCCTTTCAGCAATTTTCACATAAAACCCTGCATTGCTGTATAATACAGTAGCAGACGGGTGCGAGCTGCTGTCGTAGATTTTTGAACTTTTAAAAATATAATGAAGCTTTTCAGGAAAGTCATTAATATTTATAGATATCTCTTTTTTCTGCATAATTTACTCCTCTTTATAAAATTGTAAATCCGCCTTCAGTAAACTGCAAGACGGATTTGTTATTTTATGTATTCTTATCAACAGTATGGAACTGCTTTAAATTACCTGTCTTGTTGCTTCTTTCTGCAAGAATAGCTTCAACTTCAGTCCAGTCAAGGCCGCGGTCAACGCACATAACCATGATATGATAAATAAGGTCGGCAATTTCATTTTTAAGCTCGTCATTGTCCTTATTCTTTGCAGCAATTACCATTTCTGTGCATTCCTCGCCGCACTTCTTTAAAATCTTATCAATTCCCTTTTCAAAAAGGTAACAGGTGTAAGAACCTTCCTGCTTGTTATCCTTACGCTCTACGACTGTATCGTATAAATCCATTAAAACGTTTCTTTCCATTTTGTTTTATCCTTTCTTTTCATTAAGATTAATTAGCTTCATTGTTTCCATGTCAAGCTCGCGGTAGTAACAGTTGTTGGCAACACCCTTATAGCTTGTATGGCATATATTTCCCTTATCGGGCGTAGCCTGGAATACAAGGCTGTTCTGTTCACAGTTCACAAAAATATGGTGTAAGGTGAAGGTATTGCCCGATTCAAGTCCCTTGAACCATAATTCATTACGTGAAGTGCTCCAGAGCACGACCTTTCTGAGTTTTATAGATTCCTTCAGAGCTTTCTCATTGACATACGCAACAAGAATTACCTCTTTTGTATCAAGATTCTGAACAGCAACGGGAATAACCTTATTTTCCGGAGCAATTTTACTGAGCTTATCGAAATCAAGCATAAGCTCGTTTGTTTCTTCTATAAGTCCCATTACACACCTCTCACCGCAATATTCTTGCCCTTAAGGTATTCCTTTACTTCGCCTACTGTAAGCTCACCGAAGTGGAAAAGAGACGCCGCAAGAGCCGCACTTGATTTTGTCTGCTCAAAAACCTCCGAGAAATGGTTGATTGCTCCGCAGCCGCCGCTGGCAATTACAGGGATTTTTACTCTGCTGCATACAAAATTCAACATTTCAATATCAAATCCGCCGCGCACACCGTCAGTATCAATGGAGTTAAGACAGATTTCCCCTGCCCCGCGCTCCTCAATTTCCTTAACCCAGTCTCCAAGGTCAAGGTTCATGTCAAGACGTCCGCCGTTGATAAACACGCTGTAACCGCCCTTGTCGTTGCGCTTGGCATCAATTCCGATTACAACACACTGACTGCCGAAAACCTCAGCAGCGTCGCTGATGAGCTTGGGATTCTTAACAGCCTGAGAGTTTATTGAAACCTTATCCGCGCCTGCGCGGAGAGTATCACGGAAATCTTCGATTGTGGCAATACCGCCGCCTACACAAAGGGGTACGAAAACCTGTTTTGCGGTTTCACGGACAACGTCAAGCATCACTCCTCTTCCCTCGTGGGAAGCAGTAATATCGTAAAAAACTATTTCATCTGCACCCTGCTTGTTGTACTGGATAGCAAGTTCAACAGGGTCGCCTACGTCCTTGACACCTTCAAAATTTACGCCCTTTACTACCTTGCCGTTACGGACATCAAGGCAAGGGATTATTCTTTTAGCAAGCATATTTTATCCTTTCTGTAATCAGCCTCCGGGCTGAACACCGCTGTATATTTCATCAACCAACCCATTTTCATCAAAGTAAACATAATAATATAAATCCAAATATGATGGGTCAATCCCCCTGTTATCTACACCTATATAATAACCAATTCTTCTTTCACCGTTCAACTCTGGTTCACCATATATTTCTATGACCTCAGCCTTGGTTTTTCCATAAATCAAAGAATCAACATAAGGAAATATTGTTGGAAAAACAAGAGAATAACCGACAATCAGAACCGCAGGAATAACCAGTATCAATGACGATATAACAGCAATACGACGTTTTTTCTTCACTATTCCATAAATAATAAGTGCTATGAGAATAATCACAATTATCGCAGGAACAGCCAGAAGACATATAATAAAAAAATCAATTGAACTACTTATATTCATTTACTTTTTTCAATAGCATCTCTCAGGTCAAGAGTTCCGCTGTAAATGGACTTACCGCAGATTGTACCGTAAAGATCAAGATTCTTACAGGTAATTATATCATCAATGGTATGCACACCGCCGCTGGCAATAATGTTTGCAGAACAACACTCGTTAATCTGCTTCAGCTGCTCGGCATTGACACCCGAAAGTGTTCCGTCCTTTGAAATATCGGTAAAAATTATGTACTTTACGCCGATATCTGACATTGCTTTTGCTAAATCTGTGAAATGAACATCTGAGGTTTCAAGCCAGCCCTCAGTGGCAACATAACCGTTTTTAGCGTCAATACCTACGGCAATTCGGTTGCCGTATTCTTTTACAGCGTCCTTTACAAGCTGAGGATTTTTCACCGCCGCAGAGCCGATTATTACTCGGGAAATACCTGCCGAGAGGTACATTTCAACAGTGTCGAGCGTTCTGATTCCGCCGCCGACTTCAACCTTCAGCTTTGTATTTTTAGCAACATCAATGAAAATTTCCTTGTTCTGCTGAGTAGCATCCTTGGCACCGTCGAGGTCAACCATGTGAATCCATTCAGAACCGCAGGTTTCAAAGCTCTTTGCGGTATCCATATAGCTTTCGGCAACCTTTTCCACTGTGCCGTAATCGCCCTTGAAAAGGCGGACGCAGTTGCCGTCCTTTATATCAATAGCAGGTAAAATAATCATCCTATTATCATTCCTCCGAACATGAAATTACCGTTCTGCTTATTATCAGAAGCGTAAAATTCAATTTTTCCGCATTTATCGCATACAAACGGAATCATACTGTATGTTTTGGGGTAATTATAGCCATTGGGTACACTTATTGAAGAAAAGGAAACAAATTCTCCCTTTTCAAGATTTCCGCCACACTGACATTTCTTTTCCATAGAAATACTCCTTACATTTCAGCAAAGTTTCTTAAAATCTGAAGTCCTGCTTCACCGCTTTTTTCAGGGTGGAACTGACAGCCGCAAACATTACCGCTAAAAACGCAGGCGGGCACCTTTCCGCCGTAATCGGTGTATGAAGCGACATTGCTGCTGTCGCATACAGCGGCAAAGGAATGAACAAAGTAAACATAAGTATCATCGTCCAGCTTTTCCATAAGCTTATGCTTTTCGTTCATTTCAAGCTTATTCCAGCCAATCTGGGGGATAAGCAGGTCAGGCGGAGTCATAAGCTCAACTGTACCGGGTATAAGTCCGAGACCTTCGGTTTCACCAAATTCATAGCTTTTTTCAAAAAGCATCTGCATACCGAGACAAATTCCCATAAGAGGCTTTTTCTGAACCTCTTCCTTTATAACCTCAACAAGTCCTGTTTCATTCAGCATTTTCATCGCGTCGGGAAATGCGCCTACGCCGGGAAGAATAAGTCTGTCCGCTTTACGTAAGTCCTCAGCCTTGTTTGTAACTATATTTTGAAGATTAAGATAATCAAGCGCATTCTGAACGCTGAAAAGGTTGCCTGCGCCGTAATCAATAACTGCAATCATATTATAAAACTCCCTTTGAAGATACTGTTGAACCGTCAGAATTGGGTGTTACCGCCTGCTTTAAAGCATACGCCATTGCTTTGAAAATCGCCTCGGTGACATGGTGGTCGTTCTTACCATATTCTTTTCTGAGGTGCAGTGTTATGCCGGCATTAAAGGAAAACGCCCTCATAAATTCCTCGGTAAGACAGGTTTCATAATAACCGATTCTTTCATTTATAAAATCAACATTAAAAACAAGGAAAGGTCTAGCACTTATATCAAGAGAACAGAAACCAAGAGCCTCGTCCATAGGAATAAATGCGGAGCCGTAACGTACTATTCCGCCCTTATCGCCCAGTGCTTCCGCAAAAGCCTTGCCGAGACAGATTCCCACATCCTCTGCACTGTGATGACCGTCAACCTCAAGGTCACCGTCGCACTTTATTGTAAGGTCAAATTTACCATGTACAGCAAGCGCTGTAAGCATGTGGTTGAGAAATCCCAGTCCTGTATCAATATCAGCCTTGCCTGTTCCGTCAAGGTTAAGAGCAAGCTTTATTCTTGTTTCCTTTGTGTTGCGTTCAATTGCTGCGGTTCTCATTATATTATCCTTTCTTTACAATTTCCTCAAGAGCAGTAATGAGCTTATCCATTTCCTCTCTTGTGCCGATTGTAATTCTCAGATGGTTGTTTATTCTCGGCTTGTTCCAGTATCTCACAAAAATCTTACGCTTTTTGAGTTCTTCAAAAATAACAACTGCGTCAACAGAATTGTGAGAAGCGAATATGAAATTACTCATTGAATCGGGATATGTAAAGCCGAGCTCGGTGAGCTTTTTCTTTGTATATTCACGGGTTTCGATTATTCTGCCTGTTGTTTCCCTGAAGTATTCCTCATCATTAACCGCTTCCGCACCGCAAATCTGCGAGAGAGGGTTCATGGTATAGGAGTTTATGGAAAACTTTACGTCGTTCATGTACTTTATAAGCTTTTCATTGCCCACCGCAAAGCCTATTCTCATACCTGCCATTGAGCGCGACTTTGAGAAAGTCTGTACAACAAGCAGATTTTCGTATTTATCAACAAGCGGAATACAGCTCTCGCCGCCGAAATCAATATATGCTTCGTCAATAATAACAACCGAGTCGGGATTCGCCTTTATAATTTCCTCAATCATATCGAGGCTTTCAAATACACCCGTGGGAGCGTTGGGGTTAGGGAAAATTATACCGCCGTTTTCGCAGATATAATCCTCTGCCCTGATTCTGAAATTGTCGTCAAGCGCTTTGGTTTCATAGGGTATTCTGTAAACGTCAGCCCATACATCATAGAAAGAATATGTAACATCAGGAAATAACACAGGCTTCTCTGAATTGAAGAAAGTAAGAAAAGCCATGGAAATTACATCGTCAGAGCCTACACCTACAAAAATCTGAGAAGGATTGACATTATAACGCTTCGCCAGGGCATCCACAAGAACTGTGGAATTCGTATCGGGATAAAGACGCATTTTTGCGTCATCGTAGCTGTCCAGAACCGACTTAACCGCAGGTGAAGGCGGATATGGATTTTCATTTGTATTAAGTTTACTAATTCCGCTGTCCTTGGGCTGTTCACCGGGGGTATAAGGAACAACTCTGCGGACATTATTTTCCCAGTTCATCATAAATCAGTCCTCAAATCTAACCTTTATTGCATTTGCGTGAGCAGTAAGCTGTTCGCGTTCTGCCACAAGGATTATATCATCCTTTGCTTCTCTGAGAGCCTGCTCTGTATAATAAATATAGCTGGACTTCTTGATAAAGCTGTCAACGGAGAGAGGCGAGAAGAATCTTGCGGTACCGCTTGTTGGAAGAACGTGGTTGGGACCTGCATAGTAATCACCGAGGGGCTCGGGAGAATACTGACCCAGGAAGAGTGAACCCACATTATCAAGCTTTCCGATATACTCAAGAGGATTTTCAGCTACAACCTCAAGGTGCTCGGGTGCAAGACTATCAGCAATTTCACAAGCCTGCTCCATAGACTTTGCAATTATAATCTTTCCGTAGTTTTCAAGAGAATAACGGATAATTTCTTCACGGGAAAGTGTCTTTACCTGTCTTTCAAGCTCTTCGGCTGTTTCCTTGGCAACGCGTTCGCTGGTTGTGATAAGGATAGAGCTTGCAAGCTTATCATGTTCCGCCTGAGACATAAGGTCTGCGGCAAGATATTTGGGATTTGCAGTGTCATCAGCAACAATCAGGATTTCACTGGGACCTGCAATCATGTCAATATCAACTGTACCGTAAAGGAGCTTCTTTGCGGTAGCTACGAAGATATTTCCGGGGCCTACAATCTTGGAAACCTTAGGGATTTCTTCAGTACCATAAGCCAGCGCTGCAACTGCCTGAGCACCGCCGCACATGAAAATCTTGTCAACTCCGCAGAGCGCAGCAGCAACAAGTATATCCTTGTTCGGTGTACCATCCTTTAAGGGAGGAGTAACCATGATAATTTCTCCTACACCTGCGATTTTTGCAGGAATTGCATTCATGAGAACGGAAGAAGGATAAGCAGCTGTACCGCCGGGAACATAAAGACCAACCTTGTCAAGACCTCTTACGCGTCTGCCAAGGATAACTCCTCTGTCGTCAGTCATCATATAACCGTTCTGCTTCTGACGCTCGTGGAATTTTGTAATATTCTCAACGCAGTTGAGCATTGCATCCACAAATTCCTTATCAGCCTCAGTGAGAGCGTCCTGGATAACCTCGTCGGGAACTCTGTAATACTGTACATCTGCACAATCAAACTTCTTTGTATACTCCTGTACCGCCTTATCGCCGTTTTCCTTTACATCGGCAATAATAGCCTTTACTGTCTTTTCAACATCATTGTTTATTTCGCTGCTGCGCTTTTCAACTTCCTTTAAGAAAGCCTTTTCGCTGCCGTCTGCATAAATTGTTCCTATCATTTTATTTATCTCCTTCTTTAAGCGCTGTCGTCATCTTTTCTACAAGGGCGTCTATACTTTCCTTCTTAAGCTTCATACTTACTGTATTAACAATAAGTCTTGCCGAAATCGGAACAACATCTTCATAAACCTCAAGTCCGTTTTCCTTCAGGGTTGTGCCTGTCTCAACGATATCAACGATACCGTCGGCAATACCAAGAAGCGGAGCCAGCTCGACAGAGCCTTCAATCTTTACGATATCAACGTCCATTTTCTTCTGTTCAAAGAAATTTCTGGTAACGTTTGTATATTTTGTTGCAACAGTCTTAACTCCGTAACCGCTGTAAAAATCACTACCCTTTTTTACTGCCAGAGCGAACTTACATCTGCCAAAGCCTAAATCAGCAATTTCAAAATATTTGCCGCCATATTCAAGAATTGTATCCTTTCCTACAACGCCTATATCACAGGCACCATGTTCAACATAAGTAATTACATCTGCCGCTTTTGCAAGAACAACTTCAATGTTCTGTCCGGGAATAGAAAGAATAAGTTTTCTTCCCTTATCTCTGAGCTGAGAAACATCAAATCCGATTTTTTCAAAAAGACCAACCGTGTCCTTTTCAAGTCTGCCCTTTGTAAGAGCAATTCTTAAATTCTTATTTTCACTCATTTCAGTACCTCCTCAGAATTTCTCAGTAACAACGCCGTCGGCTGTTACAATATCAAGACGGGAAATACCTCTGCTGAGGACATTTTCACGTGCTTCTTCAACTGTTCTGAAATCTGCATAATCAGCAGTAAGACCCTCTGCTATAATCTTACGGCAATGCAGGATTCCCTTTACCATGTTTTCGTTGTCTGCAAAAACAAGCACATCAGGCAGCTTTGCAAGAGGCGCGGAAGCATTCTTCATAACAGCAGCCGCGGCAGCATTAAGGTTAACTGCAAAGCCTGTCGCGGGAACATCAACGCCGAAATCACTGATAAGCCGGTCGTAACGTCCGCCTGTCAGAACAGGCATTCCGTAACCCTCAACATAGCCCATGAAAACTGCACCTGTGTAGTAATTCTCATTCTTGCTTACAAGACCTAAATCAACTGTAATTTTATCCTGAACGCCAAGAGCACAGAGATTATTATAAAGTGATTTGAGCTTTTCAAGAACGAACTTTGTATCATTATCGGGAAGTATCTTTTCCGCACGGTCAAAGGCTTCAACACCGCCGAAGAGTGACGGGAGCACTGCGAGAGCCTTTGCATAAGGATTTTCACCGAATTTTGCAAGAACCGCATTCAATTCAGGATAATTCTTATTCTGAACAAGAATTCTTATATCGGAAAGCTCATCTTCAGAAAGCTCGAGCTTAGAGGAAAGTAAAGTGAAGAAAGCGCTGTCCCCGATTTCAAAACGATAATCGCTTGCTTCCATAGCCTCCATGACCTCAACGGCTATTGAAAGTGCTTCTATATCAGCGTGAGCAACGTCGCCGCCGATAATCTCAATTCCGCACTGGGAGAATTCATCATCCCTGCCGCTGTTCTTGGGGTTT
>JAFUNV010000193.1 GCA_017472865.1 Ruminiclostridium sp. | reverse complement strand
TACAAAGAAATGGCGGATATTGAAGAGGTTGACACCGCTAACGAGGAGGGTACAGGCCCTGCCTACACTCCCGGACAGAAAGCAGGTCATATAAACGCTCTTTGCTACTATGACATTGCAACCGATCAGCCTGAAATAACACAGATTTTCGCAGAACGCTACGGCGGAACAATCGAGACAGAAATAACAACCAGTATGGAGTACTTTGAAAAGATCGGTACACTCATCGCCGCAGGAGATTCCCCTGACCTTGTGCGCTACGACTGGGCGGCTTACCCGGACGGCGTTTCCAAGAACATCTATACTCCTCTTGACGACTGGCTGGACATAAACTCTCCTCTCTGGTCCGATATGGCAAGTGTAATCGAGTCTTTCAGCTATCAGGGTAAGCACTACTATTTCCCTCAGAATACACAGGCAAACTTTGCAATAATCTACAACCGTGCTCTTATTGAGGAAGCGGCTCTTCCCGATCCTATGGACCTTTATATGTCTGGCGAATGGGACTGGAATGCCTTTGAAGATATTTTAAAGCGCTGGTCTCAGCAGGGCGAGGATTACATAGGCTTTACAGGCGGTTCGTGGTCGTCACTTATGTTCATCAACACTACCGGTACTCAGGTTATTGAGGTTACAGATGACGACATCCTGAATAATCTTCGCAGCAAGGAGCTTACACGCTGTATGGAATGGCTTGAGGGACTTAACCGTCAGGGACTTTTCGGCGAGGGCTATGTTCCCCCCGGTGAAGCATTTAAAGACGGCAAGCTTCTCTTTATGGGACAGCTGTTTACATGGGGACTTGAAAGTGCCCAGGAAAGCCTCTTCAAAAACAACATTGACGGCGAAATGGTTGCTGTACCATTTCCCCGTGATCCTCTGGCAGATAAACACTATATTGCAGGCGACACCTTAGGCTTTATGGTTCCCTCGGGAGCTAAAAACATTCAGGGCGGCGTTCAGTGGATTTTAAGCAGCCGTATTTACGAAACAGATCCCGAGGTTGTTGCGGCTACACGTGCGGACATGATGGATACCAAAACACGTTATTATCCCAAATGCCCCGAATGTAAGTTCAACTGCAGCGAAGCAGGTCTTGACGATTCGCCTACCTGCCCCGAATGCAATGCTGCTCGAAAAGTAAGATTTAAGCCTGTTTACAGCGAGGAGCAGATGCAGGTGCTTGAGGATATGAATAACCCTCAGAAGATGGGACTTATTTTCGACAGCCTGGTAGGCTTCAATACCGATTTCACAAACATTTTCGTAAACAGCGAAACAGCTATGCTTGACGGTGCTCTTTACGGCGAGGTTTCTTTCGTAAATGAGCTTGAAGCAAATTACAACACCGTTGAAGCGTATCTTGACGCATACCGCGCTAATCTTAAAAATTAACAAAAGCTTTACAAGGCAGGTCAGAATCCAAAAAATCTGACCTGCTTCTTTTTGCCCACAATTTACCACCCGATTTTCAGAATATAAATCACCCACAGGTCAATACTTTTTCTGTAACGTTTTTACAGGAGTGTGGCGGGAATGTACTACGGACGGGTTGAAATAAGCGGGATTGACACATCTAAATTAAAGGTGCTGAATGAGGAAGAAAAAATCGAGCTTCTCAGAAAAATTCGTAACGGCGACGAAAATGCGAGAGAAGCACTTATCAAGGGCAATCTTCGCCTTGTTTTAAGCGTTATCCAGCGCTTTACAGGCAGAGGCGAGCCGCCTGATGACCTGTTTCAGGTGGGCTGTATCGGGCTTATTAAGGCTATCGACAATTTCTCCTTGGAGTTCGGAGTTAAGTTTTCCACTTATGCGGTGCCGATGATACTGGGGGAAATAAAACGCTATATCCGTGACAGCGGTCAGCTTCGCGTCAGCCGTTCTCTCCGCGACCTTGCCTACCGTGCTATGCAGGCTAAGGAACAGCTTACAAACGAAAAGAAACGGGATCCTACCATTGAGGAAATTGCAGAGCGGATCGAAAGCAAGCGTGAGGATGTGGTTATTGCTCTTGAAGCGGTGACTGAACCTGTTGCCCTTTATGAGCCTGTTTTCTCCGAGGGCGGAGATACTATATATGTGATGGATCAGATCGGTGATAAAAATGACGACAACAACTGGCTGGAGGAAATCGCTTTGAAAGAGGCAATAGCTTCCCTGGGCAACCGTGAAAAACGCATTTTAAGCCTCCGCTTCTTTCAGGGCAAAACTCAGGTCGAGGTTGCAAACGAAATAGGTATAAGCCAGGCTCAGGTTTCACGCCTTGAAAAGGGCGCACTCAATAAGATAAAGAGCCAGATATAAAAAACGCCGCCGTGCAGTTTCCTGCACGGCGGCGGTGTGCTTGTCATTGTTCTAATGAAATAGTATCGTTAATCAAATCAGCGAAAATATATCCCCTAAACCAATGATTTGCGACAATTATTCACCCTTCTGCTTTGCGAAACATTTGCTGCATAATACAGGTCTGTCCTCGCGGGGCTTGAAAGGCACTCTTGCTTCCTGTCCGCATTCTGCACAAGTAGCAGTGAACATTTCTCTGTTTCTTGTTGCATTCTTCTTTGCGTCACGGCAGCTCTTGCAGCGCTGGGGTTCGTTTACGAAGCCCTTTTCTGCGTAGAATTCCTGCTCGCCTGCTGTAAAAACGAATTCGTTTTCG
>JAFUNV010000192.1 GCA_017472865.1 Ruminiclostridium sp. | reverse complement strand
GAGCAAGAGCAGCTATCGAAGCGCTCAAGTCCAGCCTCTACAATTCTTTAAAGAAAGATACACCTGATATCTACTTTATAGGCAACACTATCAGCCCCACTTATCTCAATGAGATTATTTCCCTTGTTGACGGCAGAGATTTCTCTGTTAACGTTATTTCAAAGTCAGGTACAACAACTGAACCTGCTCTTGCTTTCCGTGTATTCCGTGAGCTTCTTGAAGAACGCTACGGTGAGGAAGGTGCAAGAGAAAGAATCTACGCTACAACAGATAAGGCAAAGGGTACTTTAAAGGAGCTTTCCGACGTTAAGGGCTATGAAACATTTGTTATTCCCGATGATGTAGGCGGCCGCTTCTCTGTGCTCACAGCCGTAGGTCTTCTTCCTATTGCTGCTGCCGGCTGCGATATTGATGCTCTTATGGCAGGTGCTGCAAAGGCTTCTGACGATTTCTGCGATGCAGATATTGAAAAGAATGACTGCTACAAGTACGCTGCAATCAGAAATATCCTTCACCGCAAGGGTAAGGCTGCTGAAATGCTTGTTTCCTATGAGCCTTCCTTCATGATGATGGCTGAATGGTTCAAGCAGCTCTTCGGCGAAAGCGAAGGTAAGGACGGAAAGGGCTTATTCCCCACAGCCGCAACCTTCTCTACCGACCTTCATTCTCTCGGACAGTTCATTCAGGATGGTTCCAAGGTATTATTTGAAACAGTAGTTCATTTCGGAAAGGCCCAGAAGGATTTCTTCCTTAAGGATGACCCTACAAACGGCGACGGCCTTAATTTCCTTTCCAACCAGAATATGTCTGTTGTTAACCAGAAGGCATACGAAGGTACTGTTATCGCTCATTCTGAGGGTGGTACACCCAACGTTGTCCTTGAAGTTCCCGAGCTCAATGAAACAGAACTCGGTTATATGATTTATTTCTTCGAAAAGGCTTGTGCAATTTCGGGTTATATGCTCGGCGTGAATCCTTTTGACCAGCCCGGCGTTGAAAGCTATAAGAAGAATATGTTCGCACTCCTCGGCAAGCCCGGGTACGAAGACGCCAAGGCTGCTCTTGAGGCTAAACTTAGTTAATTTGGGCATTATATGCTCTTAAAGCAAATAAACATACACGGAGGATAAAACCATGGTAAAATTAATCACAGGAAAAAAGGGTTCCGGTAAGACAAAGCAGTTAATCGAAGCAATCCACACTGCAGAAAAGGAAAGCAAGGGTAACGTTGTTGCGATTCAGTACGGCTCGTCTCTGAACATCGACATTTACCACAAAATCCGTTTAATTAACATTGAGGATTATAAAATCTGCGGATATAATGATATGTACGGCTTTGTTGCAGGTCTTCTCGCTTCCAATTATGATACAACAGACCTTTTTGTTGACGGTACATTAAGAATTGTCGGAAGAGACCTTGATGAGGTTGGTAAGATGTTAGACAGAATTGCTGCAATTGCTGAAAATGTAAATGTTATTTTCACAATTTCTGCTGATTCTGCTGATGCTCCCGAATCTATAAAAAAATATCTTTAATTACTATTGACAAATTCTGATATTTATGATATACTAATAACCGTGCTAATTTTGACTATTTCAAAATAGGTTCAAATCATAAATATTGTTGTTATTAAGGGAGGTGCGAATAATGGCAGTTCCGAAGAGAAAAGTTTCTAAGGCTAGACGTGATAAAAGACGTTCACAGGTATGGAAGTTATCTGCACCTGCATTCTCACGCTGCACAAACTGTGGCGAGCTCAAGCTCCCTCACCAGGTGAGCGGTAGCTGTGGTTATTACAAGGGCAAGGAAGTTATCGCTCACAGCGAAGCGTAATTGCACAATAACTGAAACGCAGAACAGCAGTACCTATATAGGGTACTGCTGTTTTTCTTTATCAAGTGTGTTTGCGATGATTGAGCTGCGGCGTTATGTGAAATTATTTCTTTTGTGAAAGTATGCATTGTTTATATTAATAGAAAGGAAAAGCAGAATGTCAGTCAGAATTGAATCGGTAACCCCTCGCTCTCCTGCGGCAAAGGCAGGAATAAAGGCGGGCGAAACGCTGGTTTCCATAAACGGAAATAAAATAAATGACGCTCTTGATTATGGTTTTTATACCTATGACAGGGAGCTTTCTCTCGAACTTGACACCCGTACAGTAGTTGTCAGAAAAAAGGATGATTACGATGAAATAGGGCTTAATTTCGAAACATATCTCATGGACAAAAAGCAGACCTGCCGCAATAAGTGCATTTTCTGCTTTATCGACCAGCTTCCTAAGGGTATGAGAAAAACTCTTTATTTTAAAGATGATGACAGCCGTCTGAGCTTCCTGCAGGGCAATTATATCACCCTTACGAATATGAATGATGAGGATATTGAGCGTATTATAAAAATGAAGCTTAATGTGAATATATCTGTTCATACCACAAATCCTGAGCTGCGTGTAAAGATGCTTAACAACAAGAATGCGGGACGGGTGCTGGATTATATACCGAAAATGGCGGAAAATGATATAACTATGAATTGTCAGATTGTTCTGTGCAAGGGTATTAACGACGGTGAAGAGCTCCGCCGTACTCTGAACGACCTTACGGCGCTTTATCCTGCGGTTCAGAGTATCGCTGTTGTACCCTTCGGTGCGTCGGCATATCGCGATGGTCTTGCGGAAATTCCGCTGCATGATAAGGAATCAGCTCTCAGTGCAGTCCGCATTATAGAGGAATACGGCGATAAGCTGGAAGAGAAGTACGGCGACAGGGTTGTGTATCCTGCTGACGAGCTGTTTCTTACGGCAGAGCTCCCTATACCTGACCGTGATTATTATGGTGCATTCGACCAGTATGAAAACGGCGTAGGTATGTGGGCGTATCTCCGTGACGGATATCTTGAATGTCTTGAAGAGGTTGAAGATGACGGCTCGGTGATAGAAAAATCTATTGCTACGGGCTTGTTGGCAGCGCCGTTGCTCAATGAGCTTGCAGAGGCAACTATGAAGCTGTTTTCTACGGTTAAGCTCAGAGTTTTCCCTGTTAAAAACAATTTCTTCGGCGAAACCATAACGGTTGCGGGGCTTGTAACAGGTAAGGACCTTATAAATCAGCTTCTCCCGTATAAATCAGAGCTGGGAACTGCGCTTGTGATACCAAAGACAATGCTGAAGGCGGACGAGCCGATTTTCCTTGACAATGTCACATTGAGTGAGGTTGAGGACGCTCTCTGTGTCGAGGTTATACCTGTGGGTGATGAGCCCGAGGATTTGATTGAAGCACTTTTGGGATAGATATTATGTTCCTATTTTTGTAATTTTTTAATCATGTTTACTGAAATAAAAAGAAGAGCTATCTGACCTTAAATCAGATAGCTCTTTTATCATTCAATTTGAAAATCTGTTATCCATAACAATAATATCCCAAAAGCAGCAAACAGAATTGAACCAAGTATCGGAATTATAACCAAGTGCTTTTTTATTTTTTTCATTTGTCTGCAAAGATATATAAGAGAGGAGAGATAAGTAAATATGAAGCTGACAGCAATTTGAAATCCTAAAAGCAAATAAAACAAATCATTTTCATTAAAACGGTTATACTCTGCCGAGTATATTGCTCCGCCTATGGCTAAGTATACATATATAAATATTAAATAAGATGAAAAAGAATTAAATGCCAGCAGTACAGCGGCTGTAAGTGTTTTTAATTTACTTTTCATTATAATCCCCAAATTAAGTTTAAAACATATATGGTATTATAGTATTTATCTTCTTCTTCCGCCGCCGCCGTGACGTCCGCCGCCGCTGGAGCGGTGTGAACGGCTTCCACCTGAACGATGGGAGCTTCCGCCTGAGCCTGAAGAGCTTACGCGGGTTCTTGTGGTATAGGTGCGGAGATAAGTATCAGTCTGCTGAGTTAATACCATTGAATCCTTAAGCAGGTAATCCGCTACGCCTTGGTTTTTCTTAAGCTTATAGCTGGAATTGATTATTGCTACAAATATAATTATTCCGACAGCAATGAAAAAGCCTGCGAATATAAGCAATGCAAAAACCCCTTCTATGATTCCGCCGATATCGTAAGAATCAAAATCGTCGCTATAATAATAGTCGTCGTTGTAGTAATTGTCGTTATAGTAATCATCATCATCGTATTCATATACAGGGCTGTCGCTGTAATAAACTACGCTGGTGCAGAAGCCTGAAACGGCATTGGCGTATTCACCATTGTACACAAAATCCCATATATCATCGAAAATATGGTCGATATAATGTTCAAAGATATCAATGCAGATTCCGCTGGTTGAAATCCAGTCGTATTTGGTATCGTTGTTCAGAAGCAGCAGTATGCCGTCCGTGTCCATTCCGCAGTAATCTTCATAATACACATCGGCGAAATCCATAACTCCGTAATCGGACTTATCAGAGCCGATATCATCGGTGATGACAACGGCAACGCTGAAATTCTTGTACTGTACAGCATTGATAATCTCGTTTATAAGCTCGCTTTCTTCCTCAATTGTGAGAGAATTGTCCAGGTCGTGAAGCAAAGCTTTATTTTCCTGCACATTGATTGTGTAAATGCCGTTTTCTGGGTCACAGTAACCGAAATCAACGGTATTTTCTGTCTCGGTTTCTGCGTATGCATGAACGGAAAGGGAAGAGGAAAGCAAAACGGCAGCAAGCAGGGAGGTTAACTTTCTCATAGTAATAAACCTCCTAAACCTATAAAGCCGAAGAAACCGAGGATACCAAGGGTAATCAGTGCTCCGACAAGGAAAACCTTCCACTTGCAGAGCGGGAGCTCGCCCGCGAATTTACCTGTCTGACCGTTCATTGCAAAATGATAGTATTTGTCCTTATATTTATAGGATAAAAACCACAAGGGAAGAAGTGCGTAGTCCCAGTTTATGTGGCTTATACGGAAATTGCTGGATTTGGTAATAACCGAGGAATAGCCCCTGATTGTTTTTTTGAATGCCGCTTCGGCGGCTGCTGTGGTTCTCTGGGATATGCGCGGGAGTATCATATCTTTGTCGATATCATATTTTTCGGCAGTATGACCTGCGAGATATGACAGTGAAAAATCCACAAGCTCGTTATAGTTGAAAGGCTCAATGTTTTCCATAAGCAGGTCGTCTGCGCGCGAAGAACCGTCAGCAGGTACGCCTCTGTAAATCATGCTGCCTTTTCTTACAACATGGTATTCCTTTGTTGTTGTTGTTCTGTAATCACCATGCCTTACGCTTGTGGAGTTTTTGCCTGTTGCGATAAGTTCGCCGTCAACACAGCAGTCGGCAAGCCAGAACGGGACATAAATACCCTTAATTTCGGAGAGTACTCTGTCGCTTTTAAAATCCTTGGGAACAAAGAATTTCTTGCCGCACCATAGCTTAAAGCCCTCAATAGCGTCTTCCTTAGTTCTTTTGAAGGGTATAATCTTATCGGGCTTGTATTTGCCTGAAAGCTGTCCCGAAAAGCTGATAACGCTGTTGCAGTAGTGGCAGAAGGTTGAAGCGGTGTCCTTGTTGTCGGTGATGATTTCAGCACCGCAGCCGGGACAGGTGTGTAGATAGGTTCGGTGTTCAAAGCGTTCTGTCTCCAGTTTCTGTTCCTCGGTAACTTCTTTTTCCTTCATGAATTCTTCGATAGTTTCATCAGTGGGATAGATTTCCTCAATCTGCTCCTGAGAAAAGGCAGAACCGCAATAGTGACAGGTAAAATTCTGAGTCAGAATATCGAACTCTATAGCTCCCGAGCAATTGGGGCATTTGAATGAAATAGCATCCTGTGTCATGTTTTTTCCTCTCGTCAGTCAATTATATTTCTCTTGATTATATTCTGGTAAAAGCCGAAATTTGTCTTTTTCAGCATATCAATTATTGCGTCTTCGATTTCACGTTCAAGTCCGATAGTGCGTATCTGACGTTCGATAACATTTTCTTCAGACTTGTTTTTCTTCTGTGAGGGCTTGAAGGGACGGTACAGAATGCCCTTTTCGATATCGAAAACAGGCGCCATAGCGGCATTGTCCTTTGCGGCAATTCTTTCCATACCGCAGGGGAGCGAAGAGAAAATCTTCATAAAGGCAAGACTTGCACTGCACAATGCTGAAATGACTTCCTGGGGCATGAAGCTTCTGTTGAGAATCTGACGATTGATAAGGAAATCCTCAAAAGCGGTATAGTAGTGATTGCTGCCAAAGGAAAGGGTGATTGCGTCTGCATTCTCACGATAGAAAGCAATAGCGTCTCCTGAGCCTGAAAGCATTGTATTAAGAGGGCAGATATCTACAGGAATATGGAGGTTTCTTCTGTACCATTTCATAAAACTTGCAGCGCTTTCAGCACCTGTTGCAATATTTCCCGTAAGACGAATCATTGAAATGTTGTTGAAACGGCTGCTTTCTTTAAGAGTGAGCAGGTATGAAAGTACGGAATATTCATCTGCGTGGATTTCTGCTATTATATTGTGCCTGAGAGACAGCTTGCTGTAAAACGGAGCAAGCGCGATAGGCAGCACCACATAAGCGAAATCATAGTCCAGACACATTTTCAGGTCAGCAAGAGACTTTATGCGAAGAATATATTTTTCGCTTAAATCCACATTCTCCAGCAGGTCTATGATTGAGGTGTTTATTTCTATGTAATCCGCACCGCAGTTAAAAATTCCGTCTATGTATTTCATGAGCTGTTCGCGCTCGATAAAATCTGCGGGAACGGGGAGGTACGATAATGTTTTGTCAATAAGGACAGTAGACATAGTGAAAAATCCTTTCATATAATCATTTAAATTATATCACAGAGATAAAAGGATTTCAAGCGTTTTTGGGAATTTAAGCGCATATTACAATAAATTCACAGAACCATTCTTATTAACACAGAAAAACAGCCTCCGACGGGTGTCGGAGACTGTTCAAGTGTAAACTTAACCTTCGTATTCACTGTACTTGGGAGCATTTGCGATAACATCTGCTTCAAGGTTTGCAGGGAGCTGTTCATAACGTGCGAATTCCATTGTGAAATATCCCATGCCGCGTGTAACCTGACGGATATATGTGGCAAAATCGCCTGTTTCGGCTTCGGGAAGTTCTGCGCTGATGGCAGTCATACCTTCGCCTACGGGCTCCATACCGAGGATTGCACCGCGTCTCTTGTTTACAATACCCATGATATCACCTGTGTTGTCATCGGGCACGGTGATTGTGAGAAGCTTGATAGGTTCAAGGAGACAGGGAGAAGCCTGACCGAGACCGTTCTTGTATGCCAGATGAGCAGCCATTTTGAAAGCCTGTTCAGAGCTGTCAACGGGGTGGTAAGAGCCATCGAGGAGAGTAGCCTTCAGACGTACAACAGGATATCCTGCGAGAACACCGTGCTCAACGCTTTCCTGAAGTCCCTTTTCAACAGCGGGGAAGAAGTTCTTGGGAACGCTTCCGCCGAATACCTGTTCAGCAAATACAAGATTGTCCTCAGTGCCGGGTTCGAATTCGATTTTAACGTGACCGTACTGACCGTGACCGCCGGACTGTTTCTTGTGCTTGCCTTCAACAGTAACCTTTTTGCGGATTGTTTCACGGTAAGCGATAATCGGATCTTCAAGAACAACTTCAACGCCGAACTTATTCTTGAGCTTGTTTACAGCTACATCAATATGCTGCTCGCCGAGACCGCCGATGATACGCTGATGAGTTTCGTGGTTATGAATATAGCAGAGGGTGTGGTCTTCTTCAAGGAGTCTTCTGATAGCTGCGCTGATTTTGCCTTCATCGCCCTTTGCCTTAGCCTTTACAGCCTTGAAGTAGCAAGGCTCGGGGAATACAATCTTATCAAGCTCAGCAGTTTTCTGACCGTCGCAGAGAGTATCGCCTGTATTGGCGTTGAGCTTTGTGAGAGCAATGATATCACCGGCGTAGGCTTCAATCATTTCCTCCTGCTTCTTACCCTTAAGAGCAACCATCTTGCCGAACTTTTCGGCCTCGCCTGTGGTCATGTTGACAATATCGGTTTTTGCGGAAAGTGTACCGCTGACAACCTTTACAAAGCTGAGCTTACCGATGAACTGGTCAGCAATTGTCTTGAATACAAGAGCTGCAAGAGGTGCAGTTTCATCATATTCGATTCCTTCTGCATTTCTTTCATCGGGAGAAGGAAGCATATAAACGATAGTGTCAAGGAGCATATCAACGCCTGCGAGAGTATCGCCGGAGCAGCAGACAACGGGAGTGATGATACCCTGGTCGATACCGTCGTGGAGACCCTTGATAATTTCAGCTTCTGTAAAGTCTTCGCCTTCGTTTTCAAAGAACTTCATCATAAGTTCTTCATCAGTTTCAGCAATAGCCTCTGCCATAGCTGCACGTAAGCCCTTGAGGCGGTTTTCGGAAGCGGGCATTTCAACTTCAGTCGGCTTGCCGTCCTTGTCGTATGTATAAGCCTTCATTTCAAGAAGGTTGATGTAGCTTTCAACAGTTCCGTACTTGTCAAAAGGAACTACGATAGGGCAGATAGAAGGACCGAAGCTGGTCTTTAATTCTTCGAGACACTTGTAGAAGTTGGAGTTTTCCTCTTCCATACGTGTTACAACGAACATTGTTGCCTTCTTATTTTTCTGAGCCTCGCGGTAAGCCTTTATTGTACCAACCTCAACACCGTCCTTTGCGGGAAGGGTGATAATAACGCTTTCAGCGGCACG
>JAFUNV010000191.1 GCA_017472865.1 Ruminiclostridium sp. | reverse complement strand
AGGTAACTGATAGCTTTACTGAACTGTACCGATTACATCACCGTCATATATACCACTCTGCCCTAACTGGTAGCCACCATCATTGGATGCACTGTCTCCGTCATAGTAGGTGCCTCCGAAACCATTCTGCTCTAAATAATTCATAAAGTCGTCCTCAGTTCCTCCCAAGTTGGTATCCGTTGCGAAATCGCTACCTTCAGTACTTGTCGTTGCCTCAGACTCGGTGTTTTCCTCAGCTACCTCCTCTGTACTTTCTTCTTCAGTAACGGAACTTTCTTCTGATACAATAGCTTCTTCTACACTTGTCTCTTCACTAGTCTCAGATGTTATAATTTCTTCTTCCTCACTGATTTCCGGCTCAACGACTTCTTCCATAACAGATGCAGGTTCTGATATGTCTGCACTTGTCTCTTCTGCTTCTCCACATCCACTTAACATTACGACTAACATCAACATCATAATTACTGCACATACTTTACTATTTTTCATACTAATTCTCCTCTCAATTTCTTTTTCTTATTTTATACTACTTTATCCTACTTTTCAATACCTTATCCGACAATGTGTTACTGTGTAAAAAAAGGCAGGTGGCACTATGAACAACAAACCATTAAAGGAAAAAGTTAGCATTACTTTGGATGCTGAAGTTATTCAAAAAATAAAAGAACTGGCTGAAGCTGATGACCGGAACTTTAGTCAATATATAAACCTTGTTCTACGAGAACATATCAAATCAGCAAAAAAGTAATATCAATACCCTTTGGACATCGCTAATTGCGATGTCCTTTTTATAATTTTGTCGGACAATTTCTCATCTTTTACATCTATTCTCAATACCCAAGCAAAATTCTTATGTTCCAAACTCCGGCTTGTTTTTCCCAGTAAAACAACAATGTTCTTGCAGGTTATCACATACCTCAATTGGACTTCTCGGATAAAAATCCGGTAATTGTCAAAGTATGCACCATTCCCCTAGAAAACTGGGCTAACACAGATTTATCTCCCATAATTCTACTGCTTCTATTGTTTGAGTTGATTGGCTTACACCGAACTCATCTGTACATCAGCATCATAATATATATCCTATCCCTCTACTCTTGATTATGTACATTGCTCTCAATTGTCTGAGTTGATTGGCTTACCTCGAAACTGACTGTGTATTAGTATGATAATATATATCTTCTGTCTCTACTCTTGAATTAACTATATGTCACTCTTAAATATCCTTTAAATATGCATATTACTCTTCTCTCTGATGTTCTAATAATATAGGTTTATCTACCAATTCATATAAAAGAACTCATGAATAGCCTTATTATTATCTATGACTCAAATCAAAGTGTGTGTTCTTATCGTGCTCGTACTCTCTCAAACCAATCATTTTCATTTATTAAAATGAATTCAGTTTACATTGAAATAAGTTAAGTATGAATCACAATAAAATCAGTGTTACTCGTAACTACAAGCACCCAAGACTCATTTTATCAGCTTACATCAAATTGATTTTAGTAAGCATCAGAATACTCAAAACGCGAATTATAATGTTTTCAGCTTACATCAGAATGCCGGTTCGTATCCTCGCTCCGTCAATTTTGTCGGACAAATAAAGTTTGCCGTTGTGTGTTTCTATACCCATATAGGGTGGTTTTAAACCGCAAATCACATACTCCCTTTACTGCAACAACTCCTCTATCGGAACCTCCAATGCTCTGGCAAGTTTGGCTACAGTATTACTTTTTCCATTCTTAATGCTTCGCTCTCCGGACTCATATTTTCGGATTATACCTACATTTACATCACTTGCTTCTGCCAACTGTGTCTGTGTATATCCTCTGACTTTACGATAATGCTTAAGTATGCTTTCTCCATAATCTTTTATATGATACCCATACAATGCCTCATATAGCTTATGTGTCTTTAAACCAAAACTCTGATACCCCTCCTCTATGGTCTCAAGGTATGATTTACTCGGCATAGCATATCGTGCCTTTTGATTCATAAGATAAACCATTGCCTCAATCTTTTCATCGCCAATACTAACCTCTATCATTTCTTTGTAGTAATGAACCGGACACCCTTCATATCGGTCTAGATTGTTTTCATCTATTCTGTCAATCTCCCACACTACAACCGGAACATACTCATCCACGCTAGGTTCAATAGTTGCAAAGGCAAATGCTCCTAATGCCTTAAAGACCAAACGATACCCCTCTATTCTTCCCACTCCATATACCCTTGCTTGTGGGCATCGTGTCCTCATCTGCGGAATATTCAAATTGCTTCCATACGCTACATAAAGTGTCTTTTTTCTCATATCTTTTTCCTCCTTATTTCCTAGGAAGAAGTGCTTATGCACTCCTTCCATTTCTCCATGCCGAATCCCCTTCTAACCACTTCGTCATATGATGTCTGCAGGTTTTGAATTCATCACCATTCAGTCCCAGTCTTAATAACCAACACCTCATCGTGTATTTTTCATTGTCTGACACACTTCTGCGACAGCTTGCTTTCTTCTGTGTCAAAGCCTGATGACTTACTGCCAAACAGAACTGAATATATGATTTAATCTCTCCTGCGTGTGTGGTGGAATTAAATAACCGGAACTCTACTGTTCCCTTCGTAAATGTCGCATGCAGGTTCAAACCTCTATAACGGCTTCTGTTATAGTGAGCATCTCTGTCACCATATACGTCTGCATACCACATATCCGCTAACTGCTCCAAGGTTTTCGGTTTCCTTTTATTAACCACCTCAACGAGCCTTGTATTAACTTTGTTGCAATACTGCATTCTTCTTGCATCGACCTTCAAAGCCTTGTATAAGATATCCTCTTTCTGTGCCATCAGATTTACGAGATTTCTTAAGGTTGACGGATTATGAACTGAAGCATCCACATGGATATGAATACCACAAGATGCATTGACGATGGCTCCTGCGTGGCGAAGCTGTCTGACGATTTCCTGCAAATCTTCGATATCCTCATATACAAGAATCGGACTAACAACTTCCGTTGCATAATCGCGACCTGCACTCACAAGACCGCTTCTTGTTTTTCTCTGACAAGTAATGGACGAATCGCTCATACATTTCCATCTTCTGCCTTTATTATCCACAGCTTCGTATGTCTCGTATCCGCCACCTACATAGCTTGCAGTTGTTCCAAAATATTGTGCAATCACCTCTGCAGCTTTTGCTCTTGTTATTCCGGTCATCTCAATTTCAATACCAAACTTCTGATTACGCATATTAACTACCTCCACATCAAATCGTACATTTGTTCTCTTTGGTTGTGTGTATGTTACCTCTGAAGTGGGAGTATAGCAAGTTATATTTGCCCTATAAAATAACCAAATTTCTTGCCCTAATATGGCTGTGTTTTTGGTGGTATTGGCTATCCTTATAGGGCGTAAAAAAGGACACAAAAAAGCGTATGTAGTGTTAACCACATACACTTTTGTCGGACAGATTTCAATTATGCTGTTACTTTTACTTACTTTTTATACTCGCAAAATACTTATTACACCATCGGCTTTATATTTCCCAAAATCTTCTTCCTGTTTACAATACATTCCAATTCAAATAAAATAAGTTTATCAAATACTAAAGAGGAGATATCTCTATGACAAAATCAATAAAAAAGAATGATTCAGTAAGATGTGACTTCCGAATCCCCCAAGAATTACTTTCCCTTTTTATGGAAACTTTCCATTTAGAACCAAAGGAATTGTCCGCCAAGATACATGATGTTATAGATGATGCAATCTTAAGAGGTCTTACATATTCCAATAGATATGAATGGTGTAATCAAAATCTCACGAAAAAAAAAGTGAGCCAAAAAGAATTTTTACATCCAAAACGATATCAACATCCATACGAAAGACAATACATACAAAAAAATTCTTCGTATTCCAAATTTGCAGATGACCAATCCATAATCTATGATAAAACTGTAAAAATTGACTTTCGTGAAAGTATGACAAAAATCAACTTTCTAAGTTTCTACTATCGTACTTATAAGGATTATTATGCATATATAGATAGTATCAATTCTTTAGAAGAAAAAAACGTTTTTAAGAAAAAGACTAATGAATATGTTAAACAATCTATAAAAGGAAAATTTATCCGGTATGCAATTTATGATGCCATTTACAAAAGATATGATGAATCTCCGATAAGTTCTAGCGACTCTCTTGTTCCTTATCCTGGTCAAAAAAACGCTTCTATGTGCGCGTGGATAACCAATATTTTTGATGAATTAACAAAACAAGAATCAAACATTGAGTATTATGCAGAACCTTTTATGGGGTCTGCAAATATGTTTTTGCATTATTCAAACGCTCCCGCATCAAAGAATTGCTTTTTAAACGACCTTGATTATGATATGGTATCCCTCGTAAAAACTATTCGTGATAATCTGCTAGAGTTCAAACTAAAGTATATGCAATATGAATATTCAAGAGAGACCTTTGATAATGCACAAAGCAACTATTTTAAATCCCATGAAAAAAAGTTAGCATCATCACCATTAGATTGTGCCTTGAACATCTTTATATTACTTCACTTTTCACATTATTCTGATAAAATCTCCTATATTGATGTTCCTCAAGGTAACCGCAGTGATATACGATATTTTTGGTATTTGAAAGAATTATGGTCAAATAAAATGATTCCTTTATATCGAATAAGTCAACGTCTTAAAAATGTAAATATCTCTTGCTCCGATGCTTTCTATTTTATAAAAAAGCATAACAAAAAAACCAATGTATTATTTTATATTGATAGCCCTTATTTTTATTCTGAGGATGTCTACGATGATAAATCAGATAAATCCGACATTGATGAAAACAAAATTTTTCCTCACAAAAAACTTGCTCGTGCTCTCATCAAAATACATAATGCAAACAATTTCTTTGTAGCAAGCAATCGTGTTACAATTTCGGATACTAGAAAAAAGAACCACAACTGGACAAATGATATGGCAATTGCTATGGCAAATGAATGTTATGCTAAAAAAGGATTTTATTACGAGCTACGTCGTTTCAAAGATATGACAGATGAAGAAAAAACTCAAGTAGAAATTGTAGTGACCAATTTTGCATTTCCCAATGGGACTCCTTTTTTCAACAAGGAAAATGACACAATAAATCTCATTACCACAAAAATGGTCGATGCATGCATTTCATCAGAGACATCGTAGACAATAATATGAATTTTCTATGTGTTAATATATGTTATCAAAGTTTTATATTCTAAAACAATAAAGGGCTTTCTCGTGATGAGAAAGCCCTCTCTTTATGAACATCCGTTCACTATTTTTGGTTAATTGCTGCCTGTGCTGCTGCAAGTCTTGCGATAGGCACACGGAAAGGTGAACATGAAACATAGTCCAAACCTAACTTGTGGCAGAATTCTACAGAAGTAGGATCGCCACCGTGCTCACCACAGATACCGATGTGAAGCTTGTCATTTACAGGCTTACCAAGCTTAATTGCTGTTTCCATAAGCTTTCCAACACCATTCTGGTCAAGTCTTGCAAACGGATCGTTTTCAAAAATCTTGCTGTCATAGTAAGCATCCAAGAACTTACCTGCATCATCACGAGAGAAACCAAAGGTCATCTGTGTTAAATCGTTTGTACCGAAGCAGAAGAAATCAGCTTCTGCAGCAATTTCATCTGCAGTAAGTGCTGCACGGGGAATTTCAATCATAGTACCAACTTCGTATTCCAGTGCAATACCTGCAGCTGCGATTTCTGCATTTGCAGTTTCAACAACCATTTTCTTAATAACCTTTAATTCCTTAATTTCACATACAAGAGGAATCATAATTTCAGGTTTTACATTCCAATCGGGATGTGCCTTCTTTACTGTAATTGCAGCACGGATAACAGCCTTAGTCTGCATCTTTGCAATTTCAGGATAAGTAACTGCAAGACGGCAACCTCTGTGACCCATCATAGGGTTAAATTCATGAAGTGAATCGATAATTGCCTTAATCTCTTCTACGCTCTTGCCCTTTGCATCAGCAAGCTTCTTAATGTCATCATCCTCTGTAGGAACGAACTCATGGAGAGGGGGATCCAAGAAACGGATTGTAACAGGATTTCCTTCCAAAGCTTCGTATAATTTCTCAAAGTCTCCCTGCTGATAAGGAAGAATCTTCTCTAATGCTTCTTCTCTTTCTTCAACAGTATCCGAACAAATCATTTCACGGAAAGTAGCAATTCTGTCTTCTTCGAAGAACATATGCTCTGTACGGCAAAGACCGATACCTTCTGCGCCAAGCTCACGAGCTTTCTTAGCATCTGCAGGAGTATCTGCATTGGTACGAACCTTAAGTACACGATACTTGTCTGCCCATGCCATAATACGTCCGAATGTACCTGTAATGGTAGCATCCACTGTAGGGATAATACCGTCATAAATCTTACCGGTAGAACCATCGATAGAGATAAAATCTCCTTCATGATATTCTTTGCCTGCAAGCGTAAATTTCTTATTTGCTTCATCCATTGCGATATCGCCACAACCGGATACACAGCAAGTACCCATACCACGAGCAACTACTGCTGCGTGAGAAGTCATACCGCCACGTACAGTTAAGATACCCTGAGCAGCTTTCATACCTTCAATATCTTCAGGTGATGTTTCAAGACGAACGAGTACAACCTTTTCGCCTCTTGCATTCCATTCTTTAGCATCTTCTGCTGTAAATACAACCTTACCGCAAGCCGCACCCGGTGAAGCACCAAGAGCTTTACCAACAGGAACTGCTTTCTTAATAGCTTCTGCATCAAACTGAGGATGTAACAAAGTATCCAAGTTTCTGGGATCAATCATAGAAACCGCCTTTTCCTCTGTAATCATGCCTTCATCTACCAAGTCACATGCAATCTGTAAAGCAGCCTGAGCCGTTCTCTTACCATTACGTGTCTGAAGCATATAAAGCTTCTTGTCTTCAATGGTAAATTCCATATCCTGCATATCTCTGTAATGATCTTCCAAAGTTGCACAAATCTTAATAAACTGTTCATATACTTCAGGCATAACTGTCTGTAATTCTGAAATCTTATTGGGAGTACGAACACCTGCAACAACGTCTTCACCCTGTGCATTCATAAGAAATTCACCCATAAGCTTCTTCTCACCGGTAGCCGGGTCACGTGTAAACGCAACACCTGTACCTGATGTATCACCCATATTACCGAATGCCATCATCTGTACGTTAACAGCAGTACCCCATGAATAAGGGATATCATTGTCACGACGGTATACATTCGCTCTGGGGTTGTCCCAAGAACGGAATACAGCCTTAACAGCAGCCATTAACTGCTCCTTGGGATCGGTAGGGAAATCTGCACCGATTTTTGCCTTGTATTCTGCCTTAAACTGGTTAGCAAGTTCCTTTAAATCTTCTGCTGTCAAATCAACGTCCTGAGTTACGCCCTTAGCAGCCTTCATTTCGTCGATAAGTTCTTCGAAGTACTTCTTACCAACTTCCATAACTACGTCGGAGTACATCTGGATAAATCTTCTGTAGCAGTCCCAAGCCCATCTGGGGTTGTTGGAAGCTTCTGCCATATAGTTAACTACGTCTTCGTTAAGACCGAGGTTGAGGATTGTGTCCATCATACCGGGCATGGAAGCACGGGCACCGGAACGTACGGAAACGAGAAGAGGGTTAGTCTTATCGCCGAACTTCTTGCCTGTAACTTCTTCCATCTTAACGATATATTCGTTAATCTGTGCCTGAATTTCGTCGTTGATCTTGCGACCGTCATCGTAGTAAGCTGTGCAGGCTTCTGTGGAGATTGTGAAGCCCTGAGGAACAGGAAGACCCATGTTGGTCATTTCTGCAAGGTTAGCACCCTTACCGCCGAGGATTTCACGCATGTCTGCATTACCCTCGGAGAATAAATAACAATACTTGTGTGCCATTGGTATTACCTCCAATAAAATAAATTAGTTTCGCAGCTTGTCCATACATAACGTAATATATCCGATAAATTATACCAAAAGTATCAGAAATGCATGGTATTCTGCATAACAAATATATTATAGCAGATTTTTAACGTAATTGCTAGTATTTTTGCAAATTTTTTGAAAAAAATTTTAAAAATTATTTTTCAAATAAAATACATATCTGCCGCAGGCAGGGAGCGGACTGGGAAACAACGCGTTGTATGGTTATACTGCACAATTATTTTCAAATATTTTGTGCAAAAGAGAGAAAGTGAAGGGCTTCTTAAAAAATGCCTGTTTTTTTGTCACAAATTTGTACCCTTATTCGTAATAAATAATGAAGGAGGTAGAAATTCCCTCGGCAGAGCCGAAATTTATGGGATACGGTCAAAAGAACAAATAAAAATTTTCAAGACTTGGGTTTATAACCAAGTGGAAAGGACAAAAACATGAAAACGAAAATCTTTAAGAGAATCACAGCAGCTATGCTGGCGGCAGTAATGACGGTTACTTCGGTATCGGCTTCGGCGGAGAGCGTGAATAAGGAGGAGAAGTATACAATCGAGGAATATATAATGGAAGTTACACCGGTTTATTTAGCCTCAAGAAATTTCGATGCCTCATCAACTTATTACGCTAGTAATATTTTTGAAGTTGATAATTCCGATCCCCCTCGTTATTATTCATTTATTTTTCAGGACAACGATATATCGGGAAAACTAGAAATCAACTTTGTAGATGGAAATTACTATTCGGTTTTTGATACCGATATTCAGTCGGAAATAAAAGAAATGTATGTCAAAAACGAAGAAATTGCTTTTGTGGTAAATAATAACAATACTTTTGTTGTTTCGGAAACAAGCGCCGTTGCTATTGACTCTATCGAAAAAGCCGATTTTGTCGGCAATGCTTCTCTGCAAACGCCCATTACCAAAACAACTCCTATTGAATATAATTTGATTGTAAATGCGAGCGCTAATGCACGTTCTGCCTCCTTGGGCAGCAAAACACTTAGTAATTTTTCATTTGTGCCAAATCAAGACACAGGAAGCGGATATGTGTTGTGTTGGGCGGCTTGCGTTGCTATGACAGTAAATTATTTACTCGGATACACTCCCAGCAGTTCAAACTTTATATATGCTGATGATGTATCGAAAGCAGTAGGAACAACAACGGGCACCAACTCTGCTGTAAAAAACGCTTACACAAAGTACGGCTATACTGCAAATAACACGAACGGACCTTCTAATCCGAACACAGTATTTCAAAAACTTTCAAGCGGTAAACCAGTCCATATTAATGTTCAGGATAGCGATCAAGGACTCACACATGCTTTAGAGATATATTCAATTTATATCTATACAGATAAAACAGTCTATACTTTTTATGACCCTTCTATTTTAAATGGTACTCCCCAAAGCGTTATAGCAAGCGGTAATCCGACACAAACAAGCAGTAGCTTTTTATATGTTCATACATATAGTGGTGTTTCATATTCAATGGAGTGGATTACAACCTTTTTTATAGCCTGAAATTTTAGGTGATTGTTATGAAGAAAAAAATATCTGCAATACTGATCGCGGCATTTTCGCTGTCAGGTTGTTTTTCCGAAAACACCGATTCTGCTGCTGTAACAAGCGCCGATTTTTCAACAACAGGCGTTGAAACTGTTGAAGAGGCATTAAGTGAAGATGAAGAAGCCACCACGGGAATACCTGCAAATCTTATAATGCTTGACGGCGTGATTTATCATATCGACTCCATAACGCCCACGGATTATGTCGTTTTTACGGACGGTGAATATATTTCGGTATGCCATGGCGGAGCTTCGGAATTTTCAGAGCTTTTCTTGGAGGAAAACTACATAGCCGACATAATCCGTACAGAAAGCACACCGCAGGCGGATTTTGAGTCGGATTTCTACCTTGACGCGGGGGTTTATTCGGACGGTGAAAGCACCGTACTGCTTGCGGAATATCCCGAATATGCCCAGTATGTGCAGGTTCATGAAAGCGTAGATAAAAACAGCTTTGCCATGGACGATATATTATATGTATTCCCTGTAAACACCGAGCTTATTGTAAATCCCTGAAATTTATCATAAAAAATCCCGCAGTCTGCACTGCGGGATTAAATGTTTTAAATCTTATTTAACCGAGAAAAGGATTTCTCCGTAAGCAGGAACAGGCCAGTAGCTGCTTGCAACCATGGTTTCAAGCTCGTCAACGTCTGCTCTGATTTCATTCATTTTTGCAAAAATTTCATCATGATAGAAGCGTGCGATTTTTTCAACGCCTGCGCTTTCCTTGTCGGCGGTAAGCTTCTTGGCCTCATCAAGGAGCTTTTCGAGGGTCTCGTTCTTTGCTACCATAGAGGAAGTCAGGGACGAAATCTTCTGCACGGTGTTCATTTCCACGGTAACGTCGATGCCCACATTCTTCTTTGAAGCGATGATATCGCAGAGGTTCTTCTGATAGGACATGACTGCGGGAGTATAGTCGCGCTTTACCATTTCAACAACGGTATGAGCCTCGATATTGATTGTCTTGTAGTAATTTTCAAGGAGAATTTCGGTTCTCGCGTGGATTTCACGTTCGGTGAATACCTTATGCTGAGTGAAAACGTCGATGGACTTTTTATCCTCGAAATGGGGGAGTGCGTCCACAGCGGAAACAAGGTTGGGAAGTCCTCTCTTTTCGGCCTCCTTGACCCATTCATCACCGTAGCCGTTGCCGTTGAAGATTACTCTGCTGTGGTTCTTGAAGGTCTTTACAAGGAGAGCGTGAAGGATTTCGTCAAAGTTTTCGGGAGTTGCCTTTTCCAGCTCATCAGCAAAAAGTCTGAGAGATTCCGCAACGATAGTATTGAGGATAATGTTGGGTGTAGCCACGTTATGGGTAGAGCCAACGGAACGGAACTCGAACTTGTTGCCTGTAAAGGCGAAGGGAGAGGTTCTGTTGCGGTCTGTATTATCCTTTTTGAACTTGGGCAGGGTCATGATACCGAGGTCGAAATACGCCGACTTCTTTACCACAATTCTGCCTTCTATAATAGCCTTAACCACTTCATCCAGCTCATCGCCGAGGAATATGGAGATAATAGCGGGGGGAGCCTCGTGAGCGCCGAGGCGGTGGTCATTGCCTGCGGTAGCCACGGAAAGGCGGAGCAGCTCTGCATAATCGTCAACGGCCTTGATAACTGCCGCAAGGAAGGTTAAGAACTGCGCGTTTTCGCCGGGGAGCTTTCCGGGGTTAAGGAGATTCTGACCGTCATCGGTGGAAAGTGCCCAGTTATCGTGCTTACCCGAGCCGTTAACGCCCTTGAAGGGCTTTTCGTGGAGCAGGCACACCATGTCATGCTTCTTGGCAATCTTCTGCATCATTTCCATAGCAAGCTGGTTCTGGTCAGCAGCAAGGTTTGCGGAAGCGAAGATAGGCGCCATTTCGTGCTGTGCGGGTGCAGCCTCGTTGTGCTTTGTGGTGGAGGGCACGCCCAGCTTCCATAAAGCAAAGTCGAGGTCCTTCATATAGTCGGAAACTCTCTGCTTGATTACGCCGAAATAGTGGTCTTCCATTTCCTGACCCTTGGGTGCGGGCGCACCGAAGAGGGTACGGCCTGTAAAGAGTAAATCCTTGCGCTTTTCGTAAACGCTCTTATCGATAAGGAAATATTCCTGTTCAGCGCCTACCGTGGGGATAACGCGCTTGGAAGTGGTGTTGCCGAAAAGTCGTAATACTCTCAGTGCCTGAACGGAAAGAGCGTCCATGGAGCGCAGAAGAGGTGTTTTCTTGTCCAGTGCTTCACCTGTGTAGGAGCAGAAAGCGGTGGGTATGTATAATGTATTATCCTTTACAAAAGCGAAGGAGGTCGGGTCCCAAGCGGTATAGCCTCTGGCTTCAAAGGTTGCGCGGATACCGCCCGAGGGGAAGGAGGAAGCGTCAGTTTCGCCCTTTATAAGCTCCTTGCCCGAAAATTCCATAATAACCGTGCCGTCGCCCGTGGGAGCTATAAAGCTGTCGTGCTTTTCGGCGGTGATACCTGTCATGGGCTGGAACCAGTGGGTGTAGTGGGTAGCGCCCTTTTCTATTGCCCAGTCCTTCATGGCGGTGGCTACGCTTTCGGCGATTGTGCTGTCCAGCTCGCGGCCTGTATTCATGGTTTCCTTAAGCTTTTTGAAAACGTCTTTGGGGAGTCTTTTTCTCATGGTGGATTCGTTGAAAACGTCCTCACCGAAAATTCTGGATACGTCGATAATTTCTGACATACAATATCCCTTTCTGCAATTTTGTTCTGCACATAAATTATAAACAGGCATTCTGACATAGCACGGGCTATGCAAAACGCCTGGTTTCTGTCATCTGAAAAAATATATCACTATGATAATATAAAAACTGCGGTTTGTCAATATATCAAATAGCCAAAAAATCCGCCGAAAAAACATTTATATCTGTTTTTCCTCGATATCAGTTCATTCTGTCCTTTATGATTTCAGCCATTTCGCCCACATTCTTCATGCCCGAAACCTCGCCCATGGTGAAGCGGATTCCGAACTCGTCCTCTACTGCCGCCATAAGGGTGATATGGTTGAGGCTGTCCCAGTCGTCAATGTCGTCTGCGGTGGTTTCCTCGTCAAGGTCGATATCCTCGTCGTCAAAAAAATCTCTGAATACTTCGTTTAATCTTTCGTAAATCTCGTTCATGATAAAAAATCCTTTCTGTTACATTTTTATATGCTTTGTATAAGGCTTGTAACCGCTTGTTTCAAGCTCCCATACAGTATTTCCGTCCTTGTCGGATACCTTTGTAAAGCCGAAGCTGCCGAATAATTCCTTTACCATTGCGTTTTTGGCGGTGGGATAATAATATCCCATAATTTTCTTTATACCCTGCGCCTTTGCGGCTTCAACGACTTTATCCAGCATTGCGAATTCCATTTCTCTTTTCAGGACACGGCAGCTCATAATCCATAAATCAATATGGAGCGTTCCGCCGTCCTTGCGTCCGATAACAACGGAAACCACGCCGTTGTCCCCGAACTTGTCGGAAAGCCGTCCGTAAAGCGGAATATATCCGCCGTCAGCCGCGATTTCCTCAATCTCGCTTTCGGTGTAGCGGCGGGTGGTAACGTTGAACTGGTTGCTCTTGTTGGTAAGCTGGGCTATACGCTGGAGATAAGGGGGCGCAAAGGGCGCAATCTCTGCCGTCATATCGAGGCTGTCAAGGTACTCGCCGTAGTCGGAGAAGCTTTTCTGAAGGCTTGCACGCTGTGCGTTGGCTTTGTACATTTCTCCTCGTCTGCGGTCGTCCTCGGAAAGCGAAACCACCTCAAAATAATGGTTGCGGTCCAGAATACGGATATAGTTTTCCGCACCGTCCATTTCGGGAACGGCAGTGCCTTTAAGCTGTTCGCGGACGATTTCCCGTTCAGCGGGGTTGTCGTCGGCGAAAACAAAGCTTTCGGGGAGCAAATTAAGCTCCTCAGCCGTTTCAAGGATATTTCTGTCCTTGTTTTCCCAGTTTGCCTTGATAACCGTGAAATCATCGGGGCGGAGAGTACCCTCGGGGTGATTAAGCCCCGCCTCGGCGTTCTCATAATCATTCTTTGAACAAACAGTGAGAAGTATACCTAAATCCTTGTGTAATTTCAGATATTCCTGAAATTCGGAATAAACCTGCCCCTGGGGTAAGTCCATACCTATTTTTATATTATCTGCCCCGTCGTCGCCCACAACGCCGCCCCAGAGGGTGTTGTCAAGGTCGAGGGCGATAACCTTCTTGTTCTTGCCGTAGATTGCCTTGATAATCGCTGCCGTGTTTGCAGCGAGGTACGGTACAGCCTGTAAGGACAGGGCATATTTGTACATCTGCCATGCCAGATTATCCGACCAGTTATCCAGCCCGTAGCAGGCGGAAACATAGTTGATATCGTTAATGTAGAGTTTAGGTTCGTTTTCCGCATACTGTGCGAATTTCAGGTTAAGCTCATTTACAACCCTTACTCTGCCGTGGATATCCGTTCCGTCGGAGTTGCCTAAAAGGCGGAAGGGCGGCTGTTCAAAGTTGTTCTGGATTATGGGACAGCCGAATTTTTCCTTTAAGCTTTCCCACATCTGCTTATAGCGCATAAATTCCCCGTCAATAAGCGCCTCTGCCTCTTCTCTGCTCTCGCTTACTGAGGGATAGCGGCTGATATTGCGGTTGGTGGTGTATATGTAAATCAGGTCGGGCTTGAAATCTGTCAGCTCCTCGGGAGGAAACATTGCGTCCTGCCAGTACTGACCGTATTCTGAAAGATAAAATACGGGTTCAAGACCGTAGTTCAGCAGAAAAAGCTCAAGCTGGTCGGCTACGGCATTTGCGGTAGAGCCTGCCAGTATTGCGATCTTAACGGGAATACGCTTTATCCCGTCATTTTTGAAGCCTTTTTTAAGGCTTTTCTGCTTTTTCAGCAGATATCCGCTGTCAAAGGGGTAGGTGAAAATATCTTTTATTTTAATCAGTCCTTTAGTAATTTAATATCTTCTGAAGATAATTGCCGTTTGTTCCCGCAGGAGTAAAGGTGCAGACCGAGAAGAGCAGGTCGGTAGCGCCTACGTCCTTGCAGAATTTAACGGCGTTAAGGTAAAAGTACCGTATATCACAGACATAGATTTTTTCAAAAGAAGAAGTAAGGAATGGCACAACTGCGTTTCCGTAGCTTTCCTTGAAAATCACAAGGGTTCTGCCGTTTTTTACCCCCGTTTCTATTTCCGCGATGATATTATCCGCCCCTAAAAAGGAGCAGTAGTAAGCGCCTGCGTCGGGAGAGGTTATAAGCTCGCCCTCATAGCCGTTCTGAAAATATCCGTTATAGTATCTTGTGGAAAGGCTGTCGTTATTGGGTGGAATATAAAGGTCGAACTCCTCGGGGTCGTTATAGATAAGACCGCTTTCTGTATACATATACATTGAGCCTACAAATCCGCCCCGTGTTACCTTTTTATATGCTTCAATATAAGGGAAATTCACCCCCGCTTCAACCGCAAACGCCTGCGCCGCATAGTATCCGCCCAGAGGGAACCAGTGATGGTCGGTGCGGGAGTATATTTCTTCATCGGTATGCGCCGCAAGGGCGGAATAAGCGTCCACATTCCTTACGTCCTTAAGACAGGCACGGATATGGTCGATTTTATTCCACTGGCTCGAAGTGAAGTTGTCAAAACCCTCGGGTACGTAAAACTCGCTGGAAGTGGGCACTACCATATTATATACGGCAACGTCGGGGAGCTGAGCCTTAAAGCTGTTTACGCTTTCCGCCCAGCTTTCGCACAGTGAGTATGTGCCCCAGCAGGGCATCAGCGCCCAGTAATGTCCGTCAATTTCCGAAATCATGAGGCCGCTGTCGTCTATGACATTATATGCGCCCGACCCGATTGTTGTTACTTCGGGCTTCGGCATAGTTTCAAGAGGCGAGGTTTCAGCCGCGGTGATTACAGGGGCTGCTGTGGTGGTTTCCGCTGTGGTTTCTGCGGAAACAGTGGTTGCTTCCGTACCGCCTATGAGTGTTTCGGGGATAGTTGTTTCATAGTGCTTTGTCTTGCTTGTAACCGCTTCGGTGGTTATAATTTCCTCCGTTTCGGTCAGCTCCGCCGTGGTGGCGCTGGTAGCGTGGTCAGCGGCAATGTATGCGCTGATTCCCTCGGTTTTAACCGTTCTGAAGGTGACAGCATTTACATTTTCCTGTCCGCAGGAGCACAGAAACGCTGTAAGGCTCAGCAAAAGCGCCGCTTTAATTTTATTATTCTTCATTGCTTTCGGGAGGAACAGTTGTGGTTTCAGCGGCGGTGGTAGTTTCGACCGCCACAGGGTTTGTAAAGAGTGCGTCAAGCCCGTTTGCATTGGGGCCTACCGCAGAGAAGGTACACATTGTGAACAACAGGTCGGTAATTCCCTGCTCCTTTATGAAATTAACGGCGTTAAGGTCGAAATAACGCATATCGCACACATAGATTTCTTCAAAAGAGCCTGTATAGAAGGGTACCTCCGCATTGCCGTAGCTGTCCTTGAAAATGAGCAGCTTTCTGCCGTTCTTGCAGTCGGTTTCAATACGGACTATCTTGGCGTCGCCGCCCATGAAGGTTGAATATGACGAGCCTACGGGCATCTTCACGAATAAGGGGAAGGTCATGTCGAAATTATAGGCTGTGTCGTAATAATTGACGGTGTATTCGTTGGAGGGCTTGTAATAAACGAACTGTTCGGGGTCGTTCAGCAGGTTTACGCTCTCTGTGTACATATACATTGTACCTACGTAGCCGTCAATCACCACTTCCTGATATGTGGATAAATCCGCAAAGGGAACGCCTGCCGACTTGGCAAAGGCTTCTGCCGCATAGTATGCGCCCAGTGCCTGCCAGTGGTGGTCGGTACGGGTGTAGATAGGCTCGTCGGTGTGTTCGCCCAGGGCGGTAATCGCGTCAACGGCGGTAATTCCCTCGCTGAGCTGTGAATTTATACTATCCACGCTCTTACGGTGGCTTGCGTTGTATTCGTCATATTTCGATGGCAGGTAGTATTCGCCTGCAGTGGGCACTACCATTGAGTAGATATTTACGTCCTCGCCCAGCTCCTGTCTGAAGCGGTTAAGGGCGGCGGCGTAGGTCTTGCCCTTTCCTCCGCCGAAAAGGGAGATAGCCCAGTAATGTCCATCCTCAAGCTTGGTTACAACCTGACCGTTGGTGATTACACCGTCGGCAATTTCGTTTATGTTCTTTTCGGTGGTAGTTGCCGCAGTTGTGGTGGTTGTTGTGGTCGTGGTTGCCTGAGTGGTGATTTCAGGCTCTCTGACCGAATCTCCGATAACAGGCACGGTAGTTGTCACAGGCGTTGTAACGGGAACCACAGCGGGGATTTCCTCGTCCTCCTCGGGTTCTTCGGTAACTGCCACAAGCTGACCGTGTATCTCCTCGCCCTCAACAGCTACGCCGTAAAGGCTTTTTATCCCTGCGGAAACCTTCTTGATATTGTCGCGGTAGGGTACGGTATCGTTGTAAAATTCGGCAATACCCTCGGTATAATCGCCGTTCAGAAAATCTTCGTATGTAAATTCGGGGAATACTGCCAGAGGGCGCTGCTCCAGAAGCGAATGTGTAGGTCTTGGAAGTGCCAGCATGGCTATTGTGATTCCGCCGAAGAAAATAGCTGAATAAATCACGTTTGCGGAAGCGAAAACAGGCTTTAAGGGCTTAACTGTTTCCTTTTTCGCTTTTTTCTTCTTTTCCGCCATTTCGTTTCTCCTTTCAGGGGATATGCTACTATTATATTACCTCTCATTTTTATAGTCAAGTGAAAATAAAGGTAATTTATCCGTATCTTTACTATCTGTATAAAACGTATTACTTATTATATTTATTCATAGCCTCATCAGTCTTGCCCTGCACCATTAACTCCGCCGCCTTTGCCGCGTTGGAAAGCGCAGTTTCAAGAGCCTCAGCCTGCTCCTTTAAAAAGGGAGAAAGCACCCAGTCCGCAAGGTTATAATCGGGGTGGGGCTTTGCGCCTACGCCGATTTTTATGCGGGGGAAATTATCGCTGTTTGTGTTGAGAATAATGCTCTTTATGCCGTTGTGGCCGCCGTCGCTGCCCTTACGGCGTATTCTTGTCCTGCCTACGTCCATGGAAATATCGTCATAGATTACGATAAGCCTTTCGGGGGACAGCTTATAGAAATTAAGCGCTTCGATAACCGCTTCGCCGCTGTTGTTCATGAAGGTGGTGGGCTTCATTAAAAGACAGCGCACTCCGCCGAGCATTACATCTCCCGTAAGGGATTTGAACTTCAGCTTTTTTACGTCTGCGTGAATATTCTCTGCGATTGTATCTATCGCCATGAAACCTGCATTGTGGCGGGTATTTTCGTACTGAGTGCCGGGGTTGCCCAGCCCGCAGATTATATACTCAACCGCCCCTGTCACCATAGGCTCTCTTTCGGTTTTAAGTTTATTTAAAATGTCCAGTACCGACAATTTTATCTTCCTTTCTTTATTTGAATAATCCCTTTATTCCCTGTCCCAGCTTTGAGACAGCCTCGCCCGTAGCGTCAGCCGCCTTGCTGGCTGCAGCTTTATATTCTGCTTTTTTCTCCTCAGTAAGGCGCTTATCGGTGAAATCTTTGAACTCGCTTCCGATATTTTTTCCGAGGGTCTTTAAATCTCCGCCAAGCTCTTTTAAATCTGCCTTGTATTCGGCTTTTTTCTCCTCGGTGAGGTGCTCGTCAATTTCTCTTTTTGCGTTGCTTACAAAGCTGTTGAACTCTTCTTTTAAATTCATTGTGTTATCCTTTCCTTTATGTACTGCGGAAAATTATCATAGCTTTCCGCACTTTCTTCCAGAATTTCCGCGCCGCTTTCATTAACCCGCCAGAGCTTTCCGCAGTAGCTTGCATAAAGCGTATCTCCTGTCATTGCCCGCTCCTTCACCTTGTCCGAGGGTGAGGCTTCAGCGCTGTCGTACAGCTTTATCATACAGCGGTCGAAGGCGGTTATTTCACTGTAATCAGGATTAAGATAAAAGCCGCTGTTATCGTATCCGTCGGCATGGGGAAATACCTCTTTACCGCGGTAATCAAGAAGGATATTCCCGAAGGAATAACCTTCAATGTCCCCGTTTTCGCTGAACTTCTGCCAGCTTACGGTAATAATGCCGCTGCCCCATTTCAGTATTGATTTAACTTCCCTGCCCTCTTTATAAACAGAGTACAGCTGCTCCTGTGCGCCCTCGTAGGCGAGAAATTCATCTTCAGTAAGCTCTTCGGCATAATAGCTGTAAATACTGCCGTCCATAAGATAATACCAATAGGTTTTCCAGGTATGCCCTGTGGAAATCGGGTTTCCGCCGTCCTCATAAACCGCAACTGACATATCGTAGGCGCTTTGTACGCCCGTAAAATCGCCGTATTCGCCGTCAGGATAAAGTCCCTGGACTATTGGTAAGGGCACAGCCTCTGCGGTGCTGTTCTCTATAATGAAATAATACGAAGAACTGCTGGAAACATAGCACTTTTCCAGCTTTATAAAAGACTTTCCGTCTGAGGTTACAAGCCTCGGTGCAAGCCAGTCAAATTCCTCGGTAAGACATTCCGCTTTTCCGCCCGAAGCGAACCAGACTGCTCCGTGGCATAAATCCTCAAAAAGAGCCTTATTTCTGTTGCCGTATACTGCCGCAAGCTCCTCGGCTCCGTTACCGTCAAAATCCCCGAAAAGCTGACCATGAACGGCAAAGCTGTCGTCATACATTCCCTGTTCCTTTGCCGCAGATATGATAAGATCTTCAAGCTGTTTCTGCCCGTCTGTCTTTTCCACTTCGGGAGCAGAAACGCCGATTGTTTCTGTTTCAGCGGTTTCAATAACGGTGGTGATTGCAGTTTCTGAGGTCAGAACGCTTGTTTCAGCGGTGGTTGTAATTGTCGCCGCAGGTGTTGTTATTTCCGCAGGCTCCGCACTGTTACAGCCGCAGAGGAGAAGCGCCGCCATTAAGATAAGACTAGTCCGCTTCATTCTGCAGTCCCTCCAGCACGGTCCTCATAAGCTCCAGCGTACCTTCGTTCTTCTTCGGCTCGATTTTTATGCACGCCCTGCCCATGAGATTAAGGTTAAGCCGTCCGTTCAGCACGGTGTTGAGCTTTCCTATCTTCTGCATATCGGGCTTTTCGGTGTAGAAATTAAGACCATCCTTGTTCTGCATTATTTCGGTAATTCCTGCGTTCTGGGCGAGATTACGTATCTGCGCCACCTCGATAAGTCCCAGTACGGGCTTGGGCGGGTCGCCGTAGCGGTCAAGAAGCTCGTCGGTAACGTCGTAAGCGTCGTCCTCGTTTCTGATAAGGGCAATGCGCTTATAGCAGCTTATACGCTGTGCCTGGTTTGAAATATAGCTTTCGGGGATAAATGCGTCAATCTTTACGTCAACGAGACATTCGGGCTTGATTTCCGCAGTTTCGCCCCGTTCTTCCTTGACTGCCTCGTCAAGGAGCTTTAAATACATATCGTAGCCTACCGCCGACAGGTGTCCCGACTGGCTTGCGCCGAGGATTGAACCTGCGCCGCGGATTTCAAGGTCACGCATGGCAATTCTGAAGCCCGAGCCGAATTTTGTAAACTCACGTATTGCGTCAAGACGCTTTGTTGCCACCTCGCTGAGCATCTTACCCCGTCTGAAGGTAAAATAAGCAAAGGCGCGGCGGTTGGTACGTCCGACTCTTCCTCGGAGCTGGTGAAGCTGTGCAAGACCCATATAATCGGCATTTTCTATGATAAGCGTGTTGCAGTTGGGGACATCGACGCCTGTTTCAATGAGGGTCGTGCAGACTAAAACGTCAATTTCATGCTCCAAGAGCTTGCGCCATACCTCTAAAAGTTCGTCCTCCTCCATTTTTCCGTGGGCGATACCTATTCTTGCCTCGGGCACAAGGGCATGAAGCTGGGCGGCGCACTGCATGATACTTTCGATACGGTTATGGATATAGTAAACCTGACCGTTGCGGCGCAGCTCCTTATTTATCGCCTGTGCAATAACTCCCTCGTTATGCTCGATAACGTAGGTAGTAACGGGCTGTCTGTCCTGGGGCGGAGTTTCGATAACGCTCATGTCCCTGATACCCGACATGGCCATATTGAGAGTACGGGGGATAGGTGTTGCGGAGAGGGTGAGGATATCCACCCCTGCGAACATTTCCTTGAACTTATCCTTGTGGGCAACACCGAAGCGCTGCTCCTCGTCTATGATTACAAGGCCGAGGCTTCTGAAATCAATATCGTCCTGTACGAGCCTGTGCGTACCAACCACGATATCCACTGTGCCTGCCTTTAATTTTTCAACGGTTTTCTTTATTTCCTTCTGAGTGCGGAAACGGGAGAGCAAATCCACATTTACGGGGAAATCGCCCATTCTCTTTAAAATAGTCTGATAGTGCTGCCACGCAAGCACCGTTGTAGGGCATAAAAGAGCGCACTGCTTACCGCTCATGACGCATTTGAACGCCGCGCGGAGAGCAACCTCCGTCTTTCCGAAGCCTACGTCGCCGCACAAAAGGCGCTCCATAGGTCTTTCGGATTCCATATCCCGTTTTATCTCCGCAATACAGCGAAGCTGGTCGTCGGTTTCCACATAATTGAAGTGGTTTTCAAAATCTGCCTGCTCGCTGCCGTCGGGATAAAAGGCGAAGCCCTTGCTCTTCATTCTCTTTGCGTAAAGCTCAGTAAGCTCCGCCGCCATTTCCTTTGCGGCAGCCTTGGCTTTTGTCTTGGCCTTCTGCCACTGGTCGGTGTGCATTTTTGAGAGCTTAACGGTGTTTATGTCGCCGCTGCCGATATAGCGTGAAATAAGGTCGAGCTGGGTTACGGGGACATAAAGCACGTCTGTGCCTGCATAGCGGATTTTTATATAATCCTTGCTGATTTTGTCCTGTGTCAGCTTCTGGACGCCCTCGAAAACGCCGATACCATAGCTGTTGTGTACAACTAAATCGCCGATAGCGATATCGCCGAGGGAGTTTATAATCTCTGCCTTCTTGCGCTTGGGCTTTTCACGGGTTACGGTACTTACCGCAGTGTGGGAAATTGCCGCAAGCTTTGATTCCTGATAGGTATAGCCCGAGGTAAGCACGCCGCAGGTTACATAAACACGCTTTGCGTACAGCTTTTTCGGGGAATCAGAGTAATCGGCGGGTATTCCGTCGCCCCTTAAATCCTCCGCAAGGGTTTTCGCGCCCTTT
>JAFUNV010000190.1 GCA_017472865.1 Ruminiclostridium sp. | reverse complement strand
GTTGCAGGTACATACAAGAAGGAATGTGTTGAAAAGGGCAAGCAGTACTTCTCCGTTGCTTCTGGCGGCGGTACAGGACGTACACTCCACCCCGACAACATGGCTGCAGGTCCTGCTTCCTACGGTATGACAGATACAATGGGACGTATGCACTCTGACGCTCAGTTTGCAGGTTCTTCCTCTGTTCCCGCACACGTAGAAATGATGGGTCTCATCGGTGCAGGTAACAACCCCATGGTTGGTATGACTGTTGCTTGCGCAGTTGCGGTTGAAGAGGCTATGAAGTAATCTCTGAACGCAAAAATGCGGTTTTGAGCTTATAAAAACAGCCTAAAAACGAGTGTGATTTGCTTTGTAATACACAAACAATACACAAGCAATACACACTCACAATACACAAATATTGAGGCGGTCGCTGTATAGTGACCGCCTTTTCGTTGACTTTTATAGTAGAGAATGGTATAATTATTAATGCATTATAATATGCAAATTTTGATGAAAGGGGTGATTTTGATTATGAATAAAGGAACATTTAATCAGCTTGGAAGGGTGATTACTTCTTAACTCTTCCGAGATTGGAGGATAAAAATGACTGATTGGTTAAAGCAAGTAAAGGAAAGCTGGAATGAAACCGCTGATTCGGAGTGGTATCAGTCCCTCAGAACAGATGAGATAATAGCAAAGTTGGTAGAAAATCCGAGAGGCGTTTTTCACAAGTCGGTGTATAATCTGATAAATAAATATATACCCGATTTGCAAAACAAAAAGGTTTTACTGCCCTCAAGCGGAGATAATCACGCTGCTTTTGCCATTGCTTTGTTAGGAGCAGATGTTACTTCTGCTGATATAAGCGAAAAACAGCTTGAACACGCTAAGGTAATTGCAGACAAATTAAAGCTGAAAATCAATTTCGTTTGCGATGACACAATGCAGCTTTCAAACATTCCCGATAACAGATTTGATTTGGTTTACACCTCAAACGGTACACATACTTGGATAGCGGATTTGCCCACAATGTATAAGAATATTCATAGGGTACTTAAAGCGGACGGTTTTTCAATTATGTATGATGTTCATCCATTCACTCGCCCTTTTGTATGCGAGCCGTGGAAAGAGCCTAAAATTGTCAAGCCTTATACGGAAACATTGCCGCATTGTCATTGGCGTGTGCAGGACTTAATAAACTCGATGACAGGTGCAGGATTATCTGTAAGGGAAATGGAAGAATTGCAGGCGGAAAACGCTGCGTTCTGGTTTTCATACGAGGAACTAATCAAACAGACCTCGGAAAATCTTGATAAAGTAAACAACTGGGAATACAATCCTATGGCAGCATTGCCAGCTTGGATTTCCATTGTTGCACAAAAATAATACGCAAAATAACCTGTGAGTTACACATCTCACAGGTTATTTCATTATCTGGCTCAGCTGTTTGAAAACATAGCTTCCGAAATATCATTTATCAGTTTTCTTTGTAAGCGCTTTTATTTTAGCAGCATTTTCTTTTCGGTTCACGGTGAAGAATTTGAACCACCTTACTACCCAGAATACAGGGAGCAGAAATGGCATTCTGCGAAGAACGGGAAACTGCTCACGGGCGTAGCTTACGCTCGGGAAAATTCTTGAAAGTATGAATTTCAGCTTGCCCTGTTTTTTAATACCCTGCTCCATCTGATTTTCAAAGGTGCCGTAGGTGCCGCCGCGGATAACATATTCCGCCATTCCGCGCAGCTTATCCGTATATTCTCCGCTGCCGAACCATACGTCTGCCAGCTTTACAAAATCTTCGCACAGCTCACGCTGTCCTGCTTTTTCACAGAGGCTGTATATCCCGTTTAAATCTGCACCCTTCTGCTGAAGATACACATGAATATCCATAAAGGTGCGTATGCCTGTGCCGCCAAGGGTGTAGTGCTTTATGCCATGGGCGATAACATAAGTGAGGAAAAAGTCGTTTTCAAGGTCATAACGCATACCGTCTGCGGTGCATTTGCTCCATAAATCCCCGAAAACAGGGGAAAACTCCTGACCACCCTCGCCGAAAAGGTCACGGTGGATTTCCACATTCATCACAGGCTTCTTGTAATAAACATCATGAACGCCGTGCTCCAGACGGTTTATCTCATAGCCGAGAGAAAGCATCACCGCCTTTGATTTTTCTGTGTCTGTATCGTCAATGTAAAGGTCAATATCCGACATGGTGCGAAAATCACTCTGGGGGTAAAGACCTTTCAGAACCGAGCCCTTCAGCGGAATAAATCTTACGTCTGCCGCAGAAAGTGCGGAAAAGAGCTGCTCCTGTTCGGTGCTCTGGATAATGTCCTTCATTATCTCCTTGTCGCGCGCCTCTGCCCACTTTGCAAACAGTTCCTTTTCAGGGCGGTTTTCAAGGCGTTCTATGCTGTAAAAAGCCATGTTAGCTACACTGTGATAACGGGCAAGACTGAAAAGCTGTTCAAAACTGATATTGTCAGGTTTCTCCCCGGGCTTTTCATTACGCAATGCTGAGCTCAGCAGGTGTATAAGATATTCCCATTCATTACTGAAGGTCGCCATAGGTTAAATTTCCTTCCTTTAATATAAGGTGTCTGCTGCATATTTCCAGCGCCGCAGGACGGTGAGTAACGATAAGCGCAGTCTTGTTCTTCATTCTGCGGATATTGTTGAGCAGTGCGGCTTCTGTGGTTTCGTCAAGGGCAGAGGTTGCTTCGTCCAGCAGAAGTATGGGTGCACCGCCGAGGATTGCACGGGCTATGGCTATGCGCTGAGCCTGCCCTTCGGAAATTCCGAAGCCGTTTTCGCCTATTTTCGTTTCCATACCCTCGGGCAGCTCGTTTATGAAATTAAGAGCGCAGGCTGTCTCGGCCGCCGCATTGATTTCTTCTTCGGTAGCAGTTTCATTGAGAAAAGTTATGTTGTCCCGCACTGTGCCTGAGAAAAGCAGATTACCCTGAGGTACGTAAGCGAAAAGTCCGCGGGTCTCTCTGCCTGCCGAAAAGCTGCCGTTTTCCGCTTCAAAGATAATGTCGCCGCGTTGCGGTCTGTACGCGCCCAGTAAAAGCAGGAAAAGGGTAGATTTTCCACCGCCCGAAATGCCTGTAAGGGAGATTATTTCACCATTGTTTATTTCAATATTCACATTGTTCAGAACATGATTTTCGCCATAGGAAAAATCAACATTCTTTACTGTAATTCTGTTTAATTTTTCATAATCCGCTTTTTTCTCTGCCTGCGGCTCTTCGGGCAGATTCAGAAGCTCGGTTATTCTCTCCGCCGAAGCGGTCATGCTGTAAAATTTCGGCATCACTGCCGAAAGTGCCGCAAAGGGCTGCTGAATCTGGTTGACAAGCTGTAAAATCGCTGTAAGTGTACCGTAGGTCATTACTCCGTTCATGATTCCGAAAGCACCCCAGAGGATTGCATAAAGATACCCTGCCTGAAACACAAAGCCGAAGCCTGCGTTGGCAGAAATCGTGACTGAGCGGCGTTTAAGCCTTGCCTTATAGTGCTTGTCCTGATTATTTTCGTTTATGCGGCTCATTTTTTCTTCCGCACCGAAGGCCTTTATAACCAGCAGGCCTTCAAGAGTCTCCTGAAGGAAGGAACGCACCTGTCCGCCCGTTTCCTGCACCTGCTTGTGGAGCTTTTTTATATGTTTTCTGAAAAGGCGTGAAACAAGAAAAAGCACTGCCCCTGCGCCTATAAAAATAAGGGCAAAGCTCATGTCCAGCGCCATAAGCACTGCCGCCGCGCCTGCAAGCTTTGTGACCATGCCCATAACCGAGGGAAGAATGCCCGCCGCGCCGTCGGTGACAACAGCTACATCGGAAAACATACGGTTCATAAGCTCGCCGCTGTGGTAGGCGGAGATTTTTTCGTAGTCTTTTTTCAGGAGAGAGTTTAAAATTATGCCCCTGTACTCCTTTTCAAGTCCTGCGCGTATGGTTTCCTCGACCGCATTGCAAAAAAGTCTCAGCAGAAGCATACCAAGTATTACCATAAGGAGTCCCGCACCGCTTTTGATAACCGCATTTCTGTCGGAATCAACAGCGCCGTCCACAATTCCGCGGCACATAAGAGCGAAAAGCACCGACGCCCCTGCAAAAACCATATTGCCGAGGGTCAGCAGTAAAATACGGAAGCGGTATTTTGCTGAGCTTTTCCATATCCAGCTGAGCGCCGCCTTGTCGCCTGTGCTTATCTTCATTTCTGCTTCCTTACCTTTCTGAAAACGCTTCTGAGCTTGAAAAACACCCGTCTTACAAAAAACGACCGCCAGAAAAAGACATAGAGCCTGTATGGAAAGCTATCACAGGGGATAAGCCTCTCCCCACGGTAGATTTTCACCGCACGGCCTATGATATGGCGGTCACTGATACCTTTTTCGGGGGTAAGCTGGTTGTCCCCGCACATTGTGTAAAATCCATCTTCTGCCTTTATAACCCTGTGCAGAACGTATTCTCCGTTGTCGCGGAGGTAAAAGGCTATGTCGCCCCTTTTAAGTCCTGTGCATTTCGCAAGGCTCACGGAATCAGCCCCCATCCTTATAAGCGGAAGCATACTTGTACCCTTTGGGTAGATACGGAACTCTCCGCCGCTGTCCAGCACGGCACGGATTGTTTCGTCATAATCCGAAAGGCGGTATTCCTTATTCATTGAGGAGCTTTGCCTCTCTGAGTGTGGCTATGAAATCCGCCACGTCTGTTTCGGCGGTTGCGCCGTCTATGTCATATTCAAGGAGCATTGCGCCCGTCAGCGCGCTCTCGGTGGTTTCGGTCTGAAGCTTTTCCCAGAGGAATCTGCCTGTCTCATTAAGGCGGATAATACCGTTGAAATCGCGGCTTTCGTCACCTACGGCGACTACGATATTCTGCGAACCCACCTGTCTCAGCAAAAAGCCATTTTTTATTTTCATTATATTTCCCTCCGCTTGTTATGTTAGCTATACATAATTTATTATAATACGCAGAGGGATAAAAGTCAAGAAAAAACGGGCGGCAGGTGATATATCACTCATATAGAAATTTTTAATCCCGCTGTTTTACAACTGCGGGATTAATCGTTTCTTATAAAAGGAGGGAATTGCCTTATTCAAAATAAAACTCGGGGTTAACGGCTATTCCGTCAATCTGCATTTCAAAATGCAGGCACTCGCCTGTAACAAGCCCCGTTGAGCCTGTTACAGCTATGAGCTGTCCCTTTTTTACTGCGTCGCCCTCGCTTACCAGCAGCTCACTGCACTGGGAATAGAGGGTAACAATGTCGTTTTCGTGGGCAACTGCAATCATAAGTCCGTATCCGTCCTGCCATTCCGCCCATGTAACAACACCGTCCGCCGCCGCGTATATTTCCGTACCTGCCCGTGCTGCAAAGTCAATGCCTATGTGTCCCGCATAATCTGCAAAAGGACAGTTTATCACGGGATTCTGCACAGGCTGTGCAAGGGTGAAATCTGACTGCTCCGCTTTTGCCAGTTCGATAAAGCGGTCGAGGAGGGACGGGCCTGCTGTACGGAGGTCAATTTCACTGTAAATTTCGCCGTTTCTGTACGCCGTAAGGCATACATAGCCCGCAGGCTCTCTCTGTGAACCGCTTACCCTTAAAGAAAAGAAGTCGTCTATGGGGTAGACCTTGGTAACTGTTTCATATCCCTCGATAGCTGTGCACTTATAGCCGAAAAAGCTGCTCCAGTCAAGGTTAATGCCTGTTTTTGCAAGCTCTTTTACGTCATTAAGAGTAAGGTCTTTTTCCGCCAGACTGATATATCTCAACGGGTCAACCTTTTCGCCGTTAAGTATTGTTTCAAAGTGAAGGTGCGGACCTGTTGCCCAGCCTGTTTCGCCTATGGAGGCGATAACATCGCTGCGTCCCACGGTGTCGCCCTCTTTCACATAAATCGCACCGCAGTGGGAGTAAAAGGTTTCAAGTCCGTTTCCGTGGTCGATTCTGAGGTACATTCCTTTGTCAAAGCCTTCGACGTACTCGGTGCAGACTTCAACGACCGTGCCGCTTTCCGCCGCATAGATATTTCCGCCGTGACAGCCCTCGGCACCGAAATCAATACCCTCATGACTGCCGCCTCGCCATGAATCATAGCCGAAATATGTAGTAATCTGTGCAAATTTCGGGTCAAGGGGCAGTGCAAGCGTTATATAATCCGCCTGAAGGGTATTTTCTGAACTTTCGGGGATATATTCCGCCGCGTCATCTTCTCTCAGGTCCACGAAATCCCCCTCGCCTGTGCCGTAATAGAAGCGTATCTGCCACGGGTCTTCATCGGGAACACCGTTAAGGGTCACATAATGGATATCGTCTATGTCGTAGCGCATTATATAAATTCCGCTTCCGATATCCCTGCCGCAGAACGGCTCAAAATCCCGCCAGCTTAAAGCCTTGCCCTTTTCATTTACAAGCGTACGTACATCATCAAGGGTGAGTGAACGCTTCTGGAACATATTGAGACTTTTGATTTCCTCGTAGGTGTATTCTCTGTCCTCGTAAATGAATGTAATACTGTCACAGCCCTTGAAGGCGTCATAGCCCATTTCAAAAGCATCATAAGGTATGACTAGCCTTTCCAGCTTTTCACAGCCGTAAAAGGCATAGTCGCCGATAACTCTGAGGTTTTCGGGGAAAATTATGTCCGTCAGGCTTTTACACATAAAGAATGTCTTCGGCTCGATGGTTTCCGCCGACAGCGGCATTGTCACGCGCACGAGGCTTTCGCAGTTATTGAAAGCGGCTCTGCCGATTTTTTCAGTACCTGCGGTTATCATACCTTCCAGTGATTTGCACTCCAGAAAGGCAAAGTCGCCAATGGTCAGCTTATCCGTGGCACTTTCAAAGCGGGTAAGGCTGTGACAGCCCGAAAAAGCATTGTTGCCCAGCGTTTCCAGTGTTTCGGGCAGAAGCGCTGATTTCAGCCCCGTACAGCCCGTGAAAGCCGCTTCGCCTACGGTTTTGAGCTGTCCTGTGGGGAGATAGATATTTTCAAGGCTCTGACAGAGGGAAAATGCAAATTCCCCCACCGTTTCCAGACTTTCGGGCAGCACGATTGTTTTAAGATTTATACAGTCGCCGAACGCAAGCCTGCCTATTTCTTTAACGCCGTCGGCAATCACTACCGCCGTCAGGTCGGTTCTGCCGAAAAAGGCTTCCTCCTCAATCACCGTCATACCCTCGCCGATAATTACCGCGTCCGCGGGGATTTCCTCATCATAAATTGTGGTAATTTCAGGCAGGGCGGTTGTTATTTCGGCGGAAGTAACCGCCGTTGTTTCCTCGGGTTTATCGGTTCTTACATGACTGTCGGTTGAAGCGGAAGGAGTAACAGGGATTTCTCTGCCTCTGTCACCGAGAAATAATCCCACGCCGATTGTGCAGGCAAGCACTGCCGCGGCAGCAGACAGCGCAAAAATAATATTTCCGCCTCTGCTTTTTCCGATTGTGCCGTGAAGCTCCGCTTGCTCAGCCCGTCCGTCGGGCGCGAACTCCGCCGCTTCTTTTATGTATTTTTCGTCGATTTTCTGAAATGCGTTATTCCACATTTCCTGCTTGTTATTCATATACAACCCCTCTTTCCGCAAGATATGAACGAAGCCTGCTCCGCATACGGGAGAGGCGGGATTTCACCGCTGTTTCGCTCATAGAAAAGCTGTCTGCTATTTCACTTATTGACATATTGTAATAGTAGCGCGCCATAAAAAGCTTTCTGTCGGTCTTTCTGGATTTTTCAAGGAAGCTGTTCAGCATTTCCGCCAGCTCCACACCGTCCTGAAGTTCTCTGACCCTGCTTTCGTCGGCGATAATCCATTCCAGTTCTTCAAAAGATTCCTCAGCGGACCGACGGCTGTTTTTCTTGTACAGCTGAAAGGCGCAGTTGCGTACCACAGTGCAGAGGTAGGCACAGAGTGAATCGGGACGGGCAGGGGGGATTGAACTCCACATATTCATGTAGGCGGTGTTGACGCATTCGTCGGTATCCTCGTTGTTTTTCAGTATTCCATAGGCAATTTTACGGCAGAGAAGGCCGTATTTTTCCTGTAATGAGGTCAGAGCGTCCTCCGACCGACCGAAAAACATTTCTATAATTTCCGAATCTTCGGGCATTTTATCAACTCCCTTCAGAATATATGAGTGCGCACAATGGGGAAAGGTTGCAGTTTTTTACAAAAAGTAAGGCGGGTCAACTTGTGTTGACCCGCCGTTAATATTATGCTTATTTCGCGTAATCAATAGCTCTGCTTTCGCGGATAAGATTAATCTTGATCTGTCCGGGATATTCCATCTCGGCTTCAATCTTCTGAGCGATCTCTCTTGCAAGAACAACCATCTTGTCGTCGTTAACTGCGTCAGGTTTAATCATTATGCGGATTTCGCGGCCTGCCTGAATAGCGTAGGACTTGTCAACTCCGTTGAAGGAGGAGCAGATTTCTTCCAGCTTCTGTAAGCGCTTGATATAGTTCTCGTAGTTTTCGCTTCTTGCCGCAGGACGAGCCGCACTGATTGCGTCAGCCGCCTGAACGAGACAAGCAACGATTGTCTTGGCCTCAACATCGCCGTGGTGAGCTTCGATAGCGTGGATAACATCTGCGCTTTCCTTGTACTTGCGGCATACGTCAACACCGATATGTACGTGGGAGCCTTCGATTTCCATGCTGAGTGCCTTACCGATATCGTGGAGCAGACCTGCACGTCTTGCAAGGTTTGCGTCAACGCCAAGTTCGTCAGCAAGCATACCTGCGAGGTGAGCAACCTCGATAGAGTGTGCAAGAACGTTCTGGCTGTAAGAGGTACGGTAGTAAAGTCGGCCGAGGAGCTTTACAAGCTCAGGGTTGAGACCGTTGACATTGGTTTCAAGAATAGCACGTTCGCCTTCCTGACGGATTTTCTGTTCAACCTCTCTCTTTGCACGTTCAACCATTTCCTCAATGCGGGTGGGGTGGATACGTCCGTCCTGAATAAGACGTTCGAGAGCGATTCTTGCGATTTCGCGGCGAACCTTGTCGTGGCTGGAAAGGGTGATAGCCTCAGGAGTATCGTCGATAATAAGGTCGACGCCTGTAAGCTGTTCAAGGGTGCGGATATTACGACCCTCACGGCCGATGATTCTGCCCTTCATTTCGTCATTGGGCAGGGGAACAACGGAAACGGTCATTTCCGAAACAGTTTCTGCGGAAAGTCTTGCGATAGCGAGAGCAATATGGCTTCTTGCCTTGTCATCGCATTCGTCCTTTATTCTCTGTTCTGCGTTTACGATACGCATTGCCTTTTCGTGGTCAAGCTCGTTATCGAGCATCTTGAGCAGGTGTTCCTTTGCCTGGTCGGTGGTAAAGCCTGATATTCTTTCGAGAATATCCATTTGGCTTTTCTTAATGGTTTCAGCTTCGGCGAGCTTTTCTTCAGCCTTCTTGTTCTTGGCTAAAAGGCTTTCCTCAAGCTTTTCGATTTTGTCGTTCTTCTTGTCGAGATTTTCTTCCTTCTGCTGAAGACGTCTTTCGGAACGTGAAACCTCGGAACGGCGTTCTTTCAGTTCCTTTTCGGTTTCTGTCTTCATCTTCTGGATTTCCTTCTCCGCCTGACCTCTCATGCGGTAGATCTCGTCTTTGGCTTCAACCAGTTTTGTTTTCTTTTCGGTAGCCGCTTTTTCGCGGGCTTCGGATACAATTCGCTGAGCTTCCTTTTCGGCAGATTCAATCTGGGCTTCGGCGTCTCTCTTACGGTGTTCGATACCCATACGGTAGCAGACAACGCCTGAAACGCCTGCGCCAATAATTAAAGCCGCAGCGATAAGCACTATTGCAAGCACTAAATCCATAACTAATCCTCCTTCTATGAAATTCCCGGATAAATCACTTCACCCCAAGAAAAAACACAGAAAGAGGCGGTAACGCTTGCGGCAGTTATCGCTCCGACCTGAAAAAATATCAATATTCATATAAGAAAATCTTTAAAATTCACTAAAAAACAGGGCACGCCCTTTTATGTACATTTTATCGATTAAATTACCTCGAATAGCAATAGTTCCTGGAGTTAAGATATATATAAAACCGAGATTGGTAAAAATAGAAAATAGCTGTATAAATTAATGTACCGTCATACAACATATTCACAATAATAATTTTAATACATTTTTACCAAATTGTCAAGGTTATTTTTAAGATTTTATGAAAAAAAGTCAATATTGCTTGACGTTTTTCTTCTTTTGTGCTATACTATATAAGCAAATCCGCCATGCCGGCATGATGGAATGGCAGACGTGACGGACTCAAAATCCGTTGGTAGCAATACCGTGTGGGTTCAAGTCCCACTGCCGGCACCAGAAAGAAGACGCCACCCGCACGCTTTATGCGGGTGGTGTTTTATTTCTGTTATGCCGATTGGGAGTTGAACCCACAAGGGTTAGGCGAAAGCCGTCAAGTCCCACTGCCGGCACCAGAAAGAAGACACCACCCGCACGCTTTACGCGGGTGGTGTTTTATTGTGCAACAAAAACAAGCGGGCGGTCACCTGACCGTCCGCTTTGTTGTCTGAAAATGCAAAATCATATCAGAAAATCAGGTTTGCTTACAATCTCTGCCCGTTCCATTATAATATTGAACGGAGTTTCGGAAAGCCCTTTTATTGCTGATTCGGGTGTGTGAATATATCTGAGGAAAATTTCGCCCTTTTTGGTTTTAATAGTGATATCCACCCCGTGCTCCGCAAAAATGAATTTGCGCTCCTGTGCGGAAATTCCTATGACGTCCGCATAATTTATTGAAATGCAGGCACCGACCTTTTCGGGCGGGCAGATAATGAATTTTTCTTCTGTCGCCGTAAAGGTGTAGGTTCTTCCGACCTTCAGCACAGCAAGTACAATGCAGTAGCCGATTGCGCCGAGAATAACTATACAAAGAATTGCACACAATGCTACGAGATACGAGCCGTAAACCGCAACGTCAAATCCCCACATATCCATCCGGCTTATAGTCGGGTCGGAAAAATCGGGCATTTCGGGGTTCATTATCAGTTCTTTTGTAAGAAAAAGAATCACAACAAACAATATGACAAACGCCAGAAGAATCAGTGGGATTGCAATAATTATCGGGCGCTGATTTTCGTAGGCGACACGGAAGCTGCCACGCATTTTAAAACCGAATCGCTCGTTGTTGGGACTGAATGAAGTAAAGCTCATAGTTATCTTCCTGTGTACTGAGGCGGAGGAACAAGTCCCGCACGCTCTCTGATAATATTGAACGGTGTCTCTTCTATACCTCTTGCTTTTGTTCCGGATGTATGGATAGTCTGGAAGAAAAGCCGTCCGTTTTTGGTAAGAATTGTTACGTCAATTCCTCCCGAGGTGAGCAGAAAAGCACGTTCGTCGGGAAAAACAGCCGTAACATCCTTATAGTAGATTATAATATGGCGCGCATTCTTCTGGGGCGGAGTAATGTCGAAATATTCCTCGTTAGCAAAGAACTTATAGCTCTGCCCTGTGCGTAAAATACTGACTGTTATAATATAACCTATAATCAGCAGTATCCCTGTAATCAACAGCATCGACATTGCTGTTGTGGTAAGTCCATAGCTTATCCCATCGGCGATGTATATACTAACCACTACATTTGAACCCATATAGTTCTCCAGAGAAGCCCAAAGGAATATGATTACTGCCGCCACAGCGAGAATCACAATACCGCCGATTATTATAAAAAGCCGTTCCCAGCCGTAAGCGCAGCGGAATGTACCGCTTTGCTGAAAGCCGAACCGCTCGTTGTTGGGACTGAATGATGTGTATGCCATGTTTTTACTCTCCCGTAATTAAAATTTCAGCCGCAAGCCGCCGTATACCGGCAGTCTGCGGCTGTTTTTACTTCATATTATCAGTAAAGGTCGGAATTATTAACCGATATTATCGGTAACCCACTTGGCAGCCATAAGAGGCGTCAGAGTAAGGTTGAGTTCCCTGCGGTCGGTGTCGAACATAACTTCACCGTTTGCCTTGCTGTCGCCGCCGAGAATATCATAAGTAATCTGTGTGCGGTAGCTTATACGGCAGAAAAGGAATTCGGGGAGGATATATTCAGCCTTCACGATTTCGCTGAGCCACTTGTCGGGGGACATTCCGCCGATGCTTACATCGGTGATGAGCCAGCCGCCTGCCGCAGCTGCGTCGTTGGCGCAGAGGTAGAGGCAGAACTTGAAGAGCTGCTCGCTGTCCTCGGTGAGCACTTCAACCTCGAAATTCTTCAGGTCAAAGCTGTTGATAACACGTGATTCAAAACCGCAGGCAGAGCAGTTTCCGCCGTAGCCGAAGAGCTTGCCGTTTATGTCCTTTGCAAAATAGTTCTTGTAGGAACGGCTGTCGCGGTAACGGTCGATATCCTTGCACTGCTCCATGAGGTATTCAAATTCCTTCTTGGTGATAGTGGGCAGGGGCTTGAGGTAATAAGGAATCTGGTCGGGGATAACCTTGTTGGGTTCCTCAGCGGTGAGATAGTGGGCGCTGAGGCGGCTTCCTGCCTCGCCTGTGATGATATATTCGGCAACATCTGCAAACTCAGGCTTGGTATAATCGCCTCTGAGAGCGATATACTTCTGGGTTTTTTCACGCCACTCGGGAGTAATCTCGGTGCCGATTTCGATAATCTTGATAATCTTGTCGCCTTCGCCGATAAGTGCAACTCTGTCAATCTTCAGGTCGCAGGTATAGAGCTTGTCGGTGCGGCTTGCGATAGCTTCTGCCGCAAGGTCATCTGTTACGAACATTTCGGAAAGCAGATTCTTGTCAAAGGCAAAGCGGCTCTTGCTGTACGGGAAGTCGAAAACTCTGCCGTCAAGCATACCGCACTTGATAAGCATACCTGCGTCGCCGATAAGGTCGAGCATTTCAGCGTTGGAAACACTGGGCGGAATCATGAACTGCTTATTGTATGCACAGAAGCGGTAGCGCTTGTTGATATCAAGCTGGAGAGTAATCTTACCGCCCTGGTCCTTGATTTCCTTTAAGAATGTCATAGTATCCTTGCCCTGAGTAAAGCTGTTGATAATCATGGATACTACTTCATTGTAGTTCTGGTGGGTATCAAAGCGGTTCTGACGCTTCTGGATAGTGTCCATGGTATTCTTAAGGTTACCTATATTCATTTTGGACACTTCATAGTGCTGCTGCTCGTCGCCGTGGGAGATATAGAACTGGTAATACTTCATTACGATTTTGTAATCTTCGTAATAAATCTCGTCATACATAGCGAGAAGCTGTTCCAGTTCGTCCTCGTTGTGAACCACATTGTCCTTTAAGAACTCGCCCGCCATCTTCTTTGCAGGAGAACTGAAGCCGTAGTAAAGCTTGTTGTCCGAACGGTTGGGAGAAGCCTTGGAGCCCACATAGATAACATTGTTGTTTCTGCTGAACTCGTAAAGGTATTCTCTTCCGCCTGCCACACCGTCTGCCTTTTCCCAGTTATAGGCTACATAAAGGGTCTTGTCACCGTCATCGCCTACCTGCTCACGGAGAGTATCGAGGGCGTTTGTGATATACTCGGTGTAGGCTGTACCGTCGTTGTGGCGGTCGGCGGGTACATTGTCCGCAACAGCCTGATAACCTGTTTCCTTTAAGGTTTCATAAGGAACGGGCGCAGTTTCACCGGGGAAGATAAGAGAAAGGCTGTTCTGGAAGGCACCTTCTATCTTCTTGCCGAATTTGCTTGTATTTACAAAGTTCTTGAAAAACTCAAAGGCATAGGATTTGGGGAAGAGGAAGTAGCGGTCGCTGTTTTCTGCCACAGGCTGCATTGCAAGCACGAAATAGTGCTTGTATGCCTTTATCATTTCGCCAAGGTCCTTTTCAATCCTCTCGGTAACCTCGTTTTCGCTGTCGTGACGGATACCTGTTCTGTGAGGAGTGATATAGTCGTTTGGAACGCTTATAAAGAAAGCGGAAAGGTGCTCGTCAATAAACGCCTCGTTGTTTTCCTTGTAAAGACCTGTAAGCTCATAGGTAGAGAAGTAGTTATACTTGTTGCAGAGCAGCTTGACAAGCTCGGCGCGCTTTGCGTTGGTAACAGCGTAAGGAATAAGGTAGGAGAAGCCGTCATGTTCATAGCAGAGAAAGTCGATAACACTCTTGTTGTTCTGCATGAAGCGGATAGTAGGGTTCTTGTCACCCTCCTTGTGGTACTGCATTACCTTATAGATTGTCTTTAACTCGTCATTAACCTTAACGGCAATATTGAAGGTACGGTCGGTAGCCTCCTCGTACTTGCCCGAGCGGGTATCCATGTACTTCTTACGGTTGAAGGCAAAGCAGAGCTCCATGAGGTTCATGTAGTCGCCGCGCTTATCTGTCATGGTGAGGAAATTATCCATAATTGCCTTGAACTCGTCGCCGCGCACCTTGAACACGATTTCGGTACCCTTGAACTGTGAGCCGAAAAGGTCAAGCTCTAAAATTTTGAGGTTACCGTTGTCGTTCTTGATTTTAAAGCTGAAATTGTTGGATTTCAGTGAAAGCCATTCAACGTTTAAGAATACGCTCTTTGCACCGACACCGAAACGGCCTTCTCTTGAGCCTGACGCGTCTCTTTCGCCGCGTCCGAAGCTTAAATAGTACAGAATCTGCTCCATAGTGAAGCCGACTTCGTTATAGGAGATACTTACCTGGTGCTGGTTCGTGGAGAAGTTCATCAGCACCTTGATATCCTTTGTCTCGTAGTGACAGCCGAAGGTGTTCTGTAAAAGCTCTCTTAAAATACTTTCCTTGGGATAGTCGTTGATACTGAGGAGAGTATTGAAGGCGGTACGTCCGCTGAACACCTCGTTAAAATAATCTCTGAAGGGTTCGCTGTCGGAGTCGCCTGTAAAGAGGGCGTTCTGAACTTTTTTAAGGGCAGCGTCCTGCTTTTCGCGGTCTTTTGCGGCATGACCCTCGTAGAAGTCGCCTATGTACTGCTTAAGCTCCTGCGCCTTCTTTTCCCTGGCTTTAGTTTCTTCATAACCCATCTCAGATCACCCCTTCGTTATATGCTTTAATCATTTCTTCATAAGAACCGCCGATTCCCAGCTCCTTATGCCAGTAGCGCCAGATATTGTAGAGCACGGGCGCTTTCATGGAATCGGAAAGGTCTGCAAGGGCATTTTTCAGGTAAACAAAGCCGTCCTTGCCCTCAGTCATCTTTTTAAGCTCGGCCTTGGCAGCTTCAACACCCTTGAGATAGGGGTTGCCGCTTAAAAAGCCTGTAAAGCTCTTGTATTCGTCATTTTCGGTGTAGTGACGGGGAACAGTCTTAAGAGCCATGCTCTCGTCAAAATATGTGAAGCCGTTCTTGATTTCGTCAATCTTAGCCGCAACTGCCGAAGCAAGCGCTTCCTTGTTGATTTCCTTTTCGGCTACGATATCACGTACGCCCAGCGCATTCACCAGAAGTCCCAGCTTCTTTGTGGAATACTCGTTGGTTTTTGCGGCGGTGGTAAGGTTTCTTGCCGCAGGGATATTGTAATCCAGCTTGAAGCGTGAGATTACGTCAAAGCTAGAGCCTACCGCGCCTGTATAATCGGATATATACTTGATATCCTTAAGCATATCGGCAATCATGGTGTCGATTCCTCTTACGCGGAAAAGGATATTTTCGCCTGCAAGGTCGCGGCGGAAAGCCTTATAAAGGTTTCCTGTAAGAACCTTGGTGAGGATACGGCTGTCGAAAAGCCCGTTTTCATCGGCAAAAATCACAAATTCGGGATTTTTACCGCCCATGAGGCCTCTGCGCTTGAAACGCTGCTGGAGAATAACGGGGTTATCGGGGAGCTCATAGTTGATTATATGAGTAATAGGGCTGTAAACGCCGAAATTGTCGTCCAGGTCGTCATTTGCGAGAATTACGCGGAGCTTCTGCTCCTTAACGCACTCATACCACTGCTTTAAGCGTCGGGTATCAAATGCATTCTTTGCAAAAACAGCAATGCTGCTGCGCTTATCATAATAAATAGCGGAAAGAATCTTCTCAACATAGGACATGGTAGTGGCGTTATCAAAGTAGATAACCGCGGTTTTGTCCTCGGAGGTCATTACAGGGTCGATAACCTTCAGGAATGCTTCAAGCTTCTTGTCGGTATTCTTCAGCACTTCCGCATCAGCTCTTGTATAGGAGGGCTTCAGATAAATCTTACGCTCTTCAAGGTTGTATTCCTCGAAAACATTTCCGCCTGCGCTGTAACGGATACCTGCCTGAATTTCATCAATATGTAAATTCTGAGGGATAGCCTTTTCGCTGAAAGAGTAATAGACGGGCTTGATTTCCGCAAAGGGTGCGCTCTCATCAGGATAGTTCAGGTAAGGTGTATCCATGGAGAATTTCATGGTATCTGCATTTATAGCGGCAGATACGTCGGCGGGCTTATCGAGAAGGGCAGTGATGATTTCCTTCACGCCGTCGGGAGTTTCGGTGTAGGCTGCGGGAATAGGCGCAAAAACAAGCACCTTCTTCGCCTTCATACCGATATTTTCGGTGTAGAGGGAAGGTGTGATTCCGTCGATATCCTCACTGGTGTCCACAATCATCAAATCCCAGACAATTCCGCTTTTCTTCATTTCGGAAAGTACTGCGTTATTGCCCGAGTCGCTGAGTACATCCTCGCTTACTATAAAGAGGTTGGAAAGCTCGGTGGAAAAATAAGTTACAGCGTCCTTCGCACCTGACAGGAACTTGAAATCAAGACCCAGTCCCATAAGTAAGGAGTTGTACCAGCTCGGTGAGGAGGAGGCGCTGCATATTATCATAATATTAGGTCTGTCCTTACGGTTGAGCACGTCAAAAATGCACAGCTGCGCCTTGTGGGTCTTGCCCTCGCCGAAGCCGCTGAAATCAACACACCAGCCGAATTTATCAAGCTTTTCTGACAGACAGATATTAAAAGGATTAAGGTCAAGTCCGCTGACCGCAATCCACTTTAAATCGTTTTCATTCATTCTAATCATCCCTTTCATCAGAGTCACGCCAAGGCGCAATATACCCCTTAGCCATATTTTCTCAAATTACATTATACTACTTTCTGACGGATATTGCAACCGTTTTTTGACTTTCAACAGCGAAATTGCCAAAATGAACAAAAAATGCTCTCGTTTTTCGTCAAAGAAAGCACCGGGGGTTACAGTTTCCGGTAAAAAAGGCGGCATTCTCTGAAAAACAGGAATGTCGCCCATGGTTTATGAAATAATTATACCGTAATCGTTGGCATAAGCGGTGATTTTTCCGAATTCTGCGTCAATTTCACGCTTATGGTCCTTGATTTTTATGGTTACATTTGCATGGAGAGAACGCTGCACCTTAAGCGTTGAATCCGCCGAGGAGGCAATTATGCGTTCTATTTCCGCCAGCTTTTCTTTCAGCGGTACAAGCTCCGCTTCCTTCTGTGCCTTTATGCGCAGAGCAGCGGTATAGAAATCCTGGTCCTCGCGGGAGAGAAATCCCAGATCATTTTTCTGTATTTCAAGGGTTGAAATACGACGGCTTATTTTTTCAATTTCCGCCTCGGTACGGCTCTTACTGCGGTTAAGCATAATCTTTTCCGCTATAAATTCCGAGCAGTCACCCACAGAAATAAAGGTCTTTTCGTGGAGCCGTGACCCTGCGGTGATACAGCTCAGTCGTCCGATGACGCTGGTTTCACCGCCGTTAATGCTGCCCTGATTCAAAGTGCAGGACAGATCGCCTGTGCATTTTGTCACGCAGTTATATAAAGACGCGGCTTCAAGGTCGCCGCCGCAGTTTATCTCGGAATCGTAACAGCTCATAAGCTTCATATCGCCCGTTTCGGTGGATATTTTTGAGTTGCGCACGGATAATTCCGCCACCAGCCCCTGCTTTGCTATTATGATTGAATCCTTGATTTTTCCCTTTACGGTAACGCTTTTTTCGGCAATAATCACAGCTTCATCGCTGATGTTGCCCATTATCACCACATCACCCGCAAATTCGATTTTACCGTTTTCCTTGGTAACTGCGCCGCTTATGATATAGTGGTCGGAGATACTGTAAACGCCGTTTTTATAGCTGAGGCTTCCGCCCACAGCCGCGGAAAGGATACCTGTTTTCTTGTCATAAGTGGTATTTTCACCCATAGGCACGCTTACAGGCGCACCGTTTTCGGCATGAAGGGGATTTCCGAAGATATCCACACCCGAAATGCCTGTTGTAGGCGGAGTTATCTGGCAGATAGGGCGGTCCTTTTTGATATCGGCAGTTACAGCACCGCTTCTGAATTTTATTAAGTGTTCAACAGTTCCATCAATGCCGTTTTCGGGAGGAGTTCCGTGAGCAAAAATGACCTCGCGGTTGAAAATCTGCTTTGCTACCATATCCATAAGCACTTCGCTGTCGATTCCGTAGACAATACCTTTTGCGCGGATTGCGCGGTTAAGCTCGGCGACGGTATAGCGGCGTATCTTCTCCGCCGTGGAGATTACGCTTATGGTGGCGCTCATGTTATCCTCGGCCGCCTGAACCACAACGGTAAAGACTACCTTTGCGTAATCGGCATATTCGGTCTTTTCGCCGTGAAGATTACGGAACAGGTCTGCAGCGCCATAGCTTCTGCCGGGATTTTCCAGCTCATCAATAATGCTGTCAAAAACGCTGTCAAGCTCTTTTAATGCGTCGTTCAAGGGCTCACCTCCCACAAACGGGATTTCAGATTACACTTTTGCCTTTTGAGGCGGAATTTATTTCAAGATTTCCGTTTTCCGCAAAGAAGGTTACGGTACGGCCGTAGTTAAGACCTGTATCGGAAGCGATAATCGGTATGCCCAGCTGCCCCAGTATACGTTTAACGGCTTCAACATTGCGTTCGCCGATATTGAACTGGGAGCTTGCGCTCTGGAACATTACCGCGCCGCCTGCTATTTTTGCGGTCAGCGCCGACTGAAGCGCACCTTGCGCTTTCATAGCAGCGAGCATATCCACAATTGCCGTATCGGCAAACTTGGGGCGGGTAGTACCGCCGCCTGCGATAGCTGTGCTGTCGGGCAGCATTATATGAGAAAGACCTGCAATCTTTTTGGTTTTATCGTAAAGGCAGATGCCCACGCAGGAGCCCAGCGCATAAGTTATAAGCGAATCGGGGCTGCGGCAGATCTTCCAGTCGGAAATTCCTACTACAAGCTTCTCACTCATGAAATCACCCCGAGAGTTCTCAGCAGCTTGTCAAGAGATTCAACGGTAGGAAGAAGCATCATCTTTGACTTTACGCTTACCTTGTCGATTATCATAAGGTTGTCGATATAGAGGAGCTTATCGCTTATTCTGCCCATTTCTGCAGCAGGCACACTCATGATAGCACCCAGCATATCAACGGAAAGCATAGGTATTTCAACCTGCATGGTCATATTTGTAAGACCTGCGATAGCGTTGATATAGGAAGCTGCCATGATATTGCCGAGCTCGGTGAGTGCGGACATCATTTCGGGATCGAGGTTTAAAAGGTCAACTCCCTCAACACCGAAGAAGGTGGAAACCACAAGGCCTACAAGGTCCTCTTCCAGAAGGAAAAGCATTTCACCTTCGATATCGCCTGTAATCGGCACAAGAATACCTGCTATGGTCTTTTCTGCGCCGCCTGAGTAGTCGATAGCTTCCTGGAAGCCGAGAATTTTAACGGCAGGCACTTCGATATCGACCATCTGACCAATCATGCTCGAAAGCGCGGTCATCGCATTGCCTGCGCCGATGTTGCCCACCTCGGTGAGAACATCTATTTCCATTGCGCCTAAATCTTCAAATTTTTCAATAGCCATGATGTTAATTCCTTCCTGAATTAATTAGGGTTTATCTGCGGAGATTATTTGCAATACTCATAAGCTCGTCGGAGGTTGTTACAACTCTCGCGTTGAGCTGGTAGGAACGCTGGGTTTCAATTAAATGAACCATTTCCGAGGCCAAATCAACAGAGGACATTTCCAGTGCCTGACGGATAATTTCTCTGTCCTCGCTGGGTCTGGGTTCGCCCGAACGGTCGGTGACAACATAGTGGTTGTCCTCACCCTGATTGAGACCCCAGTTGTTGTCAACTTCAAAAAGACCTATCATGTCTGTAAGAGTGTTGAAATCAACGTTGTTGGTGAGGATTTCCTCTGTTCCTGCGGGATATCCCTCTTCATCAAGAACCACTCTTTCCTCGGTGAGGAAGGGTATAGTGATATGGTTTCCCTCGTTGTCGAGAACGAACTCACCTCTGCCTGTTACAAGCTCCCAGTGGTCGTCAATCTGTGTGATTTCAAAGGAACCGTCACGGGTAAGATATGTGTCGCCGCGTTCGTCCAGCACCATGAAGAAATTATCGTTGGGGATTGCAAAATCAAAGTCCTGCTCTGTCATGGTGAAGGAGCCCTGCTCCCACATAAAATCGGTTTTCATAATGTACTGACCGTGGCCTGTCTGCCAGTCAGGCTCTGTTTCACGCTGTATTGTGTAGATACAGTCCGCAAAGCTTGGGCGTAGGGATTTATAGCCTACGGTGTTTACGTTGGAGATATTGTGCGAATAGATATTCATGCCTTCCTGCTGGGAAATCATACCCGACGCACCTGTATAGAATGAAATATTCATAGCTTAATCCTTTCGCCTTTACTGGATAGCGGCAATTTCAACCGCTCTGCTGTTTATGGTGTCGAGGTACTGGAGAATTTTACTGTTGGCTTCGTATAAGCGCTGAACCTCCATCATCTGGGTGACTTCCTTGTTACCGTCAACGTTGCTGTGTTCCCAACAACCCTGGATTATATCAAAGAATTCACCCTCAGGAATCGCACCGTCTCCTTCGTAGAGCATAAGGTTGTCGCCAATTTTTTCTACGTCAGCGTCAGGCGGAATATAGGTAAGCTGAAGCTGGTCGTATTCTTCGTTATTTATGTAGATGATACCTGCATTGTCGATGATAAAATCACCTGTGCCGAGGAAGATATCGCCGTTTCTGCCCTGAACCCTGCCTGCGTCACCAAGAACCAGATAGCCTTCGCTGTCAAGCTCCCACTGACCGTTGCGGGTCTGATAAATTCCGTCGTCCTGTGCACGGATATTAAAATATACGTTTCCGTAAATTCCGACATCGAAATTACTTTCCGTATAAGTAAAATTGCTCTGTTCAAGATTTGTCTTGTTTATGTCGGCATAGGTCTGGAGAAAATGTCCCGAAGTTTCTTCCCGTCCGTTGACAAGAATCATCTCGTCCATAAAGGTGTTCATGACAATTTCGTCCTTTTTATAGCCTGCTGTGTTGACATTTACGATATTATTGCCGATTGCGTCAAGTTCGCGCTGTTTTACCAGCATAGCCTGCGCCGCATTGTAAAAGCCTCTGAGCATATTAAAACCTCCTGTGGGTTTATCTCGTCATATATTCCTGTAAGCTATGCTTTAAAATAAGCATTGCCTTTGAGTGAATCTGGCACACGCGGGATTCTGAAACCTCCAGAACCTTCGCTATGTCAGAAAATTTCAGCTTTTCGTAATAATAAAGAGTAACGACCTGTTTTTCCTTTGGCTTCAGGTTATCGATAGCCTCAGCTATTACGTTTTTAAGCTCCTTTTTGTACATTTCCGAGTCTGCGCCGTCGCTGCCCTCTACATTGAAATTATCCTCGTAGAGCAGCTCTTCAAAGGAAAGGGTAATTGCGCCCGCCGCCTCAGCCATGCCTTTCGCAAGGCGTTCCTTGGTGATACCCATGTGGTCGGCGATTTCTTCATTTGTGGGTCTGCGGTCAAGAGTGCTGTAAAGCTCGTTGTATGCCGCTTCCATATCCTTACCGAAGCGCCGCACCTGACGGGGCACCCAGTCCTGCTTTCGCACATAGTCGATAATTGCGCCCTTTACCTTTAAATTGGCGTATGTCTCGAATTTTACATTCTTATCGGGGTCAAAGCTATCGATTGCTCCGATGAGGGCGATAACGCCTTCGTTTATTATGTCGTCAACCGACGCATATTTTGAGTAGATATTGCGGAGTGACACGGCGATAACGCGCACAAGCTCAAGATAGCGGAGGATAATATCGTTGCGCAGGTTTATATTGCCTGTTTCACGGTATTCAAGGATATACTTTATAACATCAAAATCCGTTTTCAAGAGCGTCACCCCCTTGGTGCATTATAACATTATATTTCCTACTGACTGAATCTGGGTTGTACCGTCGATTTCACTGTACGAAAGGACAGTAAGTCCGGGAATAAACTGGTCTATCATTTTCTTGAAATAAACGCGGACAATGGGCGATGTCAGCACGATAACCGTGGGTATAACGTCCTTTATCTTGTTTACCTCGTCCGTGGTCTTTTCTACAATTTTCTGGATTGTATCGGGGTCCATGGACAGGTAGCTGCCCTGGTCCGACTTCTTTACGCTTGCAACTATCATATCCTCGATACGGGGGTCGATAGTGATAACGCGGAGGGAATTTGCCTCGGCAAAGCGTCTTGTAACAGTACGTTTAAGAGACTGACGGACGTATTCCACCATGATATCTATATCCTTCATAGCGGAAGCATGGTCGCCCAGCGCCTCCAGAATGGTTTCCATATCTCGTATCGGTATACCCTCGCTTAAAAGCATAGCCAGCACCTTCTGAAGATAACCGTAGGGAATAACATTTGGAATAAGGTCCTCTACCATAGTCGGGTTGGTTTTCTTGATATTTTCCACCATGGTCTTTACGTCCTGACGGGTGAGGATTTCGTGACAGTGAGTGCGGATAATTTCGGAAAGATGGGTAATCATTACCGAAACGGGGTCGATAAGAGTATATCCCGCAACGTCCGCCATAACCTTCTTGTCCTCGCTTATCCATCTTGCGGGAATACCGAAGGCGGGTTCGATAGTATCAATGCCGTCAACGGGGCTGGTAACGTCGCCGTTGTCCAGTGCGAGATAGTGGTCAACGAGGATTTCGCCTCGCGCAACCTCTTCGCCCTTTATTTTTATTACGTACTGGTTAGGGTTGATTTCGGGGTTATCTCTCATTCTTACAGAGGGAATAACCATACCCATATCCAGTGCGAACTGCTTTCGGAAAAGCACAACTCTTTCGATGAAGTTTCCGCCGCTGCGCTCGTCAACCAGGTGTAAAAGGCTGTATCCGAACTCCATTTCAATCTGTTCAACAGTGAGCAGCTTGAAAACATTGTCGATATCCCTGTAAAAATCCGAGTCGCCCGTGGGCTGCTGCTGTTTTGCTTCTTCCAGCTTTTTCTTGGCTTCCGCCTCCTGCGCCTGAGTCATGGCACGCTGACGGTCACGGGAGAGATAAATACCGCCCGCAATGAGTGCTGCGCCCAGCATAAGAAGGATAGGCTTCGGGAAGCCGGGGATAAGCATAAGCACTATCATAACCACGCCTGTGATAATAATAACGGTGGGGTTCTGTGTGAACTGGATTTTAACGTCGGAGTTGAAGCTGCCCGTACTTGCGGTACGTGTAACAACCATACCTGTCGCCACGGAAATAAGGAGAGAGGGAATCTGGGAGCAGAGACCGTCACCTACGGTAGCGAGGGAGTAGGTATTCAGCACTGACATGAAGTCGCCGCCGTTTATCATACCGATAACCGCACCGCCTATAAGGTTGATAAGGGCAGTGATAATTGAAATAATCGCGTCACCCTTAACGAACTTGGTAGCACCGTCCATGGCGCCGAAGAAATCAGCCTCGCGCTGTACGTTGGCACGGCGGATCTTTGCTTCCTCGTCGGTGATTGCGCCTGTATTAAGGTCAGCGTCAATCGCCATCTGTTTACCGGGCATAGCGTCCAGTGTGAAACGTGCAGCTACTTCGGATACTCGTTCAGAACCCTTGGTGATAACCAGGAAGTTAACCAGAACGATGATTATAAAGATAATAAAACCTACAGTCGGGTCGCCGCCCATTACGAACGTACCGAAGGTTTCGATAACCTTGCCCGCATAGCCTGTTGAAAGGATACCTCGGGTGGTGGAAACGTTCAGTGCCAGTCGGAAAACCGTTGTAATCAGGAGTATTGTGGGGAAAATTGAGAAATCCAGCGCTTCCTTTATATACATAGTAATAAGCAGGATTATAAGCGACAATCCGATATTCACCAGCAGCAGGAAGTCTAATAGAAAGCCGTCAAAAAGGCTGTTCAGCGGGATAACCAGGGAGAGAACTATGGCAATTACGAATACGGCAAAAACGTTGTCAAGCATCTTTTTTACCATTGCTTCTGCCGCACCTCCTTAGTTTCTTCGTTCTCTTACTGCGTCGTCGGGAGCTTCAAAGGTCTTACCCTTGGCGTTATACATTTCTGAAATGATAATAGCCACGGCGGAGAAAAAGCTTTGTGGAATTTCCGCACCTATGGGTACCTTGTCGTAAAGCTCACGAGCCAGCTGTCTGTTTTCTGTTACATACACATTGTTTTTTTCTGCTATTTCGACAATCTTCAGCGCCAGCGCATCCTGACCCTTGGCGACAACCACAGGGGCGGCGTAGGCGTTTACTGAAATGTCATATTTTAGTGCAACTGCGAAGTGGGTGGGGTTTCTTACAACAACGTCGGAGTTCGGAACCTCCTCCATCATTCTTCTCTGCGCCATTTCGCGCTGCTTCTGTTTTATTTTACCCTTTATCTGGGGGTCACCTTCCATCTGCTTGTATTCGTCCTTGATTTCCTGCTTGGACATTCTGAGATTTTTCTCGAACTGCCACCACTGGAAGAGATAATCTCCTGCGGCAACGAAAACAAAGATAATGCACAGCAGCATTACGATGGAAAAGGCGGTGTTTGCGGTGTAGGCAAAGGCCGTAATGGGGTCGGTATCTATAAGTGAGATGATTTCCGTCATGCGGGATTCTATCTGCCCGAAAGCCACAAGCACTACTGCTGTAAGCTCAATAAGACCCTTGACTATGCCCACAACCGATTGAAGAGAGAAAAGCTTTTTGATACCCGAAAGGGGGTTAAGCTTTGATAATTTGAATCTCAGGGGCTTCATGGTGAAAAGTCCCTTTGTCTGCGCCATAACGGTTATAACCACGATAAAAGCAATAATAACCGCAAGGGGTATAAAGGTGGTAACACAGGTTTTTACGACCGACACCGTTATATTCATATAGGTGTTTATGTCGTTTTCAAATTCCTGCCCCACTGCGTTTATGCCGTCAATAAGGGCGCGCCTTATGTTAACGAAAATGAAGGAGCCCAGCACGTTCAGCGCGGCAAAGGAGCCGAGAACCGATACGGCGGTAACTACCTCGTTGCTCTGGAGCACCGAGCCTTCCTTTTCTCTTGCGTCACGTCGTTTTTTCGGCGTGGCTTTCTCGGTTTTTTCTTCACCTGCCACAGTATCTCACTCCTTTAAAAGAAATTCTGAGCAGCGGTATAAAGGTTTTCCCAGAGTATATCGAGAAGCTTTTCGATAAATTCCGACATAGGCCGTGCCGCAGCGGCGAGAACCATAAGACCGATAATGATTTTAAGCTGGATATTGACAACCATAACCTGAATTGTCGGTATCGCTTTCATCATAAGTCCCACGCAGACCTCGGTAATCATCTCCGTTACCATAATCGGCAGGGCGAATTTCACCGCAAGAGTCATGACCGTTCCCATATACATAACCACTACATATATAAGGTCAACGGTGTTCTGCGTAGCTTCAAAGCCTATCGGTATCGTTTCAAAGGACAGGTGGAACAGCTCTATGTAACTCAGATGTCCGCCTGTCACAAAGAAGTATAATATAAAAAGATAGTAATAAATATTCGCAAAAACAGGCATATTAATGCCCGTTGTAGGGTCCATTGTCTTAGCCATGCCCATACCCGTCTGCATATCTATGATTTCACCGGCATAGATAAGCACCGTCATAATAAGGTTTGTGAAAAATCCGAAAACAAAGCCCACAAGAAGCTCCTTCAGAATTATCATCACAAAGCCGATTACGTTATGAACTTCGGGTACCTGAAAATTTACGTCGGGCACGGTCATCATAACCACCGCCAGCACCACGCACATTCCGTTTTTTACCATGGTTGGTACATTTGTACGCGAAAAGATGGGGTTAAAGGTAAAAATTCCCGTTACACGGCAGAGAACGAAAAGAAAGCCGACAAAATTTTCAAAAACCGTGTCCCAGACTATCATTTCCGTTCAGTCCTTTCCTCCTTATAGGGTAATCCCAGACATTAAATCTACTATATAATTGAAAAAATCTATAAGACTGTTCAGCATCCACGGACCCATCGCCAGTATAGCGAGGGCTACAATAACAGCCTTCGGGGCAAAGGTAAGAGTCTGTTCGTGAACCTGGGTAGCCGCTTGTAAAATTGCAATAATAAGACCCACAAGCATAGCTATTATAAGGGTCGGAGCCGCAAGCTTCAGGGCGAGGACAATCGCCGCAGTAAATATTTCGAGAATTACGTCCTGCGTCATTTACGGTTCTCCTTTCCTAAAGGTTGAAGGACTGCACTACCGTTCCTACCAGGAGCTGCCAGCCGTCAACAAGTACAAAGAGCATGATTTTGAAGGGCATCGAAATCATGGACGGCGGGAGCATCATCATACCCATAGCCATAAGGGTTGAGGATATAACGATATCAATAACGAGGAAGGGGATAAACAGCAGGAAGCCCATCTGAAAGGCGCGGGTAAGCTCGCTCACGATAAAAGCGGGAATAACCGTTATCAGTTCAAGCTGTTCCGAGTAATCCGTAAGCTCGTTTTCTGTTTCGGTAAGAACTACCTTATCACGCTCAAGAATATCCTCTATGAAAGCATCTTCAGTCTCCGCAGGAGCGGCTGGTTCAGTCTCTTCATAGACTGCTTTTCCCGATAAATCAAGGAAAAACTGCATATTCGTCTTGCTGGTATTTTTGAGCATGAAGGTTTTCAGCTCGCCGCCTGCAATCTCTGCCATCTGCGTTACATCTATCTCGCCGTTTGAATATGGCTGATAAGCATTTTCGTTGATGGCTGTGAAGGTCGGCCACATGATAAAAAGCGTTAAAAACAGAGAAAGCCCCGTTAATACCGAGTTTGGCGGAATTGACTGGGTCTGCATTGCGTTTCTTAAAAAGCTGAATACTATGACAATTCTCGTAAAGGAGGTTACCATTACGAGAAAAGAGGGTGCAACCGAAAGGATAGTAACAAGGAGCACGATTTCGAGAGTCTGCGACCCGTCGATGCCGAACACCTCGTACATAAGCGATTCGTCCGTAACTGCCTCGGCGCCGGGGTTCTCGGTAAGAATCTGAGTTTCTTCCATAGAGCCGGGTTCAGCGGCGTCCAGGGCGCTTGCTGTAAGGCATAATACGGTTATGAGCAGTGACGTTATAATAAGCGAAATAAAAAATCTGAGAAAAAGCTTCCCGTTCTGTTTGATAGTTTCCTTTATCATTCCTGATTATCCTTTTCGGGGTCTGATTTTTCCGTATTTCTCGTCATTATCGAAGCAAAAACGGAAGCAAAATTCGCCTGAGTCTGCTCTGCATCCTGACGGAGCTGCATTGAATATTCCTCAGGGGACATATCAAGGTCGCATATTTTTTCGATATGCTGTGAGGTTGCGCTTAAAAGCATGAGCTTTCCGCCTACGCTCACCACAAAAATCATACCGTCCCGCCCGATTGTCACACGGTCGAGGATACGCATTTTGCTTCCCGAGATTACACCGATTTTCTTATTGAGCTTATTAAGGCCGTAAATGAGCAGGAAAAAGAGACCCAGTATGCCGATAAGCGATATAAAGACCCAGATTAAATCCATACTGCAAATTCCTTTCCCGCTTCAGTTTTAGCCGAGAATCTTTGTAACTGTCGCTAAAATTCTGTCGGGCTTGAAGGGCTTTACTATAAAGTCGAGCGCGCCGAGCTTGATTGCTTCAACTACCATGGCTTCCTGACCCATAGCGCTGCACATTACAACCTTAGCTTCGGGGTGCTTGCCCTTGATTTCGCCGAGAGCTTCGATACCGGTTTTTACAGGCATTGTGATATCCATGATTACAAGGTCGGGCTTTTCAGCTTCGTAGGTCTGGCAAGCCTGTTCGCCGTCAGCGGCTTCGAGGATATTTGTATATCCGTTCTGTGTGAGGGTGTTCTTGATGAGCATTCTCATGAAGGACGCGTCGTCTACAAGTAAAATCTTCTTATCCATGGTGGTTTACTCCTTGTTCAATGTATCGATTAATTTTGACTTAATAATTTCAGTGATTCTCACGGCAAAGTTATCGTCGATTACAACAACGTCGCCTTTTGCAATCAGATTTCCGTTTACTATAATGTCAACCGGTGCGCCTGCCTGACGTTCCAGCTCGATAATGGTACCCTGTGTGAATTCGAGGATATCCTTTACCTTACGTCTTGCGGAACCGATTTCTACCGAAATCTGAAGCGGAACATCCATCAGGAGCTGAAGGTTATCCTTCTGGCTGCCCGAAAGGTTAAGGTCCGCAGGCTCGAAGCTGTGAAGCTGAGCATTCTGAATATTCATGGGCTGAGGTGCAGGGTAGCCATAGGGCGGATAACCATAACCGTAGGGCGGATATCCGTATGCGGCTTCCGGCGGCATCTGCGGCTGAGCCATAGGCTGCTGCATGGGCATCTGCTGAGGCATCTGCGGCATCGGCTGAGCCATAGGCTGCTGAGGCATCTGCGGTTGCTGCATGGGCTGCTGCATCATAGGCTGCTGGGGCATCTGCGGCTGAGCCATAGGCTGAGGTGCCGCAGCGGGAGCAGGCTCAGGTTCAGGAGCGGCAGCTGCGGTAGCTTCGCCGAGAACCTTTCCTGCGATTTCCTTCGCAAGCTCCACACTCATTACCGATTTGAATTCAGACTGGATTACGCCGTCAATGGTCAGGTCGAAGTTTATGGCAACGACCGTCTCATCGGGGTCGAAATCCTGAAGCTCGGCAAGACTGATTTTGTCCATTATGTACGGGGTAGGTGTGGAAATATCCACGCTTACTCCGAGAAAATCCGAAAGGGCGGTAGCGCTCGAACCCATCATCTGGTTCATTACCTCGGAAACGGCGCTGACATTAAGCTCGTCGAACTCAAAGTCAGGCGTTACCACAAGGGGCATACCCATAAGCTGGTTTAAGATGAGCTGTACGTCGTCCTGTCGCCACACCATCAGGTTTGAACCCGAGATACCCTTTATGTATTCAATTTTTACACAAACGGCAGGTTCAAGCTTCTCGGTGTGGATATTACTCAGTACATCCACCTCAACCATGGGAGTTGTAATCCACACTTTGGCGTTAAGCAGTTCAGAAGCGGCAGTTGCCGCACTTCCCATGCTTATATTCATAATTTCGCCAAGTGCGTCTTTCTCCATGTCCGAAATTATTATATTTTCCATCCGTTAAACCTCAATTCTGTAAACATTTTCGATTTTAACAGCCTTATTCTGATTAAATGTTCCCAATTTTCCGTCAAACCAGGGTTTGTCACCGATTTTCAGGGTGACATTGCTGTTTATATTCTTATCAAGGGGAATTATGTCATCAACCTGAAGGTTGAGTACGTCTGAAACATCCAAATTGATTTCGCCGAGGACGGCCTTCACTGTCAGAGGCGACTCATTGAGCGCCTTCATGATAGTATCGCGTCTGTCCTGCTCGCGGGCAGCGTCATAGCGTCTTACGCTTCTCACGGTCTTGGACACGTATTTCTGCATCACTTCATCAAGACTGAGTACAGGCATACAAAGCGAAACAATTGTTTTTGTGGAGTTGATTGTTACTTCAAGGGCGGCGATAATTACCGTTTCATCATAATCAATAGCGGAGAATACACGGGAGTTTGTTTCAATATTCTGAATACTCGGGGTGGTCTCAACGTATGGTTCCCACGGCTCGCGCAGAAGCCCTGCCATATTGTTTATGATTCTTTCCATGATACTTACTTCGATTTCGGTGAAATCTCGGTCGGTATCCTTATATTCACCCTTACCGCCAAGAAGTCGGTCAATAAGAATATATGTAAGCGAATTGGAGAGTTGGACAATAGTTGTTGCGTTTACGATGTCATCATCGTGAATACCTAAGTCAACTGTTCCCATCATAACATAATCAGGCAAAGCGTTGTTGAACTCGAAGTATCTCTGTTCCTCGATTGAGGCGAGATTTACCTTGCAGTACAGTCGCAGAAGTCCTGTCAGATATGATGAAAGAAGTCTTGCGTAATTGTCAAAAATACTGTCGAGAATCTTAATACGCTCTTTTGTAAACTTTTTCGGTGCACGGAAGTCATAGTCCTTTACAGGGGGCGCTTTATCAGCGCTGGTTTCCATAACTCCGCCCGACATGGCGCTGTTCAGAAGGGCGTCAATTTGCTCTTGCGTCAGTGTTTCTGCCAATCATGCTCACCTCTTTTCTGTTTTTTGTAAATTTTTATTCCTCTGTTGCTTCTTCTTCAGGCTCGGGTTCTTCGGCAGCAGCCGTTTCTACGGGTTGAAGAATTTCAGAGGGGATTTCGACAATAGGGTTTGAGAACGCAGGTCCTGTATAATCATTGTCATTAACAGATTCAAAGGGAGATTCAGAGAAGTACTTATCGTCGAGGCTGTCCACAATCTGCTGGATAGCGTCGTCGCTCATACCGCCCTGACCTTCTGTTCTGTCAATAGCGCCTGTTTCGTTCTGAATCATGCCGAAGTCGTATTTCAGGATATCCTGGAGAATAGCCGTATCGCTGGGCATATTATCGTTGCGGATAAGGATAAGCTCAACACGGCGGTTTTCCTGCCTGCCTTCAGCGGTGCTGTTATCGGCAATGGGGTCATACTGAGCACGGCCCTCGGAGATATATTTCTCGCTGTCGATGATAACCTGATAATCCATGAATTTTATAACCGAGCAGGCACGGGCTGAGGATAAATCCCAGTCGTTTACGGCGGAGAGACCCTGCGCTGTATGTCCCTGCACACGGATATTCTTGATATAGTCGCCTACCGCCTTGATTCCGGGCATGAACTGCTTGAGAGCCTCCTTGCCGCTGTCCAAAAGCACAGCGCTGTCGCCCTCGAACATGATGGAATTGTTAAAGCGGATATTTATGCGTGAAGCCGATGTCTGTACGACATCAATGTTATTTGAGAATGTACTGCTTTCCGCAGTTGCGGAAACCCAAGAGAAAAGCTCGTCAAAGTTGTGGGGGAGACCTATACCATCCTCTGAGCTGGACTGAGTACCCTGTCCAGTATTTGGCGGAACGTCGGAGTTGCCGGTTTCCTCTTCGGTTTTGTTTTCTCCCTCGTTGATGTCCTCCGAAACGAAGGGGTTTATGTACTTACCCATGGAGTTGAAGGACTGGAAAATATACTGGAACTTTGTTTCATCGGGGGAAGAGGACGCGTAGAGAAGTACGAAGAAGCAGAGAAGCAGCGTAACCATATCCGAATAAGTTGCCATCCACTCGTCAACGCCCGTATGAATAACCTTTACCTTTTTCTTCGCCAAGTTCCCGCCTCCTTCCTTGTTGGTGAGTTATACCTGACGTAATATTATATCATATTTTTTCAGATTTTGCAACGTTTTTTGGAAAATTGTCAAAATTTATTCAGCGGAACCTGAGTCGCCGCCTCTTGCATTCTTAGGAAGCATGAATTCCAGCTTTTCCTGAATAAGACGGGGGTTGGAGCCTGCCGCAATGGACATTACACCTTCAACTACAATCTGCATACAGAGCATTTCGTCTCCATGAGCGTTCTTTAAAGCCGCTTCCATAGGCGCAAATACGATATTTGCAAGGAAAGAACCGTAGAAGGTTGTAATAAGCGCGGTAGCCATAGCAGGACCGAGGTCGCCGCCTTCAAGGTCGTTAAGCATGATAACGAGACCTACGAGAGTACCCAGCATACCGAAGGCTGGTCCTAAGGAGCCGCCCTTGGAGAAGAAGTTCATGCCTTCCTCGTGACGTTCTTCCATGAACCCGAGGGAGTCTTCAAGCATCTGTCTTACCTTGCTGGAGTCGTTGGCGTCAACGATAAGCATAAGGCTCTGCTTCATAAAGGGGTCTTCGCACTTGTTAGCGCTGTCTTCAAGAGCTAAAAGTCCTTTGCTTCGTGCGATTTTTGCGTATTCTACGATATCAGCTATGTATTTTTTCGGGTCGTACTTCGGGGGAAAGAGTATGATTTTCATGAGCTTCGGCAGCTTTTTCAGCATGGAAATCGGAGAAATAGCGATAAGAACGCCGAAAGTACCGCCTACGGTAATAGCCAGCGATGGCGGGTCGATAAACATTCCGATTTCGCCGCCGTTAAAGATACCGAAAACAACCAGACCGATGGAGATAACGGTACCGATAATAAGTGTAATGTTCAAAAAGGATCCCTCCAATGTTTTATTGGGCGTAATGCCCTGTTATGTCATCCGTGATTTCAGGAGCGGCTGTCCCTGTCCGTCTCGCGCAGTCTTTGCTTCGAAACACGGTTGAATGCGATTACTTTATGCAGGATTTCCTCAATGGATTCCTGTACGATGTAAGTATGTCCGTTGGTCAGTGTGATGACCGTATCGGGAGTTTCTTCAACGGATTCGATATGATTTTCATTAATCATAAGTTCCTTGCCGTTGATTTTTGTAAGAATAACCATAAAAACCTCATTTTTTTCAGCCTCCCGCCGGGTTTACACCCGACAGGAGCTGAAACAATCAATTATCGCTTAAGATTTACAAGCTCTTCGAGCATTGTATCGGAAACGGTGATAATTCTGGAGTTAGCCTGGTAACCTCTCTGAGTGATAATCATATCGGAGAATTCCTGCGCTAAGTCAACGTTGGACATTTCAAGCGCACCTGATACGATTTCGCCAGAACCGTCTGTACCTGCAATCTTGACTTCAGCTTCGCCGGAAGCCAGAGATTCTCTCCAGAGAGAGGTACCTACCTGGTCAAGACCTACGGGGTTAACGAAGGTTACGAGGTCGATACGTCCGAGAAGGAGACGGCCGTGAACGGAGTGGAGACCGTAGATAACACCGTCGGAGTCAATCTGTACAGTCTCAAGGTCAGCTACTGTCTGCTCGCCTGCTGTACGACCGTCGGTAAGAGATACTGTACTGAGGGCAACTGCAAGGTCGGAGAAGAAGTTGTCTGTACCACCCTTTAAGCCGAGTCTTGCGGTGTTGCCGTCAAGAGCCTCACCAAAGTCAAAATCCGCAACGGTTGCATTCGCCTGATCGTCAACAAGCTCGCCTTCACCGTTTATGTAAGGAGGAAGTGTATCGGGGATGGTGACCTTGATATTTCTGTTGGGGTCGCCGCTTGCAGCATCGTTGATAGCATCCTGAATCAAATCTTCAAGCTCTCCGTCGAGGCCTTCAGCACTTTCAGGAATTGTAATTGTAAGCACGTCATCCTTCCAGTTAGCTGTTACAGTAGCCTGACCGCTGATGGTCTTGAGGTTGATTTCATATTTGTTTGCAAATTCGCCGGGAGTTACGGCTGTAAATTCCATGTAGAGCTGTGCATTTTCAGTGCCCTCAACAACGTTGCCGTCAGCATCGAGCACCTCCTCTGTCTTGAGAGTAATGCCGTTTGTAGCAGTGTTTGCAAGGATTTCGCCTACAGGGGGGAAGATATCCATATCAACGTTGATAGGAAGTACGCCTTCGCCAAGGTCAATACCGCCTAAATCAATAGCATTGTTAAGAGCTGTTTCAAACTCCTGAAGAACCTGCTGAAGGGATTCCTGAACTTCTACATCATCGAGATCTTCGATAAGATTGCCGTCTGCGTCGTAGTACTGCGCCAACTCTTCAGCACCGAAGTCCTGGGAAAGATCCATGTAGATCGTAAGGTTGTTACCGCTCTTTGTAGCGTAGGGAACATCGGAATCAACGATAGTGAAGGAGATATTGCCGTCTTCACCGAAGGTGGAAGCGGAAATTGTGATATCATAGCCGTTTACGTTCTTGTCTGCACGTGCAATGTTGTTGTCAACTGCGGGAACGTGGAGGTTGATACGCTGGGACTGACCTGTTTCAACGTTGGAAGGGTCGCCGGAAACACCGAGAACGATATAGCCGTTGGGGTCGGTGAGGTTACCGTAGCTGTCTACGGAGAATACACCTGTTCTGGTGTAGAAGACGTTACCCGATTCATCCATTACCTGGAAGAAGCCTTCGCCCTCGATAGCGCAGTCATAAACGCTGTCGGAGTATGTAAAGCCCGACTGGGTCATAACCTGGTTTACAGTACCGAGAGAGGAACCGTAACCTATCTGTGTGGGGTTTGTACCACCCTGAGTAGCGTCACCGGAGGAAGCGCCTGCCTTTGTCTGGTAGTAAACGTCCTTGAAAGTAACTGTGCTGGTCTTGTAGCCTGTTGTATTTACGTTGGAAACGTTATTGCCTATAACGTCCATACGCTGGTTGTGTGTTTTCATTCCGGCAACACCGGAGTATAATGATTTCATCATAACGGTATGTCCTTTCCATACCACTGCCGCTGTTCGTCAGTCGGTCGGAACAGCTGAAATCTCCTTGGAAGTGCAG
>JAFUNV010000189.1 GCA_017472865.1 Ruminiclostridium sp. | reverse complement strand
GTATGCTCATAAAGCCAAGAATTATAATCTGTGTTCCTACCTCTGTAACAGATGTAGAATGCCGTGCAGTTGTTGAGGCCGCTCTTTCTGCTGATGCTCGTAAGGTTTATCTTATCGATGAACCTATTGCAGCACTTCTCGGCGCAGGTATTGATATTTCAAAGCCCAGCGGAACAATGGTTGTTGATATCGGCGGCGGAACAGCAGATGTTGCAGTTATATCCTTTAATGGAATTGTAGTTTCAGAGTCAATAAAGGTGGCAGGTAATAAGTTTGATGCGGCAATAGTACGGTATGTTTCACAGAAATATAAAATACTGATTGGCGAGAAAACCGCTGAACAGGTAAAAATCCAGCTTGCCGATGTTTTCGAACCTGATGCAACAAAAACAATGACAATAAAGGGACGTCATCTTGTAAAGGGTCTTCCCGTAAGCGAAACAATAACCCAGGTTGATGTATTTGAGGCGGTAAAGGAACTTACAACAGATATTATAGACGGCGTTAAAAAGGTCTTTGAAAAAACACCTCCCGAACTTGCAGGCGATATAAAACAGAATGGTATTGTTTTAACAGGCGGTGGGGCACTGCTTGGAGGTCTTGCGCCTCTTATTTCAAGCATAGTCAGGGTTCCGTGCTATGTTGCGGATAATCCGCTGGAGTGTGTGGCTCTCGGTACTGCCGCCGCATTTAAGTTATCAGAAGAATTACTTGATGGATTTGAAAGGATTTCACTTTACAGGTACAAATGATTATGAAAAGAAAAAATATTATTTTATCGGCTTTTTTGAGCCTTGCAATTCTTATGACTACCGCTTGCAACAGCGGTAATACTGAAACAGCAACCGTTACATCTTCCGACACTTCCGCGAATGTGGAAACAACAGAAGCTACAACAACTGCTGCTGAAACTACCACAACTGAGGAAACCACAACTGCGTTGGAGACGACAGCTTCCACGACTGAAGCTGAAACTTCCGAGCTGACAACCACTACGACAGAGATAACAACTACTGCCGAGCAAACTACAACTATAGAAACAACTGTATCGGAAACTACTGCACAGGAAACGGAGGAAACAACAGTGACAACAACGATTGCGGAAACTGAAGCAGTAACAACAGAGACTGCGATTGAAAAGAAGTATATTGCTCTCACATTTGATGACGGTCCAAACACAACAACTACCAATGAAGTACTTGATGTGCTTGAACAGTACGGCATAAAGGGTTCGTTCTTCCTTATCGGAAATAATATCAATGACGAAAGCGCAAAGTCTGTCAAAAGAGCTTATGATATGGGCTGTGATATCGGTAATCACTCCAAAGCTCACCTTTACATGAATGAGCTTACACCTGAAGAAATCAAGGCCGAGATAGATTACGTAAGCGAGTACATAGTTGAAATTACAGGCGAGGAGCCTAAGTTTTTCCGTCCGCCGTATATTGCTGTTAACAATACAATGTATGATAACATTGACCTTACATTTATAGCAGGCTTCGGCTGTAATGACTGGGACGACGCTGTTCCGCCCGACCGCCGCGCCAAGGTGATTTTAAGACAGGCGCAGGACGGCGGAATCATTCTTCTGCACGACGCGCAAGGCAATTCCAAAACTGTTGAAGCGCTTCATATGATTATTCCAGAGCTTCAGGCACAGGGATATGAATTTGTAACGCTTACAGAGCTGTTTGAAATCAAGGGTGTTGCCATTGACCCTGATGACAGTAATCTTTATACTTTTGTAGGATAATATAAGCAACCCGTGAAGAAATAACTTCACGGGTTATTTTGTAATATCAGATTATTCTTACTTGCAGGTATATTTCATTTCCTCCATATTATTTTCTACAAGACCTGTCGTTTTAAAACCATTTTTAAAATTCTCCGTCATATATTTTTACAGAATTTTTCAATTTCATCGGTCTTATTTTTTACATCGGCTTTATATTCAACTGAGCATAAGCCTAAGCTATCAACAGGTTGAATTTTAAGATGACCATAGAAGTGTTCGATAGTCTCTATAATTCTATCACATTCTTTCATGCCAGGTCCTGTACGTAAGGCGATGGTGTATCCTTTTTTACCGTTTTTTATAGGAGCGTGCGGTTCGTGGGTATCACACCACGGTGTACAGCGGTCGATAAATACTTTGAACTGTCCCGGTACATCAGCCCAGTAGGAAGGTGAAACAGAAATTATTATATCAGCACAGTCAAGCTCTTTAATAATCATTGTGACATCATCTGATTGTATACATTCGGCTGTTTTGTGACATATTCTGCAACCCTTGCATAGGTTTACTTTGTAATCATCTATGCAAATCTTTTTAACGTTATATTCAGGTGTTAAAAATCGCTCGACTAAATCTATTATTTCAGCTGTTGCGCCGTTTCGCACAGGACTGCAATTAATTAATAATACATTCATGAAATATCTCCTTATAAACCATAACAGTACCTTTGGAAACCAAAAGTACTGTTAATTTTATTATTCAGATAAAACTGTCTTAATGTGAAGCTCTTCAAGCTGCTTATCATCAACAACAGAGGGACAATCGCTCATAAGCTCGCTTGCATCCTTGATTTTCGGGAATGCAACTACATCACGGAGACTTTCTGCGCCGCATATAAGCATTGTGAGACGGTCAAGACCGATACCCATACCGCCGTGAGGAGGAGCAGCATACTTGTACGCGTCAACAAGGAATCCGAACTTTGCGGCAATTTCTTCCTCTGTAAGACCGAGAGCGGCGAACATCTTTTCCTGAAGCTCGTAGTCAGTGATTCTGATAGAACCGCTGCAAAGCTCAGTTCCGTTAAGAACCAGGTCGTATGCCTTTGCAAATACCTTTTCGGGGTTGGTTTCAAGATATTCAAGACATTCATCAAGCGGCATAGTGAAGGGGTGGTGCATAGCGTCCCAGTGCTGAGTGTCTTCGTTATATTCAAAGAAGGGGAATTCTGTAATCCAGAGGAAATTGAAGCCTTCGGGGATAATATCGAGCTGCTTTGCAACCTTAAGTCTGAGCGCACCAAGAACGGGAAGAGTAACCTTATTCTTATCAGCTACGATAAGAGCAACGTCGCCCTTTTCACAGCCAAGTTCCTTCAGGATTGCCTCAAGCTCGCCTTCAGCCATAAATTTGCCGAAGGAGCAGCTGGGAGCGTCATCAACCCAACGCACATAAGCAAGACCCTTTGCACCGATACCTCTTACATACTCGGTAAGCTTGTCAATTTCCTTACGTGTAAGGGTTGCGGCAGCGTTCTTTGCAACAATACCTCTTACGGAACCGCCGTTTTCAATGGCGGAAGAGAATACGGAGAAACCGCTGTTCTTTACAAGTTCAGATATATCGGTAATTTCCATTCCGAAACGTGTATCAGGCTTATCAGAACCGTATCTGTTCATAGCGTCGTTGTACTTAAGACGGGGAAGAGGCATAGGAATATCAATACCCAGAGTTTCTTTCATAAGACGCTGGATAAAGCCCTCGCCTACTTTGAGGATATCATCAACGTCAACAAATGACATTTCAAGGTCTATCTGAGTAAATTCGGGCTGTCTGTCAGCACGTAAGTCCTCATCACGGAAGCAGCGTGCAAGCTGAATATAGCGATCAAAGCCTGAAATCATAAGAAGCTGCTTATAAATCTGAGGTGACTGGGGAAGTGCGTAGAATTTCCCTTCATGGATTCTGGAAGGAACCAGATAGTCACGTGCACCTTCGGGAGTGGACTTCATCATCATGGGTGTTTCAATTTCAATGAAGCCGTTTTCATAGAAATAATCACGTGTAACCTTTGCAATTTTGTGGCGCATCAGGATATTTTCCTGGAGCTTGCCTCTTCTTAAATCAAGATATCTGTGCTTTAATCTGAGTTCTTCGTTTACCTTTGTGTCATTTGTGATTTCAAAGGGAGGCGTATTAGCCTTTGAGAGAATACGGAGGTCATTTACGAGTATTTCAACGTCGCCTGTCTTGATATCTGTATTTACACTTTCACGCTTTCTGAGAAGACCCTTTGCCATAAGAACATACTCGCTCTTGACAGTTTTCGCCTTTTCGAACACTTCTTTAGCGGTAGTGTCATCGAATACAAGCTGAACAATACCTGTTCTGTCTCTTAAATCTATAAAAATGAGACTGCCCTTGTCACGCACGCGCTGAGTAAAGCCGCCGACTGTAACCTCGGTGCCAACACCTTCAACCTCTCCGCAATAGTGGGTTCTGGAAAGTCCTTTCATTAAATCTGCCATATTTTTATCCTTCCTTTTCAATGAAATACTGAATTATACTTTTTAAGTATACCATAAAAACTATAATTTTTCAATAGTTTTAATTAATTTTTGAGCGTAGTCGGTAAAAAACCGCACAGCGATTCACTGTACGGTATAATTTATTTATTTCTATCGGCAAAATCTTTAATATTTGATGTGATGTTATTCTTTATAATTTCACCCTTCCGCTTGATTGACTGCGAAAATCGATCACTTCTGCTTCTGGCATTTGCTGTAATACTTCTGATTTTCTGAATAGATTCGGTAGTTTCGGAAATATAGCTGTACAACGCCTCCTGGAATTTGTTCTCACGGCACTGCGTTATACCCGAACGCTTATTTTCAGAAACAATTATGTACCGTTCATAAGCATGCTTTACAGCATCTTCCCAGGAAAGATATATTTCATTCATTGCGTTTTCGCCCATACGTTTAAGCTCAGGCAGGTGTGACGCCGCATACTCAAGCTCAGCTGTAAAGGCTTCTGTTTCATTACGTGTAAGAATTGCGTTGCGATAATTTGTGAAATCCTCTGCCGCACAGCTGCCTTCAATCAGTACGGAGGGCAATCCGCAGGCAGCGGCTTCGCGTACAACAATACCGTTTGTATCATAAAGGGAAGGAAAAAGAAACAGGTCGGACGCTGTGTAGTAGTATCTTAACTCCTCACGGTCATTAATTGCACCTACAAAGATACAGTTATCGGCAATTCCGATATTCTGAGCATATTCTTCCATTTCCTTACGGTCGCCACCGTCACCGACAATCATGAAGCGATAAGTTATATTCTTTTCGGAAAGTTTTTTAAGAGAATCAAAAATAAGCCTGAGTCCCTTGTACCAGAAAAGTCTTCCGACAAAGAGAAAAACAGGTATTCCATCGCTGAGGCTGTACTCACGTCTTAGTTCTTCAACACCGTTCTGTTCTGCGCGTCCTTTTGGAAAATCTACGCCGTTGGGCATTACTAAATAATCGCCTTCATAGCCTATGCTGCGGAGATTTTCGCCCGCACCGCGGCTTACCGTCCAGATTTCATCGCAGGAATCCATATTATGAACTACAAACTTTGTGGCCTGTGATACAATCAGCGGGTTATCGACAATGCGCTTTATATCCTCGTCAAACTTTGTGTGATAGGTCATTATAAGCGGAGCATTGCTTTTTTCTCGCAGAGTGCGTCCGAGCACAGTTGAAGCAAAAGGACAGTGGCTGTGAATAATATCAAATTTGTTTTCCTTCAGTTCTTCCAGAACCGAGGAGCTGAAAGGATATCCCGCCCTGTATCCGAAAAATTTCTGGGTATCAAGGCTTGAATAGCGCACGACAGGGAAATCGAAACTATCGGTGTAGTCGGGATAACTTGGCGTAACAACAGTGGCGGCGCCAAGCTGTGAATGTATGGTGTCTGCATAGTTTATGACAGCATTTGCAACGCCGTCTATAAGCGGCGGAAAAGAGTCGTTAAGCAGGCATACGTTAAATTTCGGTAAATTCATTTAATCATCTCCCATGATTTCAAATCACCTTTGGTAATTTAATTATACTGTGTCATTAAGATAATTTCAAGGGAATTTTATGTAATTTTAGGTGTTATTTTACTGAAAAACAGATGAAAAGCCGTTCCACATATAAAACAGGAACGGCTTTAGATTTATTTACTTGTTTTCCATAACCATGACCATTACAGCCTTCTGAGCATGAAGTCTGTTTTCAGCTTCGTCAAAGATTTCATTTGCGTGCTCTTCAAATACCTTGGCAGTGATTTCTTCCTCTCTGTGCGCAGGGAGGCAGTGGAGAACCATACATTCGGGGTTAGCTGACGCCATAACTGCGTCATTAATCTGATAGCCCTTGAAAGCAATCTTTCTCATCTCAGCTTCAGATTCCTGACCCATGGAAGCCCATACGTCAGTATAAAGAACGTCTGCATTCTTTGCAGCCTCAACAGGGTCATTCACAATCTTGAAGTTATCGGGATACTGCTTGACAAATTCAAGAATTTCAGGGTCGGGATAGTAGCCTTCGGGGCAGCCGAGTGTAACGTTCATTCCAACCTTCAGACAGCCGACGGTGAGAGAATTTGCCATGTTGTTTCCGTCGCCGATATAGCAGAAGTTAAGGTCTTCAAGCTTGTTTTTATGTTCACGGATAGTCATTAAGTCAGCAAGAACCTGACAAGGATGAGCAAAATCGGTAAGACCGTTGATAATCGGAATATTGCCGTATTCAGCGAGGTCCTCTACTTCCTTCTGTGCGAATGTTCTTATCATGATACCGTCGAGATATCTTGAAAGAACTCTTGCAGTATCCTGAACGGGTTCGCCTCTGCCTATCTGAAGGTCGTTTGAAGAAAGGAAGAGTGCGTATCCGCCAAGCTGATACATACCTGTTTCAAAAGAAACTCTTGTTCTTGTTGAAGCTTTCTGGAAAATCATACCGAGAGTCTTTCCCTCAAGTCTTCTGTGTGGAATACCGTTTTTCTGCTCATATTTGAGCTGGTCGGCAAGGTTCAGAATTTCAATTATTTCTTCAGTGGATAAATCCAGCATTTTAAGTAAGTGTTTCATAATTATTTCCTTTCTTATGCAAGTATTTCTGCGAGGATTTTCATACCCTCGTCTATTTCATCGTATGTAACTGTAAGCGGTGGGAGAAGTCTGAGCTTATCCTTGGCGGTAAGGACCAGCAGTCCCTTTTCGAGCGCAGCCTTAGCCATATCTCCTGCCTTTTTGCTTTTAAGGGTAATACCAATCATGAGTCCGATTCCGCTTGTAGAGACAACTTCATCAATTTCGGAAAGTTTTTTTCTGAAATATTCACCCTTCTTGACAACTTCATCGAGGAAATCACTGTCAGCAGCCTTGTTCAATACAGCAAGACCGCCTGCACAGCAAACAGGATTACCGCCGAAGGTTGAACCGTGTGTTCCGCCTGTGAGAACGCCTGAGCATTTTTTCCCTGTAAGGCAAGCACCCATGGGAAGACCACCGGCGATACCCTTGGCAAGAGTGATAATATCAGCCTTTTTACCGTAGTTATCACCTGCAAGGAATTTACCTGTTCTGCCTACACCTGTCTGAACCTCATCAGAAATTGTAAGAATATCATTCTTTTCCGCGATTTCATAGATAGCGTCCACGAATTCCTTATCCAGAGTAAGAACGCCGCCTTCGCCCTGGACATATTCAAACATGATAGCGCATACCGTGTTGTCAATCTTTGACTTAAGGTCCTCGATATTGTTTGCCTCAACGTAAATAAAGCCTTCAGTAAAAGGGAAGAAGTAGTTGTGGAAAACGTCCTGTCCTGTGGCGGAAAGAGTTGTAAGTGTTCTTCCATGGAAGGAGTTTACAAGGGTTATGATATTGTGTCTGCCCTTGCCGTATTTATCAAAACTGTATTTTCTTGCGATTTTAATAGCACATTCGTTTGCTTCAGCACCTGAGTTGCCGAAGAAAATCTTGTCCATACCCGTAGCTTCGGCAAGCTTTGATGCAAAATCAGCCTGAACCTTTGTATAGTAGTAATTAGAGGTATGCTGAAGAGTTTTGACCTGGTCGCATACAGCGTTTACCCAGTCATCATTGCAGTATCCGAGGGAGTTAGTACCGATACCGCTGCCGAAATCTATATATTTCTTTCCGTCCTCGTCAACAGCACATTCATCACTGCCGCTTTCCATAACGAGGGGATAACGGCCGTAAGTAGCCATTACATGTTCGTTGAATTTTTCAATTGTATTCATAATAATCACCTTAAATAATCATTGTACCTGCACCTGCATCTGTGAGAAGCTCAATAAGAATAGAATGGGGTATACGTCCGTCGATAATATTGGCTTTCTTTACACCACGGCGTACAGCTTCAACACAGCAGTCAATCTTAGGAATCATACCGCCTGAAATAATGCCTTTTTCCTTGTAATAGGACACATCACTGACGCCGACAGTGTGAATAAGAGTGCTTTCATCATTCTTATCCTCAAGTAAGCCTGCAATATCAGTCATAAGGATAAGGCTTTCCGCCTTCATTTCCGCAGCAATACGCGCTGCAGCTGTATCGGCATTGATATTGTAGATTGTTCCATCCTCACCGACCGCAACTGTGGAAATTACAGGAATATAGCCATTATCAAGAGAATTCTTGATAATCGTAGCATCAACCTTTGTAATTTCACCAACAAGACCCAGGTCAGGATTGAGCTGCTTTGCTTCAATCATGTGGCCGTCAATACCACAGAGGCCAACAGCATTACCTTTGTGCTGGTAAAGCATATCTACAAGACCCTTGTTCACCTTACCGCAAAGAACCATCTGAACAATATCAACAGTTTCTTCATCGGTATAGCGTAAGCCGTTTACAAACTTGCTTTCCTTTCCGACACGGTTGAGCATAGAGTTGATTTCAGGACCGCCGCCGTGAACAAGAACGATTTTCATACCGACTGTACTTAAAAGTACGATATCGGACATTACCGCCTGCTTCAGTTCATCATTTGTCATTGCGTTTCCGCCATATTTTACTACAACAACTTTATTGTTATACTTCTGTATATAGGGGAGAGCCTCGCTCATTATGCTGGCTCTGATATCGTTATTGATTTCCATTTCTTTCTATCCTTTCATCAGCTTCTGTAATCGCCGTTGATTTTTACATAATCATAAGTAAGGTCACAGCCCCATGCGGTTGCAGAAATCTCTCCGTTTCCGATAGATACGTTAATACCGATTTCATCTTCCGAAAGAATAGTTTTTGCAATTTCCTCGGAGAAATCAATACCTGCGCCATTCTTGCATACATCAATTGTACCTGCCGCAGAAGAAAGAGAAACATTAACCTTATTTATGTCAAACTCCGCATCGGCATAACCAACCGCGCATAAAATTCTTCCCCAGTTTGCATCCGAACCGAACATTGCACATTTGAAAAGGGGAGAGCAGATAACGCTTTTTGCTACTGTAATTGCAGTATCGAGATTGTCAGCACCCGAAACGGTACATTCAAGCAGCTTTGTAGCGCCTTCACCGTCCTTGGCAAGCATACGGGTCATGTTCATCATAACCTCATAAAGTGCATTTCTGAAAGCGGTATAATCTTCATTTTCTGCTATAATTTCAGCATTTTCAGCCATTCCGTTCGCCATTACGCATACCATATCATTTGTAGAAGTATCACCATCGACAGAAAGACAATTATAAGTGATTTTAACAACCTCGGAGAGTGCTTTCTGGAGCATTTCGGTAGAAACTGCACAGTCGGTAGTAATAAAGTTAAGGGTTGTAGCCATATTGGGATGAATCATACCGCTGCCCTTAGCCATACCGCCTAATCTGCAAGTTTTACCACTTGCTGTAAACTCAACAGCTACTTCCTTTTTAACAGTATCGGTTGTCATAATTGCTGTTGCAGCAGCTTCGTTTCCTGTATAGGAAAGGGAATCAGCAAGAGGCTTTACAGCCCTTTCAACAGGTTCGATAGGTAAAATCTGGCCGATAACCCCTGTGGAAGCTACAATAACCTCTTCGGGCTTTATTCCGAGAACATCGGCTGCAAGCCCGCACATTCTGTAAGCCTTTTCCTCGCCGTCGGCATTACAGGTATTGGCATTCTTTGAGTTTGCAATAACAGCGATAGCCTTACCGCCTGTTTTTTCAAGATTTTTCTTTGTTACAAGGATAGGAGCACCCTTTACCTTATTTTGGGTGTAAACTGCTGCCGCATTGCAGATTTTATCACTTACAACAAGGCAGATATCGTTCTTTTTTGTAGGATTTTCCTTTATGCCGCAGTACATACCTGAAGCCTTGAAACCCCTGGCGGCGCAGACACCGCCGTCAATAAATTTATGATTATATGTATTCTTTAATTCCATAATATCTCCTTATTTAAGCCCGATTGTCTCATCAACGCCCATCATAATGTTCAGGCACTGAACAGCAGCACCGCTTGC
>JAFUNV010000188.1 GCA_017472865.1 Ruminiclostridium sp. | reverse complement strand
TGACAGATTTTACAAGATTTATTTTCAACAAATTTCATTTAATGGTACCGCTATTGACATTTACGGTTTTTAGGTGTAGAATGAAGTAAATGTAATATAATGGTATTTTATAGGTTTTCTTTGCTCTGTGCTGTCATTTTTGACAAAAGAAAAGGAAATATGTACTGAAAAACAGTGGAAATTTTGATTATTATGTATAAAATTCTGCTGTCGTCTTTGAAATCTATTGCCATTTTTGAAAAAATATGATATAATCAATAAAATGTTATAAGTATATCTGCCAAGGAAGGTTTAAATATGAAAAAGATTACTACAAAGCTTGTAATGTGCGCTGTGGCGGTCGTTATTTTTATTCAGGGTATTTTCGGATGTGCAGGAATTGCCGTCAATCTGAATAATGCCGAAAAAATGGCGCTGACTACTTCTGAATGTACTGCGGTGCTTACTGCCGATTACATTTCATCCGAGCTTCAGAAAATAGCTAATGTAGCTTATGAAATAGGTTCAAACAGTAGTTTCACTCCTCATGGTGTAAAGAAGGGTGAAAAGGAAACATACCTGAAGCAGAAGGTTGAACGCTACGGCTTTGTGGGTATTGACCTTATGGAAGAAGAAGGTTTAAGTATTTTTGATGAAACCGATTATAACGGAACTCAGGGCTTCAAGGCTGCTATGGAGGGTCTTACATACATTTCTCAGCCCGAGACTACCGAAACAGGTGAAATCATCGTAAAGTTTTTTGCTCCTATGTGGACAAAGGGCGTTGTTGACAGTGGTTCTGTTGGTGCCATCTGTATCAGTTGTGATGCTTCCTTCCTTTCCTCGGCAATCTCAAAGGCTGGTATCACCGATAAATCTGTTGCTTATATTATCGATGCTTCAGGTTATACTATTGCCGATACCTCAAAGCCTGTAATCACAGAGCTTGAAAATATTGAAGAGCTGTCATTCACTGACCCCACAATGGGCGACCTTGCTAAAATTCACACCAGAATGAGAGCGGGAGAGACAGGCAGTGAGAAGTGCTTCTATACTCCCAAGGGAGATGACAGATATGTGTCTTTTGCTCCTATCGCAGGTTCGGGCGGCTGGGCCGTTGCAGTAACAACACCTGTTGATGATCTCCTCGGTTCCTGCTTTACAACCATTTATCTTGAAATTGCAGCATTTTTAGCAGGCATGATTTTTGCGGTAGCTCTTGCAATTTATAACGGCAGAAAGCTGGGCAAGGCAGTTGCAACCTGCTCTGAGCGTCTTAAGAAGCTTGCTTCGGGCGATGTTGAATCTCCTGTGGTTGTAGTAAAGAGCAAGGACGAAACTGCAGAGTTTGCACGTTCGGTATTCATTACGGTTGAATCGGTCAAGAGTCTTGTAAACGATCTGAGAAAGATGACAGGTGCCATGACTGAAGGTAATTTCAACCTTGATGCCAGTGACAGAGAAAGAAATTATACAGGCAGCTTCGGTCAGCTTGTCAGTGATACTTATGCTCTCAGTGAGAGCCTCAGTGATAAGCTCAGCGGCATTGATAATTCCGCTAATGTTGTGTGCGGCGGCGCAGGCAGAGTTTCGGGCGGTGCCCAGACCTTCAGCGACAGCACAGCAACTCAGACAAACGCTGTAAACGAGCTTTCAGGCTCTGTATATAACATTACCAATATGATTAACGGTACAGCTGACAGCTGCATTGATATGAAGGAAATGGCAGGACGTGTAAACAGCGACCTTTCGGCAGCTACCGAGCAGATGAAGCGCCTTATGGAATCTATGGAGCGTATCAATACAGCTTCTGAGGAAATTGAGAATATTGTTCAGACTATTGAAGATATCTCATTCCAGACAAATATTCTCGCCCTTAATGCTGCGGTTGAAGCTGCAAAGGCGGGCGAATTCGGACGAGGCTTTGCGGTAGTAGCAGACGAGGTAAGAAGCCTTGCTGAGCGTTCTTCCGAGGCGGCAAAGTCCACTACGAGACTGGTAAAGGATACGGTTATTGCTGTAAGGGACGGCGGCAGAATCGCAGGCCTCACTTCACGTTCGCTTGATGAAGCTGCTGAAGCAGGCGCTACGGTTGTTACAAATATGGATAAGATTGCTCAGGCAAGCGAAAATCAGGTTCAGACAATCAGACAGATTTCTGCCTGTGTAGAGCAGATTTCCGCAATTGTGAAGAGTAATACCATAATTTCCGAAGAAAGCATGAGTTCAGGCAAGGAACTTGCTGAACACGCACAGAGACTCAGAGAGCTTGTAGGCGGTTTCAGCTTACGTATGAAGTAAAAAGATAATAAAAATATTTTGCCGCACAGGCTCTGTGAAAGCAGTTCAGTGTGCGGCAAAGTTTTGTGATAAGGAAAGGAACAGCATATATGCTTAAATCTGATTTCTATTATGACCTGCCCGAAGAACTCATAGCACAGACTCCGCTTGAGCCCCGCGACAGTTCGAGACTTATGAAAATTAACCGTGAAAGCGGTGAAATAGAGCATAACCGTTTTTATAATATAGCAGACTATCTTCGTTCAGGAGATTTGCTGGTTATGAACGATTCAAAGGTCTTTCCTGCGCGTATTATGGGCGTAAAGCGTGATACGGGCGTTGTGTGCGAATTTCTGCTTCTTAATCAGCGTTCTCACAATACGTGGGAAACTCTCGTTCGTCCGGGTAGACGTCTGAAGGTCGGCGCAAGGGTGGATTTCTCTGATGAGCTTTCTGCCGAGGTTATCGAGGTTATTGACGATGGAAACCGCATCGTACGGTTCGACTTTGATGGTGTATTTTTTGATATCCTTGACCGTATCGGTCAGATGCCGCTTCCGCCGTATATTACCGAAAAACTTAAGGATAAGGACAGATACAATACGATTTACTGTCATGAAACAGGCTCTGCTGCCGCGCCTACGGCAGGTCTGCATTTTACTGAGCAGGTTTTCGAGAAAATACGTGAGAAGGGTGTTGATACCGCATACGTAACCCTCCATGTGGGACTGGGCACATTCCGTCCTGTAAAGGAAGAAAATATTCTTGAACACAAAATGCACGTTGAGCATTTCTCAATACCTGAGGAAACTGCTGAGAAAATCATAGAATGCAAGGCCCGTGGTGGCAGAGTTATTGCAGTCGGTACTACAAGCTGTCGCACTCTTGAAGCAGCGGCAGGTCTTTCAGAGGACGGTATAATCAAGGCTTGCTCACACGATACAGGTATTTTCATTTATCCCGGATATAAGTTTAAGGTAATCGACGGGCTTATAACTAATTTCCACCTGCCCGAAAGTACGCTTATAATGCTTGTCAGCGCATTTCTTGGCAAGGATAAGACCTTTAATGCATATCACACCGCTATTGAGGAACGTTACAGATTTTTCAGCTTTGGCGATTCAATGTGCATACTTTAAGGTGATATGAATGGAAAAACTCAAAGCATGGATAAAACGTCCCGTTAACACAAATTTTCTGATATTGACGCTTATTTCAACAGTTATACTGATATTTGCACTGGTGAATTTTTCAAACAGCAGCGGTCTTACAAAGCTGCTGGCAAAGCTTAAACAGCTTATTGATACCGCAAACAGTAACGAAAAAATGGGTGATGCGGAAGGATATGCAGTTGTTTTTGGATGGCTGGTATATGCGGTCGTTTCCTTCGGAAACAGTCTGGTAAAGGCCATAACAGTGTATATTCCGCTGATTGTGGCACTGCTTACGGCAGCATGTTCGGTTATAGCTAAGCTCGTTTTTGCGCCACAGGGCGGAAGACTTATCTGCTACCGCGTGATTATTTGTTTATACCTGCTTACGCTTATAACGCCTTTCGGTGTTTACACTCTTTTTTCTTTTTTTGACCCCTTGTGCACAGCTATAATGCTGGCAGCTGATTCGGTTGTAGTTATAGCTTCGGTTATTTGTATCAGAAATACATACACAGACAGAATAAAACAATGAATTGTTCCGAAAATTATATAATAGGAACAACAGAAAGGATAGAAAATGTATAAGTTATTAAAACAGGAAGGGCTTGCCAGACGCGGTGAGTTCCACACTCCACACGGCGTGATACAGGCACCGTTTTTTATGAATGTAGGTACTTCCGCCGCTATCAAAGGCGGTATTTCCTCCCTTGATTTAAAGGAGCTGAAGTGTCAGGTAGAGTTATGCAATACCTATCATCTCCACGTGCGCCCAGGTGATGATGTAATATACAAAATGGGTGGTCTTCATAAGTTCATGAACTGGGACAGACCAATCCTTACCGACAGCGGCGGATTTCAGGTATTCTCGCTGGCGAAGCTCCGCAAAATCAAGGAAGAGGGCGTTTATTTCAGCTCTCACGTTGATGGAAAGAAAATTTTCATGGGACCCGAAGAAAGCATGCAGATTCAGTCTCATCTTGCTTCAACAATCGCCATGGCTTTTGACGAGTGCGTGGAAAATCCAGCAAAGTATGATTACGCAAAGCAGTCCGTTGAACGTACCACACGCTGGCTTCATCGCTGTAAGGCGGAAATGGACAGACTTAATTCATTGCCTGAGACTATCAACAAGCAGCAGATGCTTTTCGGCATAAATCAGGGTGCTACCTTCGATGACCTGAGAATAAAGCACATGCAGGATATTGCTCAGCTTGACCTTGACGGTTATGCGGTGGGAGGTCTGGCTGTTGGTGAGCCTGCTGAGATTATGTACCATATTCTCGATATCGTTCTTCCTTATGCGCCCGTTGACAAGCCACGATACTTAATGGGTGTAGGCACTCCCAGTAACATTATTGAGGGTGTTGCAAGGGGTATTGATATGTTTGACTGCGTAATGCCCAGCCGTAATGCGCGCCACGCAACTGTTTTCACATGGCAGGGTATGACCCACCTGACC
>JAFUNV010000187.1 GCA_017472865.1 Ruminiclostridium sp. | reverse complement strand
GTTCAACAATATCGGCGACGCAGAACGTATCTTTATGTTTATGTCCTCAACTCTTCTTCCCGCAGTTCTCGCAGGCATTATCCTCTGCGCTATTTTAGCGGCTATTATGAGTACAGCTGACTCTCAGCTTCTCGTTACAGCTTCCGCTGTAACTGCTGACGTATTTATGCTTATCAAGAAAGACGCAAGCGACAAGGTTCAGATGTGGATTTCAAGAGGTACAGTTATTGTTGTTGCTATTATCGCATATTTCTTAGCACTTGATCCTAACAGCTCCGTAATGGGACTTGTATCCTATGCATGGGCAGGTTTAGGTGCCGCTTTCGGTCCCGCAATCCTCCTCTCGCTCTTCTGGAAGAAGATGAATATTACAGGCGCTGTTGCAGGTATCATTACAGGCGGTGCATCTGTTATCCTCTGGGAGCAGTTCTGCAACGGTACAGGCATCTACTCTCTCCTCCCTGCATTCGTGCTTGCGCTTATCGCAGTTGTTGCAGGCTCACTTATTTCAGGCAAGACTCCTGAAAATGTAGACGAGCTTTTCGAAAAGGCAAAGGCAAGCAAGGTGCTTGAAGAACAGGCATAAGAGGGAAAAATGGCAGAAGAAAAGAACATCCCTGAGAATAATTCTTCCAAGGACAATGATAAAGTAGCTGAAAACTGGGCGGAAGCCATGAAAGAAGCTATGGAAGAATACATAGAAGAACAGGGAATTTATATCAGACAGTAAAACAAGGGCGGAGTTAGTTTATAAACTAACTCCGCCTTTATTTTTATTTTACCTTAATAAGCTTTTATCAAATATGTGAAATGAAAACGATTAGAAAAAAATAACTTTGGACATTTCAAGGAAAATGTACAAAAACCGTGGATTTTCTCTGAAAATAATGTTATTATTATAGTAACAACAACACGAGGAGGAAATCCCCATGAATATTGCAGTTGCCCAATCGGGCGGCCCTACCTGTGCCATAAACGCGTCTCTTGTAGGCGTTTTTTCAGAAGCTCTCAAGATAGCTGAAATTGACGCTATTTTCGGCTCTATCAACGGCATTGAGGGTATCATCAATGACAACTTAATCAACCTTAAAACCATGATCCGCACCAACGAGGACATTGAGCTTTTAAAGCAGACTCCCTCTACCGTTCTCGGCTCCTGCCGTTATAAGCTTCCCAAGCCCGATGAGGCAGGCGAGGTTTACGAAAAGATTATGGCTTGCTTCAGAAAGCATGATATAAAGGCATTCTTCTACATCGGCGGTAACGACTCCATGGACACAGTGGACAAGCTTTCCCAATATGCGGAAAAGAACGGCTGCGATGTAAAGATAATCGGTATCCCGAAAACTATCGACAACGACCTGTGCATTACCGACCACACCCCTGGCTTCGGCTCTGCCGCAAAGTATGTGGCAACCACCGTTCAGGAAATTATCCGTGACAGCTCGGTTTACAGTATCGAATCCGTAACAATTATTGAAATTATGGGCCGTCACGCAGGCTGGCTCACTGCTTCTACCTGTGTTCTTCGTGCAAACGGCGAGGTTGCTCCCCACCTTATTTATCTTCCCGAATCGGATTTCAATGCCGAAAAATTCTTAGCAGACGTAAAGCGCGAGCAGGCTAAGCACAAGGCGGTTATTATCGCAGTTTCCGAGGGTATGGAGCTTGGCGATGACGAATTCCGCTCAGGCGCTACCGACAATTTCGGTCACAAGTACCTTTCAGGCGTTGGTAAGCGTCTCGAAAACCTTGTGCGTGATAAAATCGGCTGCAAGGCACGCTCTATCGAGCTTAACGTTATGCAGAGATGCTCCTCTCACATCAGCTCCAAGACAGATATTGACGAATCCGTTTCAATCGGTGCTGCGGGCGTAAGAGCGGCGCTCAGGGGCGAAAGCGGAAAGATGATGTATTTCCGCAGAATAAGCGATACCCCCTATGTGGTGGAAATTGACGCTGTACCCGCAAGCGAGGTTGCCAACAAGGAGAAGATGTTCCCCAAGGAATGGATTACTCCTGACGGCTGTGACGTTACAGACAGCGCACTCAAGTATTTCCTCCCCCTTATTCAGGGCGAAATGGTGCTTGAAAAGAAGAACGGTCTCCCCGTTCATTTCAAGATAAGAGAAGAAATTTTACGTGGATAGTAAGGCGAGCCGCCTTTGGCAATTCCCGCCTTTTATAAGAAACAGCTAACCCCGCAGTTGAAAAACGGCGGGGTTAAAAATTTCTATACAGCACCCACACTAAGGCGAGCCGCCTTTGGCAGTTCCTGCCTTTTAAAATACTCTGCTTTATCGAAACAGGAAAAACGGCAGGGATACACAATACTGCTATATCACACCCACACTAATGCTCACGTTCGTACATAATTCGCTCATCGGCGCTCATTCCGTCAAGCTCTTCCTGTGTGGGAGGAACAAAAGGCGTATCCGTGTGCTTGATAAGCAGAGGATTGAAATGGGGATAGCCGTCAAGCATACTCATGCGTTTATCCTCTTCAATAAGCTTTTTATTGAATATAGCTGCGGGAATGCCTATAGCTGAAAGGATAACATAAATGGACATAGGGATATAGTCCAGAACGAATAAAAGCACCAGACAGGCAAAAGTTGCGAAAATGTAAATGGGAACTGCCTTTTTCAGAGCATATTCTGTTTTGAAAATAGTGAGACAGACAGCGAAAAGAGTCATTGCCGCAGTGATTATAAGGTCAAGCAGACCGAGAATTGACGGACCGTTGCTGTCATAAACACCGTACAGACCTACGCCTGTTGCAAGAACGGCGGCATCGCCTATCATCGACATAACAATATCCAGAACAGTTCCTGCAAAAATCAGAAGCGGCGGAATAATAAGTACCGCTCTTACTGCAGCGAACTTATAGTCAAGCTTCTTTTTGCGCATACGGCAGTTATAATACATTTCTTCACGTTTTTTGTCTATGAGCATAGTTTTCCTCTTCTTAATCTCATAATACCGCCGTGGTTTACACGGCGGTACTGATTATTATGTATTGATTATGCCTTTGTTACAGAAGGCGTGCCGCCTTGGGCGGTTCCTGCCTTTTGCAAAACCCTGCTATATCAGAACAGGTAAAACGGCAGTAAACGAAGAATTCTTAAACTGTACCTTCGTTAGTAGGAGTTTCGGCAACAACGGGTGCTTCGATTTCCTTACCTAAGAATTCGGGCATATTGAGTCCAGCCTGCTTGAATAATTCATTCATAGGGGGAATGGACTTCATAAGACCGCTTACAAAATCAGCGGTGGAGTTCTTGCCGTCAGCGCCTGAGCCGCTGTCCCAAACAGTGATCTTATCGATCTTGATGTTCTTGATAGCGTCAACCTGAATACGCATAAGGTCTTCCATCTTATCAGCCATAAGGAGCTTAACAGCGTCGTCTGCGGAGCCTGCGGAGTTGACGAGGGACTGCATACCTTCTGCCTGCTTCTGGAGGATTTCACGGGCACCGTTCGCCTGAGCTTCGAGTTTTGCGAAGATAGCGTCAGCTTCACCCTTTGCCTTACGGCGGAGAACTTCAGCTTCAGCCTCAGAAGCGATTTCAGCCTGCTGCTTTGCAATCTGAGCCTTAACGATAACGTCAGCTGTCTGTGTAGCCATTTCAAGCTCAGCTCTCTGGTTTTCAGCTTCCTTCTGAGCAGCGTAAGCTTCTTCCTTAGCCTTAGCAGCCTGAACAGCTTC
>JAFUNV010000009.1 GCA_017472865.1 Ruminiclostridium sp. | reverse complement strand
CTGGGTTGCACTTTCCGATGTTTGCGACGCTCTCACAGCATCTCTCATCGCTCGTGAGGTTTCCGACGGCGTTATCGCTCCCGGCTACACTGCTGAGGCTCTTGAAATCTTAAAGAGCAAGAGAAAGGGTACATACAATATTATAAAGATTGACGAAAACTACGTTCCCGCACCTATCGAGAGAAAGCAGGTTTACGGTATCACCTTCGAGCAGGGCAGAAACGAGCTTGTAATTGACGAAAACCTTTTCGCAAACATGGTTACCGACAACAAGGAGCTTCCCGAATCCGCTAAGATTGACCTTGCTATTGCGCTTATCACATTAAAGTACACCCAGTCCAACTCCGTAGCTTACGCTTGCGGCGGTCAGGCTATCGGTATCGGCGCAGGTCAGCAGTCCCGTATCCACTGCACACGTTTAGCAGGTCAGAAGGCTGACAACTGGTATCTCCGTCAGTCCCCCCAGGTTCTCGGCTTACAGTTCGTTGACGATATCAGACGTGCTGACCGTGACAACACAATCGACCTCTATATCGGCGACGACTACATGGACGTTCTCGCAGAGGGCGAATGGCAGAAGTGGTTCAAGGTTAAGCCCGAGGTATTCACACGTGAAGCAAAGCGTGAATGGCTCGACACAATGAAGGGCGTTTCCCTCGGCTCTGACGCATTCTTCCCCTTCGGAGACAATATTGAAAGAGCGCACAAGAGCGGTGTTGAATTTATCGCACAGCCCGGCGGCTCTATCCGTGACGACAACGTTATCGAAACCTGCAACAAGTACAACATTGCTATGGCGTTTACAGGTATTCGTTTATTCCACCACTAAGCGGCGAGGCGCCGCTGCCCGTTCCACCGCGCGATTGACAGGTTTTAATTATAGTCCTGTTTGCGCGGCGGGGTCGGAATGCGGTGTTATTCCGCTTTTTCGGTGAGCCTCGGCTGCCAGTCCCACCGCGCGATTGGCAAATTTTAAGGCGGAACGCAAGCCATTTGTAGGGGCGAACTGTGTTCGCCCGCAAACACAATAAGCCATACCGCATACGGCGGGCGACCTGTGGTCGCCCCTACGGTAAGCATCATATAACTCAGGGCGGCTATCAGCCGCCCCTTATGCTAACAAGGAGTAAAAGATGAAAATTCCAAAAATACTTGATAAAATCCTCACCGTTATCGGCTACATACTCACCGTTGCACCGTACCTTGTTCTTGGCGCATACTCGGCGGACAGCGCCGATAAGCTTGTAACAAGCGACAACATGGGTCTTGAGCTTATACTTATGGGCGGATTTATATTCCTTGCTCTGTTCTTTATGCTTTTCCATATCATAATCCACGAGGGCGGTCACATGGTGATGGGGCTTGCCACAGGCTGGAAATACTGTTCCTTCCGTGTGGGTAATATCACCCTTGTAAAGCGCGACGGAAAGCTGGAATGGAAGAAAACCACCGTCATGGGCACAGGCGGACAGTGCCTTATGATTCCCCCCGAGTGCGACCCCGAAAAATGTCCCTTTTTCCTGTATCTTTTAGGCGGCGGACTTTTCAATATCGTCACAGGCGGTATCGCTTTCGGTATCGGTCTGCTTACAGGCGGAATACCGCAGGTTATCCTCAATATCTTTGCTATTATGGGTATCGGCACGGGACTATCCAACCTGTTCCCTGCAAAACTGGGCGGAACAAACAATGACGGCTATCAGATTTTCATTGAGCTTCCAAAAAACGGCGAAGCGAAGAAATATATGTGCTGTCTTTTAACAGCTAACGCCATACTTATGGAAAACGACAGCACAAAGGCGCTCCCCGAAAATATCAGAAGCATAATCCTGAGCCTTGACGGCGAGGACTGCTCCAACACCTCGGTTACAAACCTGCTTTTCTTCAAGAACACAATCCTTCAGGAGGAAGGCAGATACGAGGAGGCACGCACGATTTTCCGTAAGGTTGCCGAAAGCCCCGACGCACTCCAGATTTTCAAGAACGAAGCCAACTGCGAGCTTATGTATTACGAAATCATGGACGAATGCAGAGCGGAGGAAATTGACAGGCTCTACGACAAGAAGCTTCAGGAATACATAAAGGCTACCGCACTTTACCCCTCCCGAAAGCGTCTCATGTACGCATACTATTTAATATATAAGGGCGACAAGGCGGAGGCTGACAAGGAATACGAAGCGCTTCTGAAAACAGCAGAATCCCACCCCTCAAAGGCGGAGGGCGCAATTGACCTTAAGGAAGCGGAAAGGATAAAGGCGCATTATGAACACAGCGGAAGTAAATAAGCGGCTCAGCGAATATCTCCTTTCAATGAAAGGCGTTCACGCCGAGGAAAGGGACGGCGGAACGGTTTTTGTGCTGGCTTCAAAGCCCTTTGCGGCAATTTTTTCCGAAACTATTGAAATTAAGGCAAAAAACGATTATAATGAGACTATACGCTTTCTCCATGAGGAAATCAGCGCGGCTGAAATCATGGGAGAGGGCTGGAACTCCATCAGATACAGCGAAAATCTGCCCTTTGAGGTGATTTCGGATATGGCGGACAGAGGCTACCGCCTTACCTATTCAAAGCTCCCGAAGCAGGTTCAGCGGGAGATTGAGGAATACTATTTTGATTAATACGAAAGGACGAATAAAAATGAACATTTTAGTAGTAGGCGGCGGCGGTCGTGAGCACGCAATTATTGCCGCACTGGCAAAATCCCCCAAAGTTGACAAAATCTATGCCGCACCGGGCAACGGCGGTATCAGCGCCCTTGCAGAGTGCCACCCCGTAAAGGCTACCGATATCGATGGTATGGTTGAGCTTGCAAAGAAGCTTCAGCCCGACTATGTTTTTGTAGCTCCCGACGACCCGCTGGTACTGGGCATGGTCGATAAGCTCAACGAAAACGGCTTCAAGACCTTCGGACCCCGTGCTAATGCCGCAATCTTAGAGGGCAGCAAGGTTTTCTCCAAGGCGCTCATGAAGAAATACAATATCCCCACCGCGGCTTATGAAACCTTCACCGACTGCGAAAAGGCAATCGCTTACGTCAAGGAACAGAACAGCTACCCCGCTGTTATCAAGTGCGACGGTCTTGCCCTCGGAAAGGGCGTTATCATCGCCAAGGACTTTGACGAAGCAAAGGAAGCAATCGAGTCCATGCTTCTCGGCGGAAAGTTCGGCAAGAGCGGCAGTGAAATAGTAATCGAAGAATTCATGACAGGTCCCGAGGTCACCGTCCTCGCCTTCACCGACGGCGTTACCGTAAAGCCTATGGTTTCCTCCATGGACCATAAGCGCGCTTACGACAACGACGAGGGCCTGAACACAGGCGGTATGGGTACTATCGCTCCCAACCCCCTTTACACCGAGGAAATCGCAAAGGAATGTATGGAAAATATCTTCCTCCCCACTATAAAGGCTATGTCCGCCGAGGGCAGACCCTTCAAGGGCTGTCTTTATTTCGGACTTATGCTCACCCCCAAGGGCGCAAGAGTAATTGAGTACAACTGCCGTTTCGGCGACCCCGAAACTCAGGTAGTTCTCCCTCTCCTCGACACCGATTTAATGGAAATTATCGAGGCTATCTGGGAAGAAAAGCTCTCTGACCTTGACATCAGATGGAAGAACGAAGCCTGCGCCTGCGTAGTTATGGCAAGCGGCGGCTACCCCGAAAAGTACCCCACAGGCTTAGAAATCAGCGGCTTCAATGCCGAAGGCCAGCTCGACAGCGGCGAGGCTTTCGTATACCACGCAGGTACAAAGCTTGAAGACGGCAAATACCTCACCGCAGGCGGCAGAGTTCTCGGTATCACCGCAACAGCCGACAACCTCCAGGCGGCTCTTGACAAGTCCTACGCGGCTGTAAATAAAATCAGCTTTGAAAACGCACACTACCGTAAGGATATCGGCAAGCGCGCACTGAACGGCTGATACGTCAGGATAAAAAGCGGCACATTACCGTTTCTTATTATCACAACATTATTACCCCGCCGTTTCGCCTGCTCCGACTTTTGCGGACATTCGGAAAGGCGGGAACATGAAGCGGCACATTGCCGCAGCGAGTTCGTAACCATCCTCGCTTTTGCCTCAGGCAATAAATCAAAACTAAGGAAGGAAAATTTAATAACATGAAAAAAACAAAGGCATTATTCATCACCCATGCCGCAATTATTGCGGCTCTGTACGTTGTTCTGACCTATCTCGCCGCCATGATGGGGCTGTCGAACGGGGCAATTCAGATACGCTTTTCCGAAGCGCTGACTATCCTCCCCTTCTTCACTCCTGCAGCTGTGCCGGGGCTGTTTGTGGGCTGTATTATTGCAAATATCCTGTCGGGCGCAGTGATATGGGACATAGTTTTCGGCAGTATCGCTACCCTGCTGGGTGCGCTTTTCACTTATCTGCTGAGAAAAAAGAGCGAATGGCTTGCTCCGCTGCCGCCCATTGCCGCCAACACCGTCATCGTCCCCTTTGTGCTTACCTACGCTTACGGCGTGCCTGACGGAATAGCTTTTCTTATGCTTACGGTGGGAATCGGCGAGGTCATTTCCTGCGGAGTGCTGGGCATGGTGCTCTTGAAATGCCTTAAAAAATACAGAAATCACATTTTCGGCGCCTGAAAGGGCGTAAAATGCAGTAAAACCGCATAAAAATTGAAAATAAGGGTAAAAATCTATTGACAAACGGTTTAAGCTGTGATAAAATAATAAAGCCGCATGTGACGGGCTTTTTTAAGTGCGTTTAAACGCCGCCCCAGACACAGCGAGATTATAAAAAAGAGGTATAAAATATGTACGCAGTTATCGAAACAGGCGGAAAGCAGTATCAGGTTAAGGAAGGCGACGAAATCTACGTAGAAAAGCTCGGCGTTGAAGAAGGCGAAATCAGCTTTGATAAGGTTGTTTTAATCGGCAACGACGGCGATATCAAGGTTGGCGCTCCTTACGTTGACGGCGCAGTTGTAAAGGGCACACTTATCAAGAACGGTAAGGGCAAGAAAATCACAGTATTTACTTACAAGCCTAAGAAGAGCTCCAAGCGCTGCAAGGGTCACAGACAGCCTTACAGCAAGGTTAAAATCGACTCTATCGTAGCATAAGATGATTAAAGCCGAATTT
>JAFUNV010000186.1 GCA_017472865.1 Ruminiclostridium sp. | reverse complement strand
CTTGGGGTTTGCACGGTAAATAGTCTGGTTATAGAAAAGCTTCAAAGGAAAGGTTTCTTCACGAAGTCTTGTACCTACGAGTCGTGCGATAGGCAGCGTAGAATCAGGACGCAGCACCATAAGTCTGCCCTTTGCGTCTGTAAGCTTATACATAGACTCCTGAGAGAAATAACGTGACTTCGAGCTGAAAACATCGAAAAATTCAAGCCCCGGAGTGACTACCTCAGCATATCCATGACTCTGAAAAACACTGCGCAGTTTATCCTCAACTGTTCTGAGAGCCACACACTCATCAAACAGCAGGTCGCGTGTTCCCTCGGGAGTAAGTAAATCGTATCTTTTCATATAAAATACATTCCTTTCCTTTATTTGTTCTGTATTTCACTTTAGTCTAGTAGTATATTACCATATTATCACACTGACATAGTAACATAAAAACGCATAGTTGTCAAGCTGTTCTGATGAAATTGTATTATTTAAACAAAACAGCTTAACAATATCAGTTGGTATTCATGCACTTTACAATTAAAAATCAAATAACGACATCTGCGCAGATTTCGGCAGATTATCAAATACGCCCATTTCCTCCAGCTTGTCCATAGTTGAACCGTTAAGAGCGGCCTGGCTTCTGATATCCTCGATACTGATATAATTCTTCTTCTGTATCGCTTCGTACAAGCTGTTAGCCGCATTTTCACCGCAGCCTTCAACTGCGAGGAAAGGCAGACGCAGATTTCCGTCCTCAATAACATATTTGGAAGCATGAGACTTCTCAAAATGAACAGGAAGGAACTTTATACCGCGGCAAAGCATCTCATGAACAAGAAGAAAAGCTTCATAGGTTGATTTTTCCTTGGGTGTTGCATCAGGGTTGGACTGAATCTGCTGCATACGCGCTTTAACCGCGTCCTTACCCTGGAGAGCAATTTTTATCTCGATATTTTCAGTATGCTTTGTAAGAATTGCCGCATAGAACTGTGCAGGATAATAAATCTTATACCATCCCAACTTTACAGCACCTGTTACATAAGCAGCGGCATGCGCCTTGGGGAACATGTACTTGATTTTCTTACAGCTCTCAACATACCAGTCAGGGACGTTATTGTCCTTGAATGCCTGATAAATATCATCATTGAAAAGCTTCTTTGCGTTACCCTTACGCGTGATTTCCATAATCTTGAATGCGAGACTTGGGTCAACACCCTTATGCATAAGATAAACCATGATATTATCACGGGTTCCTATAACCTCACTGATGGTACAGGTGCCATTCGCAATAAGCTCCTGTGCGTTTCCGAGCCATACGTCAGTACCATGAGAAAGTCCCGAAATCTGAAGCAGGTCGGAGAAATTTTTAGGCTTCGATTCAAGAAGCATTCCTATTACAAAGTTTGTACCAAATTCCGGGAGACCGTAAGTACCCACCTTGATACCTGTCTCCGCCTCTGTGATTCCCAGAGCTTCGGGTGAAGTGAAAAGGCTGTACACCTTTTCATCGGAAGTTGACACATCGGCGATTTTAATACCCGTCATATCTTCAAGGTGCTTATAAAGCGTAGGAACATCGTGCCCCAACTCGTCAAGCTTCAGGATCGTATCGTGAAGCGCATGGAAGTCAAAGTGCGTTGTGATAATATCCTTTGTTGCGTCGTCGGCTGGGCGCTGCACTGCCGAGAAATCATAGATATCATAATCATTCGGTACAACTACCATGCCGCCCGGGTGCTGGGAGGTTGTACGCTTTACACCTGTACAGCCGAGAGAAAGTCTTTTAAGTTCAGCGCTGTTTACGGAAAGTCCGCGTTCCTGAAGATACTTTCTTACAAATCCTTCTGCCGTTTTTTCCTGAACAGCAGAAATTGTACCCGCTTTGAACACGTGGTCAGAACCGAACAGGTCTTCAGTGTACTTATGAACCTTTGACTGGACTTCACCCGAGAAGTTTAAGTCTATATCAGGCGCTTTATCGCCCTTGAAGCCAAGGAAGGTTTCAAAAGGAATATCATGACCGTCACGGAACATTTCGATTCCGCAGTGAGGGCAATTTTTGGCAGGAAGGTCAAAGCCTGAACCTACTGAACCATCATCAATAAATTCATTGTATCTGCATTTTGTACAGCGATAATGCGGCGGCAGAGGATTAACCTCGGAAATACCCGACATAATAGCTACGAAAGAAGAACCTACCGAACCTCTTGAACCTACCAGATAACCGTTCTTCTCGGAAAAGGCAACCAGCTTCTGTGCAATCATGTAAAGCACGGAGAAGCCGTACTTTATGATTGCGTCAAGCTCACGGTTGAGTCTTTTAGTTACAATCTCAGGAATTTCGTCATTATATCCGTACCATGCCATGGCTCTGTCCCAGCAAAGACGCTGAAGCTCTTCCTCTGCACCTTCAAGATAAGGCGTGAAAGTACCCTTAGGAATGGGACGGATACACTCAATCATATCAGCAATTTTATTCGTATTCTCAACTACAACCTCATACGCCTTTTCGGCACCGAGGTAAGCGAATTCCTCAAGCATTTCATCAGTTGTACGGAAATAAAGAGGCGGCTGGTTTGAAGCGTCCTGATATCCCTGTCCTGCCTGAAGAATCTCGCGGAAGATACTGTCCTCCGCACGCATGAAATGAACGTCGCAAGTGGCAACAACAGGGATTCCCAGCTTATCACCAAGCTCAACAATACGTCTGTTGATAGCCTGAAGCTCAAGCTCTGACTTGACAATACCCTTTCTGAGCATAAATTCGTTATTGCCAAGTGGCTGAATTTCAAGATAGTCATAGAAGGAAGCAATCTCTTCAATTACACTTTCCGGCTTGTTTTCCAGAATTGCGCGGTACAGCTCACCTGCTTCGCAGGCGCTGCCTATGATAAGACCCTCGCGGTAATTCTGAAGCTCAGACTTTGGAATACGCGGTTTTTTATAATAGTAACTGAGGTTTGACTGACCGATAAGGCGATAAAGATTTTTAAGACCCGTATTATTCTTGACAAGAATAATCTGATGATAACTTGGCATTTTCTTTACATCCGAGTTACTATTTATGGAATTAAGGTCACCCAGCTTTTCGATTACCCTTCCCTTTCTGACCTCTTCTACCAGCTTTACAAAAATTTCCGCAAGCATTTTTGCATCATCAACAGCTCTATGGTGGTTGAAATCACCCAGATTGAAATGCTCAGCCATAGCATCCAGAGTGTAGGACTTTCTGTTGGGAATAGCTGCTTTGCAGAGTGCCAGAGTATCAATACTGTCAGGCTTGTAAGGTATACGGCAGCGGTTGCAGCCCTCGCGGATGAATGACATATCAAACCGCGCATTATGTGCCACAAGAGGCGCAGAACCGCAGAACTCAATAAATCTTGTGAGTGCGTCAAGCTCAGAAGGTGCATCTGCAACCATGGAATCGTCAATTCCCGTAATCTGGGTAATATTGGCGGGGATAGGCTTTTCGGGGTTGACAAAAGAATGAAATTCTTCCACAACCTCAAGATTGCGGAGCTTAACCGCACCGATTTCGGTTATACGTTCTTCGGAAGCCTTGAGACCTGTTGTTTCAAGGTCAAAAATTATAATTTCGTCATCTACTAAACGCCCTGTACAGCCTTCAATAAGTGAGTTTTCGTTATTTACGAAGTACGCCTCGACACCGTAAATTACTTTGAACTTGCTGTCAGGATCGTTTTTCTTTATTTTGTCCCAGGCACCCATAACTTCGGGATATGCCTGTACATTACCATGGTCGGTTATAGCAACTGCCTGATGACCCCATTTATATGCCTGATTTACAAGGTCGGACGGAGGTGTAACCGCGTCCATATCAGACATATTTGTATGCAGATGAAGTTCTACACGCTTCACCTCTGCAGTATCAGCCTTTGCAATTGTTTTTACGAGCATAGCTGAGCGTGGCTCTAAAAGAAGAGCTTTTTCAAAGGTATCGTACTTTGCATTACCGTTTACAAGCACGGTTGCTCCCGGTTTAAAAAAGGAATAGCTGCCTGCTTTTTCAGTTTTTGTAAAAATCTTAAGAATCTGAGACGAGGTGCGGTCAGTTATACTTACCATAATGATTGTAAACTGACCGTCCTTGATTGTCTTTTCCGTTCTGTCGAAAATTTCGCCCCAGATAGTTACGTTTTCTGTATCAGCCACAAGCTGGGAAATCGGAATCGGCGGGTCGTTGATAGGCTTACCCATTACAAGGTCAGCTTCATCACGGAAGCTGCTGTGGGTAAACATGAGCTTCATTGTTTCAGGTGGCTCATGAATTACGGGGTCGCGCGAAAAGGATTTGCGCTGCGGCTTGTCCTGCTGAGTAAAACCCCCGTTCTGAAATTTCTGACCGCCGGAAGACTCATGAGTGGGAGGCGGTGGTGCAGGAGGAGGAACAGGCAGAGAATCAAGCTCTATCGCAAGCTTTTCGGAATACTCCGCCATGTCAAATTCAGTCTTTCCCGTGAAACGTACATCAATATTACGTCCGAAAAAGCCCTTGACAAATTTCTTAATCTTTCCGTCAATATTATCCGCTGTAAGCATCTGTGCACCGATGTGCTTCAGTTCAATTTCAACCATGTCACCGTCTACACGGATTTCAGCATCTTCGAAATAACCGTTTATATTTTCACCCTCATCGCGGAGAACTTCAATAATATCGCGTACTCCGTCAGAGCTGAAAATATCGGGTGAGTACTTGGGATAAATACTAACCTTGCCTGAATTAAGGCATTTACGCATTTTTTCAGCCGCATCCGCAAGCACACTGTAAGGAACCCTGTACTTGAGAGCAAGCTGAAAAATAAGTGAATTAGTCTTTTCTTTATGTAAAATTGAAAGCACCTCGCCATTTGCAACAGTGCTGTCAAATTCAAGCGTCCTGAATAAATTTTTCAATACAGCAGGCACGTTTTTACCTATCCTTTCTGAAAATCAGATATTTTCTATCTCCTTGAGCAATTCTTCGAGAAGCTGTTCTTCGGGAACCTTTTTCAGGATTTCTCCTTTCCTGAAAATAAGACCCTCGCCGTTTCCGCCCGCAATTCCGATGTCAGCTTCCTTTGCTTCACCGGGTCCGTTTACGGCGCATCCCATAACAGCAATTTTTATATTCTTGTCAATTGAACGCGTAGCCTCTTCTACCCTGTTTGCAAGGCTTATCAGGTCAATTTTTGTTCTTCCGCAGGTGGGGCAAGAAACAATATTTACACCGCCTGTAAATCCGATAGCTTTAAGTATATCCTTAGCCGCATAGATTTCCTTCACAGGGTCAGCAGTTAATGAAACTCTTATGGTATCTCCTATACCATCACACAAAAGTGAACCTATTCCTATGGAAGATTTTATAATTCCCATTCTTTCTGTACCTGACTCGGTTACCCCCAGATGAAGCGGATAATCACAGCGCTCCGCCAGGCGGCGATAGGATTCGATTGTAGTTATGACATCAGAAGATTTTATTGAAATTACAATATCATCAAAATCAAATTTATTAAGAAGCTCAACATGATACAAAGCACTTTCCACAAATGCCATAGGAACGGGAGCACCATATTTTTCGAGAACTCTTTTTTCAAGCGAACCTGAATTTACACCGATACGGATAGG
>JAFUNV010000185.1 GCA_017472865.1 Ruminiclostridium sp. | reverse complement strand
GGCTATGGAAGTATGCTGATAAACGCAGCAGAAGAATATGTAAAGAATCATAGCTTTGCAGGGCTTACTCTCTGTACTAACAAGTATGCACCTGCGCCGAATTTCTATCGCAAAAACGGTTTTGTTGATAACGAGTTTATTATGTTTATGTATAAGGAGAGTTAATTATGATGAGATTAGACGGATTCGGACTGTTTGTAAACGACATGGGTAAAATGATTCGCTTTTATCGTGACGTTCTGGGTTTTGAAATCAAGGAGGGCGAGGACACCTCAAATGTGTATCTTATAAAAGACGGAACTTTATTCCTGTTGTATGGCAGAAATGATTTTGAAAAAATGACAAACCGCAGGTACGAGTATATCAAAGGGCTTAACGGTCATTTTGAAATCGCGCTTTACGTTGATACATTTGAAGATGTTGACAAAGCTTATGCCGACGCTATTTCAAAAGGCGCAGTTTCAGTGCTTGAACCCGAAACCGAACCATGGGGTCAGCGCACCTGCTATATTGCCGACCCTGAGGGAAATCTTGTGGAGATCGGCTCTTTCAACAGGCCCTTTGAGCGATAATAAAAAAATCCGCCTAAGAACGTACACTGTTCTTAGGCGTTTTTTTATTCATCACATTTTATAATTTCAAAGCTGTCAAAATCAAAGTCACAACCTGGGAGGAATCTGAACTCAATATCACAGTTTCCTCTGATGTCAGGAAGCTTTACAGAAACAGTGATATTTTCATTGCTGTTCGGAAATTCGATAATCTCCTTCACCGCATCGCCGTTTTCGGGAATCAGAACCAGATGTATTGTATCATTATCGTGGTGGGTTTTTCCTGTAAGACGGATTTCACTTGTTCCATGAATAAAATTCATATCCCTGAAGCTGAAGAATACATTATTTCCGATATTCAGAACAGCGCTGCCCGACACCTCGAAGGTATCACCATGGAGCTCATCATTCTCAGCCGCATTTATTTTTTCGTATGCCTTAAGCCTTGGCAGGAACTCAAAACCACCGAAGTCGATTCTCAGGTCGGTCTTGTCAAACTCGAAATAAAGGTCATGCATTCCGCATATTCTGTTTTCAAGAGTGTAGCTGTTGGCTATATAAGTCTGCCATATAAAATTAGCCTGATATGTAAAATCTCCCAGCTTTACAGAGCCGCTTTCAAAGGGCTTGCCCGACCACAGACGGAACCCGAAGGGACAATCCTTATGCCAGTTTATAATACGGACGCTGAAGCTGTCTGAGCCGTATTTTCCGAAATCGGTCTTGCCGAAACCGACAATGTTATTATCAGCTTTTATATTTACACCGCCTCGCTGAACCTCATCCATAAGCTTTATGCTGTCGGTATAGAGACAGCCTGTTACAAACTCGTAAGGATTTATGTGTGCCTGACCAAAGCCTTCTGCAGTATATTCAAGTTCGGAAATAATTTCAGGCTGTTTTCTGCCGTTAAGGCTGTAACAACGAAGGCGGAAGCTGCCGTCGCCTACAGGGCGCACAAGTGCTTTATTTCCGTTTATTTCAAGCTCGGCAATTTTCGTTTCAATACCGCTGTTGGTAACTATTTTCCAGCATATATCGCGGTATGAAGCATTTATGGGGAATAATTCCGCAGTGACCCCTGAAACAGGAGAATCGGGAGTAAGAACCGCACCTGTTGTCCGTGCAAGTTCAATTTTACGAAGCGGAATTTCATCTGCGTAAGGGTCAGAGGTTATATTTTCGAGAGTAGTTATACCCTCACGTACAGGTGCGGGAAGCGCTTTAACAGTAACACTCGCGCTTTCAAGCCCCTGTCCCTCAGCAGTTACAACTATATCGCAGGGTGAAGCAGGTGCGGCAATATAAGCTACTGCCTTACCCGAAAAGAGACGTCTTGATGCTGATTTGTACAAGTCATAATCAGTGCTGTCGCCGTTGTCAAAACCAAGCAGTCTTCCGCCATCGACCTTTATACGTATACGGTCGCGTGCATTCTTTACCTCATATCCGTTTTCATCGGTAACAGAAACAGTGACAGTGAATAAATCCTCACCGTCCGCCAAAATTTCAGTTCTGTCGGCTTCAATAACAATTTTTCTGCTGTCACCGAAGCTATGCTCAAAAGCCATTAATTTGTTACCATCTGGAGAGTACGCTCTGACAACTATTTCACCCTTCTCGTAAGGCACCTGCCAAACAGCAGTATACTCCTCCACCGCTTTTCTGCCGACGGATTTTCCGTTTACAAAAAGCTCAGCTTCTGCAGAATTTGTGTATGCTACAACGTCTATAAGCTGACCTTCATTGAAATCCCAGTATGGCATTATGTGAAGCACGGGCTTATCTGTCCATGCTGCCTGATAGAGCCAGAAGCTGTCTTTTTTAAGCCCCGCAGTGTCTACATTTCCGAAATACGCATTTTTTGTCGAATAAGGAGAAGGCTCACCGATATAGTCAGTGCCTGTCCAGATATACATACCTGCACAGAAATCAGTATCTCGGTTTATAGCAATAATCTTCTGCGCTGTATCTGCCGAAGCACCTGCACGGCAGTTACCGAGAGCGGAGCACTGCAAATCATCATGGGTCATGAATGCACAGTCGCGAGGGAAATGATACACTCCACGGCTCTTTACGCCCGAAGTGGTTTCACTTCCGTAAATCTTCCAGTGGGGGTATTGTTCATGGTGTACACTGTAAAGATTCTCACCGTAGTTATAACCCGCAAGGTCAACCTCTTCTGCACAGCTCTGCGCACCCTCCCACGGCATATAATTTGAACCTATGGTCGTGGGTGCATTTTCTCTCGGGTCATGCTTTCTCACTGCCTTATGGAGCATCTCTGCCACTTCTCTGCCTCTGGGCGAAACATGAGTATCGTAAATTTCATTGCCTACGCTCCACATGATGAGACAAGGGTGGTTGCGGTCACGGCGCACCCATGATGCTACATCCTTTTCGTACCAGTCGTCAAAGAATCTGGCATTGTCAAACTCAGTCTTGGGGCGCTCCCACATATCATAAGCTTCACTGTTGACGAGAATACCCATCTCGTCACAAAGCTCCATAAGCTCCTTTGCGGGCATATTATGAGATGTACGCACGGAGTTTGCGCCCATTTCCTGCATTGTTGCAAGCTGTCGTCTGAGTGCTGATTTATTTACTGCCGCACCAAGACAACCAAGGTCATGATGCAGACACACGCCGTTGATTTTTATATTTCTGCCATTGATGAAAAAGCCCTTATCTGATGTAAATTCAACAGTCCTGAGACCTACACGCTGTTCTGAACGGTCGAGCTCTTCCCCGTTCTTTCTGAGCGTAACAGAAAGATTCAGAAGATTCGGCGAAGTAATATCCCAGATATCCTCACTGCCCACATTTTCAAGAGTGAAGCTGTGACTTGCAAGGTCTTCTGCGACAATTTCATCACGATATGAAACGTTCTTTCCACTGAGCGAAATTTCAAGAACACAGCCATCAGAGTTTTCAACCTCTGCGGAAACTGTACATTCCCAGCGTTCATCTTTTTTCACCGCAGAAAAATAAACACCGTCCGTTTTAAGGTATGCTTTACCTGTCTCATAAAGCCATATATTGCGGAAAATACCAGCACCCGAATACCAACGGCTGTTGGGGGCATCGTGGCGCACAAGAACAGCAATTTCATTTTCGCCGTCATTAAGAAAGGGGGTAATATCCACTTCAAAGGAGGAATAGCCATATTTCCAGTCAAAGGCTTTTCTTCGGTTTACAAAAACCGTGCTGTTCATGTAAACGCCCTCAAAATAAAGCCTGAAGCTTTTATCCTTTACTTCTCTGAAATCATAGTTTTTTATGTATCTTCCGTAAGAGCTTTCATACAGATTTTCCGTATCATATATCAGCCAGTCGTGGGGAATATGAACGGGCAGAAATTCAAAGCTCCATTCGTCATCTCCGCTTCCCGCAGGTGTTTTTGCAAATTTCCAGTTGCTATTAAAAAGTTTTTTCATTATGGCTTCCTCCGTTGTTTTTTCTCATTATATCACATCCGTAAAGAAATTACAATACAAAAAACTCCGCACTATAATGCAAATAGTGCAGAGTCTTACGCTATATAAAATCTGGCACATATACAACTCTCCGATTTGACTTTACATAAATATCGTGTTCGGAGACAGGGTCAAACACCGCTTATTGAACTAATAGAGATGCCTCGTTTTTATTAGTACTTGTTACACATCTATCTGAAAAGCGTACATTCTCCGCTTTCCCGGTAATATGCGATAAGCTTTTCAACATCCTTGCGAGTGCATTTAAAATGCTTCGCAAGGCAGTCTATGCAGTAAAACTGTTCCGCATTTCTCATGATAAGCTTACGGTGAATTGCTATATCATCCGCCAACAGCTCGCCACTGCATTCCATGCAGTTCTTGTAATCTGCCATTACAGCTTCACTACCCTGGCGCGGAACATAAGACAATCATGAGACTCAACCTGCGCCGCATAGCGTTCAGTGAATGTGCCGATTACTGAATGGGTATAGCAATCGTAAAGCTCAAGACCTCTGCCTGAAGCGGCGGGAAGCCCTATATCAAAGAACTGCAAGGACATTTCGCTTTTCTTATCACTGAAATTGAACATACCTATTGCATAATCTCCATCGCTCAGAGGCTTTATAAGCGCAAATACATTTTCAGGGTTATTCCACTGGCGGATACAGTACGGCCCTCTTACTTCGATATCCTGATTGATTGCAATAATATCCTTATTCGTGAGTATCTCCTTTGCCTCTGCAGACATTTTTCTTACGTCACAGCCTATCATAAGAGGAGAGTTCATAATTGCCCATAACGCAAAATGAGTCTTATATTCCGTATCGGTGCAGCCGCCTACAACGCTGCCCAGTACCTCAGCATTATCACCGTTTCCGTGCATTCCCACAACGAGCATATCCATATCGTTGTGGCAGTAAACTCCGCTGTATGCCTGCTTGCCTATCTGTGATTCCACAATGCCCTTAATGGACAACCAGTTATCCTGAATGTCACCTGTTGAACGGAACATATTTGCTCCCGATTCTCTTATCCAGTTAAAAACTCCGTCATTTCCCCAGTTGCAGGCGGAGAAAAGAATATCCCTACCGCAGTTGCGAAGCGCCATAGCCATACGCTTGTAGAGATTTTCTCCGTCGGCACATTTCGGCTTGTAGCAGTAATCATATTTAAGATAGTCAACGCCCCATTCCGCAAAGGTTTCAGCGTCTGTAAATTCGTGCTCAAAGCTTCCCGGATAACCGGCGCAGGTGTGAGTGCCTGCACAGGAATAAATACCAAATTTAAGCCCTTTTGAATGAACATAATCAGCAACGGGCTTTATACCGTTAGGAAATTTATTCTTATCAGGCACAAGTCTGCCATTTGCGTCACGTTGTTTTTCGCTCCAGCAGTCGTCAATTACGATATATTCGTAGCCCGCGTCACGTAGTCCGCTTTCAACAAAATAATCAGCAGTTGTTTTAATCAGGTCTTCGTTGATATTCCAGCCAAAGGTATTCCAGGAGTTCCAGCCCATAGGCGGTGTGTGTGCAAGAGGTGTTTTCATATTATTTTTTCCTTTCATATCAATATAAATCAGGGAGCTCGTCAAATGTAATAACGTACTCGCTGTCATAAACCTTTTTCAGTATATCCTTTTCTGTGTATTTTTCGCTGTACAACGAACCACTTACAGCAAACTCGCCGCCCCATGTGCAGAACCAAGCCCACATGGTATTTGTTGCCACAGCCTGCTCTATATCGAAAATGCAGCCGTTTTCGGTAAGTGCTACAATTTTACCGCTTCCGCTGTAAGCTGTAGCTTCCTTGAACTTTGCCGTCTGAGGAGCATATACACGCTCTCCTGGGTAGATATCTTCGCCGATTATGTCAACATATTCATCACCGGGATACCAGTCACTGTTCTGGGCATTGAACACCCATATAAGGTTGTTGCATTCATATTCGTATGTAAGCTGTTCATAAAGATAAATCCAGAGCTTCTTGTATGCGTCTGCACCCTTTGCACCCCACCAGAACCAGCCGCCTGACGCCTCGTGGAGAGGTCTCCAGAGTACAGGTACACCTGCGTTGTCAAGGCGTTTCAGCTGCTTGGCAATTTCCGCAATATCACGGTCAATTGCAGCTTTTCCTTCGGGGTCTTCCCCGTTCATCACCTTTGCGATATCAAAAGTGCTGTTTCTTGTATAGAAACCGCCCCACCAGCGGGGATTTCCGTTGTCGTTGTCATTGCCGCTTTTAAGATATTCAGTAGGTGCATTCCAGTGCCAGCAGAAAGTCACTATTCCGCCCATATCACTGAACTCCACAGCTGTTTCCACTGCATGAGACTTTGCGCCGAGTGCAGTTCTTGAGGGAGTGTAATCCATCATATCAAGACCTAAAATCGCAGGGCGCTTGCCTGTCTCATTGTATATAGCGGTAAATTCCCTTCCGTTATATCCGTCATCGCATACCTGACCCGAAAGCACATACTTTCCGTAGCTGTCAGAAAGGTATCTGAAAAGCGCCTTCGTGCTTTCATTTGCATTTTTATTTACAAGAGTATCACTTACAGCATAGATTTCATTGCTTATGCCCTCTGCCTTATTGATTTTTATGCAATCAAGTCTTATCCAGCCCCAGGATTTCGTAATTTTAAGCTCATGCTTTCCCTTTGAAAGGCTTACACTTGGGATAACGCTTTCTGTCAGTTCTTCTTTTTCACTGGTAAAAATTCCCACAGGTGTTCCGTCTATAATTACGTTATTTTCCTTGTATGAACCTATACCTGAAGAAACAAAGGTTATATCATACATTCCGTCCGCGGGAATTTCAACCGTAAATACAATGTAATCTGCATCACTATTGAAGTTCTCAACTGCCTTACCTCCTGAAAATGTCTCTGCTTCTGTCACAGATAATCCACCGTAGGTCTTTGCCTCCTCCGCTTCATAAATCAGTTCAGAAGAAGAGATATTATCTTCTTTGATTTCAGACGTAACAGCTTCTGAGGTTGTTGCAGATTCTGTGGTTGCGACCGTTTCAGTGGTTATTTCATCAACAGTAGTTGTTGTGGTTTCCTCTGTTATACTTGCTGTTACAGAAGTGACAGTCTCCGTTGTTTCAGCTTCTGTATTTTCCTCGGTTACAGTAGTCTGAACAGCGGTTGTTGTCTCGGTAGTTTTTTCGGTTGTTTCGCTCGTGGATTCCGCAGTCGTTGTTGTCTGTTCGGTCGTAGTTGTAACAACGCTCGCAGCAGTTGTTGTAGTTACCGCAGGAGCTTCCGTCTGATTACAGCCCGAAAGGGAAATTATTACAGCAGATGCCGTTAAAAGCGCAGATAATCTTCTTTTCATAAAACGTTTTCCTTTCAGAATTTCTTTACTATATAGTACCATTATTTTCTGTTTAGGTCAACTTAAAATTATGAACATTGAAGTATATATTAATGTTAAAAAAATCAAAGTTGCGTCTGCAATCCCCTTATATATACAGATTATCACATTAGAACAAGTTAAATTTACAAAATTATCTTGACTTATTCACCGTAATAATATATACTTGTAGCAATAATACAGAAAGGCGGATATTCTTATGGCTGTAAACCAGAATATTTACCCACATTTTGCGCAGGTTAAAAATCTTCCTGTATATCTGGTCGGAATAGGCGGCAGCGAATATCAGGGGCACGTTTCACGCGACGAAGGCTACTGCTGGAATCAGATTTTATACAGCGCAAAAGGAAAAGGCGTGCTTAAATATGATAACACTACCATTTCCCTGTCGGAGGGCTGTTACTTTTTTCTGCCTGCACATTACCCCCATGAATATTACCCCGTTGACGGCTGCTGGGATGTGAGATGGGTTGTATTTGACGGATATGCCTGCCCGCAGATTATGCAGGAGCTTGGAATGACGAAGCCTGTTTTGCTGAAACCCCAAAATACAGATTCTTTGGAGAAGATTTACAAAAAGATGTTTGTTGCACAGAAATCCGATAAGATATACGGCAACTACACCTGTTCGGGACTTATCTATCAATACATTCTTGAATTTTCAAATCAGAGCAGAGCTGTATCAGGCGGAAATGACCGCAGTGATTTGCTTATGCCTGTCCTGAACTATATTGACGACAACTTCAGAGAGGATTTTCCTATGACCAGGCTTGCTGAAATTGCAGGAATTACACCGCAGCACTTGTGCAGAGTGTTCAGGGAAACCATGAATATGCGCCCTAACGAATACCTGCTGATGTGCAGAATGAATGAGGCAAAACAACTGCTCAAGCATTCGGATATCTCTGTATCTGAAATATGCAGAAGCGTCGGATTCTCTGACCCAGGCTATTTCAGCACTATATTCAGAAGATACGAAGGAACTCCGCCTGCCGAGTACAGAAAAAAGAACAGAGCTTTTTAATTTATCTGCTTTTTTCTATAACAGCTTTATATGTCACTATATAAGAAAACCGTCCTTGTCACAGAACAAGGACGGTAAGTTTTATTTGAAAAGCATTTTAAGAAAATTATAAAGATGCGGCTTTACACTTGTGTGGTCATGACCTGTACGCGCCATAACATGGCTCAGATACTCAACCTCGTTTTCAGTCATAATCTTTCGGTAGCTGTCAGGACTTGTTCCAACAACACCGTCAGACTTTGATGAACTTATGAATATAAGGTAAGGATTATTCTCCGGAAAACTCATTTCCGCTTCAGTAATCTGCCCAGGGTGCATAGGCGAGCCGGGGACTTCTACAAGACCCGGTGCTGCACATACAGAGCCGATATATCCGAATAAATCCGGACGCATGAAGCCTATGAAAAGCGACTCTCGTCCACCCATTGAAAAGCCTGTTATTGCGGTGTTTTCTCTGCCCCTCGCAACCGAAAACTTGCTTTCAATGAAAGGCATAAGGTCGGTAGTGAGGTCGTTTATGAAATTATCGTAAGCAAGGCAGTTTGCAATATCCATACCTGTACAATATGGCATATTCTTATCGCAGAATATATATGGCAGAACAATTATCATTTCCTCAGCCTCGCCGCTTGCAAGAAGATTTCCATAGATAGTGCTGAGGTTGACAACAGGTCTTGCCATCCAGCCTTCATTATCATAAAAGCCGTGCAGGATATACACAACGGGATATTCCTTATCTTCTGAATAATCAGGTGGGAGCAGCACGTTTACATTTGTATCACGCTCTGCGGTTGAGGAATAATATGTGAATTTCTGAAATTCAGGATATGTAATACCCTCAATCGGTTCTTCGTATTCTTCAGGCGGAAGCTCAACAATAATATCCTTGAACTGTTCCATATAAGGTACCTCCTGTATTTCTTCGGCTTCACTCGTAATCTCCGAAGTAATTGATGTAGTTGTTGTAGTTTCAACTGTGGTTGTAATCTGAGATTTATCAGGGGACTCATCCGCACAGCCCGAAAGAAACATTGAAGCTACAAGCAGAAAAGACATGAGCTTTTTTATTCTGTTATTCATATAAGCATTCCTTATTGCATTTTTATTTATTATACAATAATAAAATGCATTTTTCAATAATATTTCGGATTTTATTTATTGCATATCGTATCATTATAAAACGCTCTGTCTGCAAATAGTAGAAACAATTATCTTTTATTAAT
>JAFUNV010000184.1 GCA_017472865.1 Ruminiclostridium sp. | reverse complement strand
CCTGCGAAAAATACCCGCACTCCAAAAAAGCGTCAGCATATCTGAGATGCGACGCAAGATAACTTATAAAACGATACTGGGTAGTTTCGGTTGAAAAATCAGGATTTGTAACAGGGATTAAATCATACAGCGCGCATACAATGGTAATTCCCTTATTTTTCAGAAGCGGAAGCAATTCTGCACGCGTAAAAGCTGAATGCCAGCTATTGTTCATATCAAGAAAAACAGCGTCGGAATCCATATCCTCCACGACTATTTCTTCGCCTGTATATTTATTTATGCCGCCGATATCCCCGCCCTCTGTAAGAGCGTACATATATTCGTTATTGACGACATTGAACTGACGCTGCGCACAGTCCCACTCCAGTAACACCGCTTCTGTATCAGTACCGCGCATATACAAAAGGGTCTGAGTAACCACTCGCTGTATTCCTGTAAAACGAGTACATCCGGGGATTCCGCTTATATCAACATACACTTTCATCTGTAAATTCTCCTGATAAAAGAGGCTTATTTTCTCTTGATTACAGCTCTTGCGAGATTTTTTAGAGGAAGAGGCAGCTTCTGGTACTTTTCATAAAGCCGTATATATAATCGCTCTTTTATACTCATACTTCCGTTTTCGCCGTTGTCAAAAATATTAAAAATAACGCGTCTGCCTGTGTTTTTGAAATCCTCGGAATTGATAATTCTTATTATAAGCTTTTTTCTTTTGATATACGACGGCTCTTTGTTTGCTGAAAACTGTTCCTTCATATCTGCAGACACCACAACGTTCAGCAGAAAAATATATGCGTTTTCGATAAATTCCGAATCATCTGCACTTATCCGCTCTATTTCCGATATATCAACAAATTTATCCCTGATTTGCAGGGATTTTAAAAAACAACCCCGCGAAACTGCAGCAGTACCATTCAGATTGCTGACATACATATCGTACACAGATTCCGCAATAAAATCTTTTTCCTTTTCCATATAATCACTCTCGTTATTTATTATGAAAACTGTTCAATAAGCCATTTAAGAAATTTGCAGTAGTTATCCTTCTGCAGCCTGAATTCAAATTTCTTTATCTGTTTTTTCTGTTCTTCTACAATAAATTTATAAAGCTCCTCATCTTCAAGAACACGCTTAATCAGCTCACAGACGTATGACGGCTCCTTACTGTCGGCGAGAATGCCGCTGTTTCCCATAGTATAGGGCAAAGCGGCAGCGCTGTAAGCAATTACAGGTATTTCAAAAAACATTGCTTCGATTACAGGAACGCAAAAGCCCTCATGCTCGCTCATGCAAAGGAATAAATCCGCTGACTTGTAATAAGCAATAAGCTCTGAAAACTCCACATGACCTGTAAAAACGACATCCTTTACTCCGATAGCTCTGATATATTCGCATAATTCATTATAGTATAAACCCTCTGTACCGTTTCCTACTATTATAAGCCTGCTATCAGAGTCAAAATACTTTTTATAGTGTGCAAAAACACGTATTACATCCTGTATTTTTTTATTGGGAGCTATTCTCCCCACAAAAAGAATATTTTTCCTGCCGTCATTATACTTTTCCACGACAGCGGCGTCAGCTTCCGCTTTATATGAATCGGTATCTATAAATAACGGCATTGTTACCGTCTTTTTTTCATCGAAACCTATTTTCAGCAGGTCTTCGCGGTTAAACTCCGAATCACATATAACATAGTCGAAGTTGTCTTTCATTTTATGCAGCTGCTCAAGACCCTGTCGGCAGCGTGCTTCAGCCTCAGGGTTATAATATTCAAAATAATCCGGCGGAGTTATATTGTGATAAATCATAAGCTTGCGGCATCTGAATGAGACTGCTGCGTCATTCAGCTCACAGCCGATAGACATGTGATACACAAGTATATCATCTTCTGAGAGCTGCATATTATCCTTATACCGATAAACTCCCGATTCAAATTTTCCGCGCACATTACAGGCATAAACCTTTGAAGTATATCCACTTTCCTCCAGCAGATGCTTTATAGCGATTACATTGTTGCTTACTGCATCGCCATGCACGAGGGTATGAGTCATCTGTACAATCTTCATAGCACTACACCGCCTGCTTTATCTGCTTATTTGCTTTTAACTTATCAATTAATCTGAATATTAAAAATTCAATTACTGACAATAAGGCTGTAAGCGCTATAAGCTTCATGAACTCAACTGCGGGAACAGGGTGATGGGGGACGGAGTATCTATAAACAATGGTAAGCACCGTCCAATGATTAAAATAAATGTATACAGACCACTTACCGAGCAATGTACAGATTTTCTCTGCCTTGTCAAAAATAACATGGGTATATGACTGCTTTGAGAAAGTAAAGGAAAGTGCAATAGTAAGCGCTACAATTACCACTGCGTTTGAGCTGTAATTGAAAAGTCTCTTTTCGCAGAACAGATACCAGCATATTAAAACCCACATTGCCGCTTCAATAATCGTGGCAATTAAACGCTTGACATTTTTCAGCTTATCTGAGGCAAGATAGCATACACTTCCCAGCATCAATCCCCAGAAAGCGCGTCCAAGGCGATAGTAAATACCGCCGTCCGCCAGATTTCCCGAAGACATACGGTAGCTGTAACCCAGTATAAGCAGTGCACCCAAAGGAGCTATGACATTAAGATAAGTCTTTTTGTAACGGGTATTGAGGAAATACAGGGGCAGCATTGCGATAAGCATTGCCGAAATATACCATGTAGGCGCATTGAGCAATTCACACGGCAGACCTGAACACTGAAGCGCAAAAAGCTCTACCAGCACAGAATACATAGCAGTGCGGTTTTCAGCAGGCGTTGTGATACAATAGAATATAAATGCAAACAATAAAGCTGCAAAATATACTCTGAACTGTTTTTTGTACTTACCTAAAACATAACCTATCGCCTGTTCGGCACAATTTGTATCTGGCGCCTTCATAGCCGCAGCGGTCATAAAATAGCCTGAAACTATAAAGAAAAAGGTTACGCCGAAAAGGCCGAAATCAGAGCCATGTTTAGACCACAGCTCAAAAATTTCTCCTTCGTAAACACCCGAATACTGTCCAAGGAAATGACGGACAACAATCAGTATAGAAAAAGCGAATTTTAAAAAATTCACCTTGTTATTAATACCCTTGGACATAAAACACCTGCTTCTTAAATGTTAAGATATTTTTCGTACTTGCTGTCATTTCTGAAATCAGCTGTCAGCTTTTCAAAATCAGGATCGTATAAATATTCCGATTCCGAAATCATCATAAGCGTACCTGCAATTGTTTCAAAATTGTTGCTTCCAAGTAAATCTCCTGTGATTTTCAGGGCTTCCTCTTTATCTGGTGCGGCAAAATCACCGATGCAGAAATTGTTCATTCTATCGTCTGATTTATGAACGAACATGAACTTTCTTACAGGCCTCAACAAATACGAAGAACGCCACACAAATCTGCGAAGCCCCTCATCTTCAACACAATGAGGTACATATCCCAGCTCGTCCATAAGCTTGAAAAATTCTTTGACAGTATGTCCATATCT
>JAFUNV010000183.1 GCA_017472865.1 Ruminiclostridium sp. | reverse complement strand
TTTTCGAGTGTAATACCATTATCGCCCAGCGGGATTGCATGGTCGAGACCTACGAATTTTCCGTTCTCCTGCCATAACACTTCCTTTACAAAGGCATACTTTTCTTCGTCCCATGTTGTGAAATCATCAAGTACAAGTCCGCCTGTATCGCCGGAGTTGGCGTTGAAGCACCAGAAGGTGTGGTTCAGCTTATTATCCTTTATAAGCTTACGCATATAGGTCATCCAGGTAAGGTTGGGTTCTCTCATGAAGCCGCCCCATTCACCGATAAGCAGGGGAGCTGTTTTATCTTCGTGGATATAGAACCAGTTATCTCTCCAGCAGTCCTTCATAAGACTGTCAAAGGTGTAGTTCCCTTCAAACCAGGGCTGTTTGTAAACGGTAGGACCGTAGTCGTGGGGAGAGTACACAAGCTTATTCTGATACTTACCTAAATCTATGGGATAATCCTTTACGCCGCGGAGATTTCCGCCCCACCAGTTGAAATAATATTCCTTGTCATTGGTGGAATGATAGTCGGAGTTTGTGGCAAGGTCCATAGGATAGATTTCCGTACCCTCAACAAGAATAAGCACATTGGGGTTCTTGGCGAGGATTCTTGCCGCCGCTGTTTCGGCAACATACTTCCAGTTGTTGGCGTCCTTTGAGTCGTTCCAGATAGCGGCGCCGTCACCCTCGTAGGGCTTGCCGTGCGGCTCATTCTTGAGGTCAAAAGCAATGATTGTATCGTTATCCTTGTATCTGTCCGCCATCCATTCAAGAGCTGAATAATAATCCTCAACAGTCACCTTTGATGTATACCAGAGGTTTACGTTATGCCCCGAAGCGTTGGTTTCTGCGCTGTGAATATCGGGCATTACCTTAATGCCGTTTTCTTCCGCCAGCTTTAAGAAGTAGTCGAAAATCTGAAGGCTGTTCATTTCGTTAAGCTCGGGATTGTATGCATTATTGTAGTTGGCTCTCGGATATTCTCCCGCCGCCCACTGGTTGATAAGCTCGGCGGAAATCGGCACGCGGATAAGGTTGAAGCCATGGTCGGCAATAGCTTCAACAGAGGGTTTCAGCTGACTGTTCCATAGTCCGTCAAAGGTGTTTGTACCTGTGTTGTAGCCGAACCAGTTCACACCTGTAAGCCATACACGCTTGCCGTTCTTGTCAACAATTCTGTTTCCGTCTGTAAAGAGCCAGTCGTCGCCCTGAACAGCATTTTCGGAGCGCTTTAAAAGCTCGCTTACATCTGCGGTCTGGGTCTGGTTATTCTGATTATTCTGCTGGTTGTTGTCCTGATTATTATTCTGATTGTTCTGAGCGTTCTGGTCAACGTACCCCTCGCTTACGGAGCATGAAACGCCGTTAAGCTTTGCGCTTTTCACGCTGAATGCTTTGGTCGTACCCAGGTTACAGCCCACAACTATCGTTCCGCCGTTACCGATATCGCCGTTGTATTCGGCATTGGTTACGGTGAGAGTATTTCCGCTTACTGTATATGTACCGTTCCAGCCCTGACATGAGCTGAGGCCGTCAATTTCCATTACAAGTTCCCAGCCGCTGACGTTACTTCCGCCGTTGTTGGTGATACCGAACTGTACGCCGTACATAAGCTCGCTTCCGCTTTCCCATGAGTTGTCAACCGAGTATTCGAGAGTGATACCCTCCTTTGGTGCTTCGGTTTTTGCAGTAGTTGCAGCAGTTGTTGTGGCAGCCATCGTGTCAGCAGCAGAGGTCTGTGCTGCTGTTGATGTCTGTGCTTCCGTAACAGTCTGCTCGTCAGTGACGGCTGTAACCGCTTCCTGAGTTGTAGTTGTTGTATTTTCCTGCATCTGCTCTGTGACGGTTTCTGAGCTTTGTGTTTCGGTTTCACTTTCTGAAATAGTGGTTTCGGCAACGGTTGTTGTGACAGCCGAATTTTCCTGTACCGCAGGCACGCCTTCGGGCAAATTGGTGATAATAAGCGCTGCGGTAAGTCCCACTATGGCAGTACCCATAACACCGAATGCTGCGGCAATCCCCTTGCTTACAGGCTTCTTTTCGGGAACGGTCTTTGATTCTTCCGTAATTTCTTTTTTGTTTTCTTCCATGGTTTCCTCTTTCCTTCCGGTATGTGCTTATGCCTTTATTATACTACAAGCGCTTATGTTTTTCAATATCTTTTCATAAACAACAGGGCTTCAGAAAGCCCGATTGACTTCTTATGCCGAACAGCAAACCCCACAGTCAGCCGACAGTGGGGTTCATAGCTTATTTAAGGGTGTATACCTTAACTGTTTTTCACATAATTCCATGCGTCACGGCACATTTCCTCAAGGTTGTGGGTTGCGCTCCAGCCCAGCTCCTTCTTCGCCTTTTCGGGCACGGAATAACATTCTGCCGCGTCACCGGGGCGGCGGTCAGCGATAACGTAGGGAATCTTTATATCGTTTACGCGTTCAAAAGTCTCGATAATCTGAAGAACCGAATAACCGTTGCCTGTGCCGAGGTTGTAGGGGATTGCGCCCTTCTTCTCGCGCACGCTCTTAAGTGCCGCAAGATGGCCGAGAGCAAGGTCAACAACGTGGATATAGTCACGCACGCAGGTGCCGTCGGGTGTGGGATAATCCTTGCCGAAAACGCTGAGCTTTTCCTGCTTGCCTGTGCATACGTTGATGATGATAGGCATAAGGTTGTTGGGAATACCGTTGGGGTCTTCGCCTATCTTACCGCTGGAATGTGCTCCGATAGGGTTGAAATAACGGAGAAGTGCCACGCTCCACTCACTGTCGGAGGCGCATAAATCACGGCACATATCCTCGATTACCAGCTTTGTTCTGCCGTAAGGATTGATAGCCGAAAGCGGGAAGCTTTCGTCCACGGGAACAGTTTCGGGGATACCGTAAACAGTAGCGGAGGAGCTGAAAATCAGCTTCTTGCAGCCGTACTTCTTCATTGTTTCAAGAAGTACAAAAGTACCGCCCAGATTATTCTTGAAATACATAAGAGGCTCACGCACGCTTTCGCCTACCGCTTTGTAGCCTGCAAAATGGATAACCGCTTCGATTTCGTTTTCAGCGAAAATCTTTTCCATATCCGCTTCATTGCACATATCAGCTTCGTAGAACTTGAAATCCTTTCCGCTGATTTCCTTTATAAGCTCTACCGCGCGGGGCTTGGAGTTGTAGAAATTGTCCATAACCACGATTTCTTCGCCTGCGTTTAAAAGCTCGATACAGGTATGAGAACCGATATAGCCTGCGCCGCCTGTTACTAAGATTGCCATAATAATTACCGCCTTTCTGCTTTGCTTTTGCTTCTGTGATTACAGTATATCACAGCGCAAGAGCTTTTACAATAAAAAATAATATCTTTTATATGGATTTTTGTTGCAGTTTTCTGTATTGAGTAGGTGAAATTCCCTCCTGATTACGGAACGCACGGGAAAAGTAAAGATTATCCTCATACCCTACCGAGCGTGCCACTGCCGCAACTGAAATATCCGTTTCGGAAAGCAGCTTCTTCGCCTGCGAAAGCCGAAAGGAAATCAGATATTCCGCAGGAGTTGCCGAAAGCTCGGATTTAAATACACGGAAGAGAGTTGTACGTGACACAGCCGCCGCTTCCGCAATATCCTCCACCGACAAGGACAAGGGATAATTTATTGCAATATAATCCCTCGCCGCCTTTAATATACGGCGCTTCTCCTGTTCACGGCGGGAGTGTCTGACCGCCCGTGAGGAGGCTTTCATCAGCAATGACAATAGTATATAAAGCCGCCCCGTAAGCTCGATATTTTCATATCTGTGAGCGGCGGGGTTTTCAGTAATTTCACGCATTGCGCTGAAGATTTCTTCCGAACAGCCATGCATTACGGGAGACTTTACCGTAAGGTCTGTCCTTTTCAGAATATACTCCGCATCGCCGCCCGTAAAATTCACCCAGTAATATTCCCACGGGTCGTTTTCGTCGGCATAATACTCGATTTCCGTAAAGGGGCGTATAAGGAAAATATCACCCTCGGAAAGCTCAAAAACGCCCTCGGGAGTGATATAGGTGCCCTTTCCCGAAAGGATAAGGTGAAGTATATACTGCTGCCGCACTCCCCTGCCCCAGCGATGACAGGGTGTGCATTTTTCGTGACCCGAATATGTCACCGACATTGATATTGCTTCTTCCGAAGCGCTTTTTACGCTGTGCTTGAAGGTGCTGCTCATTCCCAGTTCTTCCATACGTCGGGGCAGTAGCCCACTGTTGCCTGCTTACCGTTTCTTACTATGGGAGTTTTGTAGATTGACGGCTTTTCACTGAGTTTTTCAGCCTTTGCACCGTCAAGGAGATACTTTATCTCATAGTAATCCTTGCTTTTTTCGTCTATGATATTTTCAATTCCGCCCACTGCGGAAATAACGCTTTCAAGCTCTCTTTTGCTGAGCCCTTTTTCAAGGATATTTACCGACTGGAATTTTATTCCCCGTTCCTTGAAATAGCGTTCCGCCTTTTTTGTATCAAAGCATTTTGATTTCCCGAAAATCTGGATATTCATTAAAGCACAGCCTCCTTGTGGCGTGTTACATGACAGCCGATATTCACCGCAACAGGCAGTCCCGCAATATGTGTGGGAGCTGTTTCGATATTCACATAAAGCGCGGTGACTGTTCCGCCGAAGCCCTGTGAACCGATACCCGTAAGGTTGATTTTTTCCAGCATTTTCGCTTCCATATCCGCATAGAACTCATCGGGGTTGCGCTTGTCGAGGTCACGACAGAGTGCCTTTTTGGAAAGGTACGCAACCTGCTCGAAATCTCCGCCGATACCTACGCCTACCACAATAGGCGGACAGGGATTACTTCCTGCAAGGCTTACTGTTTCGGTAACGAAATCTATGATATCCTCCTTGGTTGCGGAGGGTGTGAACATTTTAAGACGGCTCATATTCTCACTGCCGAAGCCCTTCGGTGCAACCATGATTTTCACGCTGTCACCGTCAACGATTGAGGTGTGGATAATGGCAGGGGTGTTGTTGTTTGTATTGACGCGGCGGAGAGGGTCCTTAACCACGGAAAGGCGGAGCTTTCCGTCAACATAGCCCTTTGCCACGCCCTCGTTTATGGCTTCATAAAGGCTTCCGCCCGTAAAATGAACGTCCTGTCCGATTTCAAGAAAGATAACCGCCATGCCTGTATCCTGACAGACGGGAACATTAAGCTCAGCCGCGCAGTCGATATTACGGACTATATCACCGAGAACCTCACGGCAGACGGGGCTTTCTTCATTCGGTATATTCTTTTCGATTACCTCTCTCATTCCGCAGGGAAGCTTCAGGTTTGCCTCTTCGCAAAGACGGGCTACCGTGTCACGCACCAGTGAAACGTCAATTTCTCTCATCTTCGGTTTCCTCCTCAGGTTCTTTTTCTATGCCGAGAATATCTCTCATCTTTTCCTTTATGTCGTCAAGACGCCTGCTGTTGAACTGAACCACCGACATACATACATAAGCGCGGACAAGCACCGCACAGGCTGAAATCATAAGCGCCTTCGTCATATCGAAATTCGCCGTGAACAGAAGGCAGTATGTAATAATCATAAAGTCTATGAGAAGCGTTGCGATAACGCCCCAGAATACCGCCCATGAGCTTGCAGGCTTGCAGATAAAGCCCTTTACACGGCAGCGTTCAAGTCCCTTTTCGATATAAAATCTTACGCAGGTATCGCACATATCCTTTTTATAGGAATGGTGATATTCAAGCTTGTACTGGTCAGCCTCCTTCTCCTCTTCAAGAAGAAACAGGGGCGAGCCTTTGAGCTTGTAAAGCGAAAGCTCCTTCTGCTCCGCGAGCAGTCCCGAAAGGCGCTCGTGAAGCTCCTCATAGGTGAAGACGCTCTCCTCCTCGTAGGGTATTCTTATGAATTTTTTCATGGTACAGCGCTCCTTTGCCGTAAAAATCAGATTATCCCGCCGTTCATCATTACCGCCGCAGGGGATGAAGTTATATCGTAGAACTTACCCCTGAACATAACAAGGTCGGCGTCCTTCCCTGCTTCGATACTTCCCACCCTGTCATCAATTCCGCAGAAACGGGCAGGGTTTATGGTAACCGCTTCAAGGGCTTCCTTTTCCGTAAGACCTCCGCGCATTGCCAGACCTGCCATTACGGGCAGATACTGAATGGGGTTTTCGGGGTGGTCGGTGCAAATTGCAACCTCAGCGCCGCCGTCAAGCAGCTTTTTCGCGTTGGCAATATCTGCGTTGGCAAGCTCAGGCTTGCAGCGGTCACCGAACACGGGACCCACAACGCACTGCGTTCCCTTATCCAGCTCGTCGGCGATAAGTCCGCCCTCGGTAGCATGGATAAGCACATAGTCAAGGTCAAATTCCTCCGATAAACGCACCGCCGTAAAGATATCATCGGCGCGGTGGCAATGGAAATGAGCCTTTATTTCCTTTTTCAGCAAGGGCATAAGCGCCTCGCATTTTATATCGTAATCGGGACGGGAGGTTTCGTCGTCAGTACCCTTTGTACTTTCATACTCCGCCATATCCTCCATGTATCTTTTCGCTTTGTAGAGGTTCTCTCGGATAACCGCTGCGGTAGCCATACGGGTCGTGGGAGTTTCCTCCTTCTCGTGGTACACGCTTTTCGGGTTCTCGCCCAGAGCCAGCTTCATAGCACAGGGATTCTTTATGACCCTGCGGTCGATGCGCTTACTGCCCCAGGTTTTCATGGCAATGAACGTGCCGCCGATAGGGTTGGCACTGCCCATGCCTGTTATGACCGTGCCGATACCGCCCTTTGCCGCTTCAGTAAAGCAGTAATCCATAGGATTTACCGCATCGATTGCCCGAAGGTGGGGAGTTGCGGGGTCGGTTTCCTCGTTGCCGTCGTCGCCCTCAAAGCCGTAGCCGTCGGCAAAAACGCCGATATGACAATGTGCGTCGATAAACGCGGGATATACCGTAAGCCCCTCGGCGTTGTAATCGCCCTCAGCGGGACTGCGGGGGATATCCTTCATCTCACCCACAGACATGATTTTTCCGCCCTCGGTTTCGATAAAGCCCTTTTCTATATCTTCTCCCGTTACGGGAACGATTCTTGCATTGTAAATTATCATTTCAGACCTGCTTTTGTTATAATTTCTTTCATAATTTCCGTATCCTTTGCGTTGGAGTTTACGGAAATTTCCGAATGTGCCAGATAAATCTCACGGCGCTTCATGAAAAGCTCATGAAGCTGCTCCTTTGTATTCTTCATAACCAGCGGGCGGTGAGTGTCGCCCTTTATACGCTTGTAGCAAAGCTCGAAATCCGCGTCAAGGAAAACCACCACGCCTGCCTTACGTGCGCTTTCGGCGGTCACAGGGTTGATTATTGCACCGCCGCCTGTGGCAACTATGCTGTTTTCGGGCATTTCACGGATATACTTTTCTTCAAGGCTGCGGAAATGAGGCTCGCCGTATTTCTCAAAGATTTCGGGTATTGTCATACCCTCTTTTTCCTCGATATATGCGTCAAGGTCAACCAGTGTGCAGTGAAGACGCTCTGAAAGCATACGCCCCATGTGGGACTTGCCGCAGCCCATGAAGCCGCAGAGGTAAAGGTTTTTCATACCAGCGCCTCCATATCGGAAATAAGCTGCTTTATGTCGCTTTCCTCAAATTCTGAGCCGTTCCAGATTTCGTGTGCAGCAACCGCCTGCAGCACCAGCATTGCCATACCGCTCATAGCCTTTACACCATGCTTTTCCGCAGTCTTTACAAGCAGAGTGTCACGGGGATTATATACAACGTCGAAAACATATTTCACATTTTCAAGGAGATTTTCGTCACAGGGCATACGGTCAACCTTCGGGAACATACCGATAGGCGAAGCGTTCACAAGAAGGTCGAATACGGGGGCTTCGGAGAAATCCTCTGCGGAGATTACCGAACCGCCGATAAATACCACCTTTACCTTTGCTTCGGGCTTCATTTCCTTAATTTCGGAAATAACCGCATTTACAAGAGCCTCATCGCTTTTCAGAACGGCGATTGTAAGGTCGCCGCCGCTTAAAGCCGTTTCAATCGCCATCATTCTGCCTACGCCGCCGCAGCCGATAAGCAGCACCTTTGAGGAAAGGCTTGCGCCCAGTAAATCTATGGACTTTGTAAAGCCCAGAACGTCAGTGTTGTAGCCCACTTTTTCGTCGCTGTTCTTTACGCAGTTTACGGAGCCGTAGCGCCTTGCGCCCTCTGAAAGGCGGTCGCAGTAGTCTATAATCGGAACCTTGTGGGGGATTGTTATATTGAAGCCGCCAAGCGCAGAAAGCTCGCCGTGCTTTGCAGTAAGCTCCTCAGGCGGAATTTCCATCTTTACATAGTTTGCTTCCCTGCCCGAAAGCCTGAAAAGGCGCTCGTGAATGTTGGGCGAAAGGGTATGTCCTAAGGGATAGCCGATAATTGCGTATGTTTTCATAAATTAATCACCTTCATCAGTAAGAATTATGCATCAAGGGCAGAAGCTGCAACGCCGTCAAGAGTCTTTTTAACAAGACCTGTAAGTGTCTTGCCGGGGCCGCATTCAACAAAGCTGTCAAAACCTGCCGCCTGCATAGCCTTAAGCTCGTCGGTGAACTTTACGGGAGAGCAGATATGCTTTGCAAGGATATCGCGGATATCGGAAAAGTCGGTAAGCTCGCCGCCTGTAACGTTGGAATAGAACTTAACGGCAGGTGTGCCGAACTCTATATCTTCAATAAGTGTTCTGAATTCCTCAGCCGCTTCCTTCATGAATTCGGAGTGGAAGGCTGCCGCAACAGCAAGGGGAATAACACGCTTGACGCCATTTGCGGTAAGCTTTTCGGAAGCCTTTGCGATACCGCTTTCACTGCCCGCAATAACGGTCTGCTGGGTGGAATTGTAGTTAACGGGAGTTACATAATCACCGCCGTTTCTTACTTCCTCGCAGACTCTTTCGATAAGCTCCACGTCCGCGCTCATAACCGCCGCCATCTTTCCGCCGTTCTTCTGAGCCGCCTTTTCCATGCATGCCGCACGATGCTTAATAAGCTCGAAGCCTGTTTCAAGGCTTACTGCGCCCGAAACCACAAGCGCCGCATATTCGCCGAGAGAATGACCTGCAACCGCGCCGAATTCACCGCCCTCGTTCTTGTACTTCTCAGCGCAGAGAAGGGACATTGTGAAGATTACAGGCTGGGAAACCGCAGTGCGGGAAAGCTCTGCCGCTTCAGCGGTAAACATTGTATTTTTAAGGTCGAAACCGAGAACCTTTGTTCCTGTTTCAAAGATTTTTTCATAAGCTGAGGGGTTTTCATTGTAGATTTTTTCACCCATGCCCTGATACTGGGAGCCCTGTCCCGAAAAAAGTAATGCTGTTGCCATAAAATTTATCCTTTCTTCCTTTTTCCGCAGATTTCAACACCGCTCTTATAATTACAATAAAAAATATTTGACAAATTCTTTATTTATTGGTATAATATTGTAGTTAATTTATTTGAAAAAACTGCGGTAAATATTTTCCGTTTAATATTATATACTATTTGAAGAATAAAATCAAGGAGTAAATGATAATGCGTGGTATAAAAATTTTAGGCACAGGCGTGTACACCCCCGAAACAAAGGTTACAAATGACGATTTATCTCAGTTCATGGATACAAACAACGAATGGATTGAATCCAGAACGGGTATCCGTTCCAGAAACTATTCCGCTTCCGTTCCCAACCACGAAATGGCGGCAATGGCGGCGAAAGCAGCTGCTGAGGACGCAGGCGTTGCGCCCGAGGAGCTTGACCTCATTATCGCTTCTACCTGCTCTCCCGAATTCTTCTACCCCTGTATGTCGGGACTTGTACAGAATATCATCGGCGCAGTGAATGCGGCTGTTATGGACATAAACACCGCCTGCACAGGCTTTATTTCCGCCGTGGATATCGCAAGCCGCTATCTTGAAGACGGAGATTATAAAAAAATCCTCGTTGTGGCAAGCGAGCGCCTTTCTCCTCATGTTGACTTTGAGGACAGAAGCGCAAGTATCCTTTTCGGCGACGGTGCGGCGGCTGCTGTAATCGAAAAGAGCCATAAGCCCATGTACTCCTACCTAAGCGCAAAGGGTGACCCCTTTGAAGCGCTTTACTGCTACGTGAACAAGGAGCACAACTGCCCCTATACAAAGGAAAACGAGGCTCTGAACGCCATTATGGATACAGAAGCAAAGAAAAACTACCTCCAGATGGACGGAAAGGGCGTATATAAATTTGCTGTTGACGCAATGGCGACCGCAGTTACAAAAACTCTCGCCAAGGCAGGACTTACAACCGACGATATCGACCTTGTAATCCCCCACCAGGCAAATATCAGAATTATCCAGAGTGCCACAAAGGCTCTCGGTATCAACCCCGAAAAGGTTTATGTAAATATTTACGAGCACGCCAACACCTCCAGCGCTTGCATCCCTACCTGTCTTGACGACCTTAAAAAGGAAGGCAGACTCAAGGAAGGCATGAAGATATGCCTCGTAGGCTTCGGCGCAGGTCTTACCAGCGGCGCTATCGTATTTGAACAATAAAGACAAAACGGGAGAGGTCTCTGACCCCATGGAAAGGAAGAAAATAATGAACACAAAAATCACTGAACTTCTCGGAATCAAGTACCCTATCTTACAGGGCGGTATGGCTTGGATTGCTGAAAGCGGTCTTGCGGCGGCTGTTTCAAACGCAGGCGGCGCAGGTATCATTGCAGGCGGCAGCGCTCCCGCAGAGTTTATTCAGGAGGAAATCCATAAGGCAAAGGCTCTTACGGATAAGCCCTTCGGTATCAATATCATGCTTATGGCGCCCAACGCCGATGATTTAGCCCAGCTTGTAATCGACGAGAAGATTCCATTTATAACCACAGGTGCGGGAAACCCCGGCAAATACATGGAAAAGTGGCTTGAAGCAGGCATAAAGGTTATCCCCGTAGTGCCCAGCGTTGCTCTCGCAAAGAGAATGGAACGTGCAGGTGCGGCGGCTGTTATTGCCGAAGGCACCGAAAGCGGCGGACATATCGGTGAAAATACTACCATGTGCCTTGTTCCTCAGGTAGTTGACGCAGTAAGTATCCCCGTTATCGCCGCAGGCGGTATCGCAGACGGAAGAGGTATCGCCGCTTCCTTCATGCTTGGCGCTGAGGGCGTTCAGGTAGGCACACGCTTCCTCGCTTGTGAAGAATGTAAGATTCACCCCACATACAAGGAGCTTGTTATCGGCGCAAAGGACACCGACAGCGTTGTAACAGGCAGATATACAGGTCACCCCTGCCGTAACGTAAGAACAAAGTTCGCTAAGCGCCTTGCAACAGGCGAAAAGGACGGCACACTGACCCCCGACGAATTTGAACAGCTTACAGTAGGTGCGCTCCGCAAGGCAGTACAGGACGGAAACCTGGACGAAGGCTCATTCCTCTGCGGCGCAATCGCAGGTATGATAAACGAAGTTAAGCCCGCAAAGGACATTATCGAAGAAATGTTCGCAGGTGCGGAAAAGCTTTTAAATAAATAAAGGGAAAGGAAAGGTAAAATTATGACAGCAATCGTAACAGGCGCGTCCCAGGGTATCGGCGAATGTATCGCAAAGAGACTTGCAAAGGACGGCTACAACATGGCAATCAACTGCTATCCCTCCGACGCAGATATCGAAAAGGCAAATGCAGTGGCTGAAGAATGCCGCGCTATGGGCGTTGAAGCGGAGGTTTTCGCCGCTGACGTATCAAAGTTCGACCAGTGCGACGAAATGGTAAAGAAAATCAAGGAGCGCTTCGGCACTATCGACGCCCTCGTAAATAACGCAGGTATCACAAAGGACGGACTTCTCGCAAGAATGAGCGAGGAACAGTATGACGCAGTTATCGCAGTAAATCAGAAATCCATTTTCAATATGATGAAGCCCGTATGCTCGGTTATGATGAAGCAGAGACACGGCGCAATCGTAAACATGGCTTCCGTTGCAGGTCTTTACGGAAACGCGGGACAGTTCAATTACAGCGCTTCCAAGGCGGCTATCATCGGCATGACCATGAGTGCGGCAAAGGAACTGGGCGCACGTAATATCCGTATCAATGCGGTAGCCCCCGGTCTTATCAAGACACCCATGACCGACGCCCTCACCGACGAGCAGAAGGACAAGATTTTCGGTCAGATTGCACTGAAGCGCTTCGGCGAAGTAAAGGAAATCGCTTCCACCGTTTCCTTCTTACTTTCTGAAGAGGCTTCCTATATCACAGGTCAGACTATTGAAATAAGCGGCGGACTCGCTATGTAATCCGCATTACCCCGTTCCCTTCGGAACGTTTCAAAGGAAAGGACAGATTATAAAATGAGCAGAGTAGTTATTACAGGCTTAGGCGTTGTAAGCCCTATCGGAAATACGGTTGAGGAATTCTGGGACAGCATCAAGGCCAATAAGCACGGCTTTGAGCTTGGCGAATGGTTCCCCGGACAGTCTGAAGAAAAGAATGTCACCGCGAAGGTAAAGAACTTCGACGTAAGCGAATATGTGGACAAGAAGGCTGCACGCCGTATGGACACCCTTACCCAGTATGCAGTTTACGCTTCCAAGAAGGCACTCGAGGACGCAGGCAGCGATTTCTCCGACCTTGACCCATACCGCTGCGGCGTTATTATCGGCTCGGGTATCGGCGGTATCCTTACAACCGAGGAACAGATTTTAACCTATCACAATAAAAACAACAGCCGTGTATCGGTTTTCACTATCCCCATGATGATAGGCAATATGGCGGCAGGTACAGTTGCTATCCAGACTAAGTTCAAGGGTGCAAACTACTGTACGGTTTCCGCCTGTGCTTCCGCAACACACGCTATCGGTGAAGCCTTCCACGCTATCAAGAACGGCTATCTCGACTGTGCAATTGCAGGCGGCGCAGAGGCTTGTCAGTTAGTCTTCGCAATGGCAGGCTTCAACAATATGCACGCAGTTACAAGAAGCACCGACCCCGACAGAGCCTCCATTCCTTTTGATAAGGACCGTTCGGGCTTTGTTCTCGGCGACGGCGCAGGTATCGTAATTCTTGAAGAATATGAGCACGCAAAGGCAAGAGGCGCTAAGATTTATGCGGAAATTGCAGGCTACGGCGCTACCTGTGACGCTTACCACGAAACCAGCCCCGACCCCGAAGGCTTCGGCGGCGCAAAGGCTATGGAGCTTGCGGTAAAGGAAGCAGGTGTACCCTTTGAAACCATCAACTACTGCAACGCACACGGCACTTCCACACCCATTAATGACAGAACAGAAACCGCGGCTCTGAAGATTACCTTCGGCGAGCACGCTAAGAATATGGTTATAAACTCCACAAAGTCCATGACAGGTCACCTTCTCGGTGCCGCAGGCGGCGTTGAGGCTGTTGCGACAGCTCTCCAGATGCAGAACAATCTCGTTCACGCTACCGTGGGCTTACAGGAGACAAATGAAGAATGCGACCTCGACTACTGCAAGGGCGCAAACAGAGAAATGAAGATTACGGGCGCTATCAGCAACTCCCTCGGCTTCGGCGGTCACAACGCTACTATCTGCCTCTTACCCGTAAACGACTGAGAAAGGAAATTATATATGAAGACCAGAGACCCTCTCGTTAGCACAGTTAAAGAATACATCGACCTTATGAAGGAAAGCAATTTAAGCTACTTAAAGGTCAAGAATGATGACTTTGAGCTTGAACTGGGCGAAAAGCGCCCCCCTATGCCCCCCATGCCTCCTATGATGGCTCCCATGGCTATGCCTCAGGCTCCTGCAGCTGCTCCTGCCGCTGTGACACCTGCTGCTCCCGCAGTAAGCGGAAATGTGGTTAAATCTCCTATCGTGGGCACCTTCTACGCTGCTCCCGCACCCGGCAAGGCTCCCTACGTAAGCGTGGGACAGACCGTAAAGCAGGGCGATGTGCTTTTCATTATCGAAAGCATGAAGCTCATGAACGAGGTTACAAGCGAATTCGGCGGCACTGTTGCTGAAATTCTCGTCAAGGACGGCGAGGCTGTGGAATTTGACCAGCCTATCCTCCGCATTGAATAAGGAGGCTCACCATGCAGATGAATATTGAACAGATAAAGGAAATTATTCCCCACCGTGACCCCTTTTTACTTATAGATGAAATCGAAGAAATAGAGGAAGGCAAGCGCGTTGTTGCTTACAAGCATATAAAGGCTGACGACTTCTGGTTCAAGGGTCATTTCCCCGAATACCCCGTTGTTCCCGGTGTGCTCATTCTTGAAATGATGGCACAGGCAGGCGCAGTTTCCATGCTCATGATGCCCGAAAACAAGGGCAAAATCGGCTTCTTCGGCGGCGTTAAGGAAGCTAAGTTCCGCCGTCAGGTAGTTCCCGGCGACACTCTTCGTCTTGAGGTTGAAATCATCAAGATAAAGGGCCCCGTAGGCGTAGGCAAGGGTATTGCCACCGTCAACGGCGAAAAGGCATGCACTGCCGAAATCTCCTTCGCAATCAAGTAAATCCCACGGAAAGGATTACGTTAATGTTTGATAAAATTCTTATTGCTAACCGCGGTGAAATCGCTATCCGTATCATAAGAGCCTGCCGCGAGCTGGGTATTGAAACGGTTGCCGTTTACTCCACTGCGGATAAAAGCGCCCTCCATGCACAGATTGCCGACCAGGCTGTATGTATCGGCGGCCCCAGAAGCACCGACAGTTACCTTAATACAAAGGCGCTTATTGCCGCTTGTGAAATCACAGGCGCAAAGGCTATCCACCCCGGCTTCGGCTTTCTCTCCGAGGACAGCAGCTTTGTCCGTCTCTGCGACAAGTGCGGTATAAAGTGGATAGGCCCCAATGCTGAAGCTATGGAGGCTATGGGTAACAAGGCCAACGCAAAGCTTGCCATGATTAAGGCAGGCGTTCCCGTTGTTACAGGCTCCGACGGCGTTGTTGAAACTATGGAAGAGGCGAAGAAAATCTCCGCGGAAATCGGCTACCCTGTTCTTGTAAAGGCAAGCGCAGGCGGCGGCGGACGCGGTATCAGACGCGCCGACAGCGAGGAAGAGCTTGAGGATGCAATCACTGCCGCTAAGCAGGAAGCAAAGCAGTTCTTCGGCAACGATGATATCTATATCGAAAAGTTTATTGTAAATCCCCGTCACGTTGAAATACAGATTATCGCAGACGAGCACGGAAACGCCGTTCATCTGGGCGAACGCGACTGCTCCTGTCAGAGAAGAAACCAGAAGGTGCTTGAAGAAAGCCCCAGCCCCATTATGACTCCCGAGCTGCGTGAAAAAATGGGTCAGGCTGCTCTCCGCGCCGCAAAGGTTTACGGCTATTACAACGCAGGTACGGTAGAATTCCTTGTGGACAAGGACAAGAATTTCTATTTCATGGAAATGAATGCCCGTATTCAGGTAGAGCACCCTGTTACCGAAATGGTTACGGGCGTTGACCTTATCAAGGAGCAGATAAGAGTGGCTATGGGGCTTCCTCTTTCCTTTAAACAGGAGGATATCTCCTTCAGAGGCCACGTTATCGAGTGCCGTATCAACGCAGAGGACCCCAAGCATAACTTCCGTCCCTGCCCCGGTAAAATCCAGTCTATTCACATGCCCGGCGGCCACAGTATCCGTATAGATACCGCCGTTTATCAGGGTTATGAAATCCCGCCCTACTACGACAGCATGATTGCAAAGCTTATCGTAAAAGGCAGAACCCGTGAAGAGGCTATCACAAAGATGAAGGTTGCCCTTTCGGAAATGCTTATTGAGGGCATTCAGACCAACATAGACTTCCAGCTCAATCTTCTTCGTGATGAAGAGTTTGAAAGCGGAGATTTCGATATCGGCTTCCTTAACCGTAAGGATTTAACATAATTTATCGGAGGCACTATGGCACTTGAGGATTTATTCAAAGTAGTAAAGGACCGCTTCAAGGACGAAAAGAAGCCCGAAAAACAGGCTGACAGCGTAGAAATACCCAGAAACCTGCTTTTCAAATGTCCCAGATGCAACACCGTCGTTTACCGTGACGAATTTATAAAGAACAAGCAGGTCTGCATGGCGTGCAACTATCATGCGCGCATAGGTCATAAGGACCGCCTTGAAATGACCGTCGATAAGGACAGCTTCGTAGAATTTGACGCAGGCATGACCTCTTTGAACCCTATCGACTTCCCCGAATATGAGGAAAAGCTGGCTCAGCTTCAGGAAAAATGCGGCACAAAAGAGGCTGTTGTCACAGGTCTCTGCAAAATCAGAGGCTACGACGCAGTTATCGGTATCATGGACAGCAATTTCATGATGGCAAGCATGGGCAGCGTCGTGGGCGAGAAAATCACCCGCGCAATCGAATACGCAACCGAGCATAAGCTCCCCGTTATTCTCTTTACCGCTTCGGGCGGCGCTCGTATGCAGGAGGGTATCGTTTCCCTTATGCAGATGGCAAAGACCTCGGGCGCTATCGCAAAGCACAACGAGGCAGGTCAGCTCTATATAACCGTCATGACCGACCCCACAACAGGCGGCGTTACCGCTTCCTTCGCAAGCCTCGGCGATGTCATTATCGCTGAGCCTAAGGTGCTTATCGGCTTCGCAGGCAGACGAGTTATTCAGGACACTATCCGTCAGCAGCTCCCCGACGATTTCCAGTCGGCGGAATTCATGCTCCAGAACGGCTTTGTTGATATGATTGTGGAGCGTAAGAAGATGCGCTCAACCCTTTCAAGACTTTTAATGATGCACAATTATAAAAAATCGGAAGAACTTCCGGGAAAGGACGGCTGAGATGAACACTCTTACTGCAACTGAGCGTCTGGCTACCATACGTCAGAAAAACCGTCCTACGGTAATGGACTATATCCCCGCAATCTTCACCGATTTTCTCGAAATGCACGGCGACCGCCACTACGGCGACGACGCGGCAATTATCGGCGGTATCGCCACCCTTAAGGGTATTCCCGTGACCGTTATTGCACAGGTCAAGGGCAGAAACCTGGACGAAAACAAGAAATCCAATTTCTCGATGCCCCACCCCGAGGGCTACCGCAAGGCGTTAAGACTTGTAAAGCAGGCGGAAAAATTCCACCGCCCCGTAATCTGCCTTGTTGACACCCCCGGCGCTTTCTGCGGAATCGAAGCCGAGAAGCGCGGACAGGGCGAGGCTATCGCACGCAACCTTATGGAATTCATGCTGGTTAAAACACCTATCGTTTCAATTGTACTTGGCGAAGGCGGAAGCGGCGGCGCACTTGCGCTGGCGGTATGCGATGAGCTTGCAATGCTAGAAAACGCACTCTACTCGGTAATCTCCCCCCGCGGTTTTGCTTCAATTCTCTGGAAGGACGCAAGCCGTGAAACGGAAGCTGCAGAGCTTATGAAAATAACCGCCGAGGACCTTGTAAAATTCGGCGTGGCTGAAAAAATCATAAGCGAGCCCACAGGCGGCGCTCATACCGATATGACCTTCACTGCAATGAATATTTCCGATTACCTGTGCGAGGCTGTGCCGAGACTTATGAAAATCGACACCGATACTCTTCTCAGCAACAGATACGAGAAGTTCCGCAAAATAGGAATGTTCGAAGAGTAAACAAATTGCATAAAAAACCATAGTTCTTTTCAAGAATATACAGCAAAAGTTAAAAAATTCAAAAAACGGTAAATTTTTTGAAAAAGCTATTGATTTTTTAAAGGGTATCATTTATAATGGTTAAAGGCTGATAAAGCAACACGCTTTATCCTGATTTCAAATTATTATTAATTTATACGGAGGATCTGAAAAATGATTTTTGAAAAAGTAAAGAGCATTATCGTAGACCAGCTCGACGTAGATGAAGACAAGGTAACAATGAACGCTAATATCCAGGACGACCTCGGCGCTGACTCCCTCGATATCGTTGACCTCGTAATGAGCTTCGAGGACGAATTCGACATGGAAATCCCCGATGACCAGGTTGAAAATATCAAGACTGTAGGCGACGTAGTTAAGTACGTTGAAGAAAATACAGAAGCATAATCACACCCGCCGTACATTGTACGGCGGTTTTGATTTTATATAATCGGAGGCTTCGGAGCAGGCTTTCTCGCGTTATTTTTGTTTGCTGCTTTAATCTTTGCAATACTTGGCGTACCCGCACAGCAGTAAATTTTAAAAAACTATTGACAAATAATTTTTTCTCTGCTATAATAACGTTAATCAAATATTGTAAATGCAATGACAGGGAACAAAGCAGTCATTTCTTTTTCAGAGAGCCGTTGTGTGGTGCGAAACGGTATTGAAAGGTTGTCATAACTCACCCTCAAGCAGTCAGGCTGAATAAAGTAGGTCTGAACGGGTTCTCCCGTTACAGAGAAGCGCATTGTTGGATGCGTGTGAGTGGGCGTATTTTACGCCAACAAGAGTGGTACCGCGAGGATTTCCCCCGTCTCTTATTTTTAAGAGACGGGTTTTTTATTTGTATTGCAATATTGATAATTCTAATCATAAGAAAGGTGATTATCATGAACACACAGAAGTATCAGAAGAACTATTTCATGCCCCCTGCAAGCTGTTTCGACTGGACAAAGAAGGAAAATATCGAAAAGGCGCCTATATGGTGCAGCGTTGACCTGCGCGACGGTAATCAGGCGCTGGTAGTACCCATGAGCCTTGAAGAAAAGCTGTCCTTTTTTAAGACGCTTGTGGAAATAGGCTTCAAGGAAATCGAAATCGGCTTCCCTGCCGCAAGCGAGACGGAATACGAATTCTGCCGCGCACTTATTGAGAAAAAATTAATCCCCTCCGACGTAAAAATCCAGGTTCTCACCCAGTCCCGTGAGCATATAATCAAAAAGACCTTTGAAGCACTTGAGGGCGCGGAAAATGCAATCGTCCACCTCTATAACTCCACCTCCGTTGCTCAGCGAGAGCAGGTTTTCCGCAAATCCAAGGACGAGATTATGGAAATCGCAGTGACAGGCGCAAAGCTCCTCAAGGAATATGCCGCAAACACCAAGGGCAATTTCAGCTTTGAATATTCCCCCGAAAGCTTTACAGGCACTGAGCCCGAATATGCGCTTGAAGTCTGCAACGAGGTTCTGAAAATCTGGGACCCCACCCCCGAAAACAAGGTCATTATCAACCTCCCCGTTACCGTGCAGCTTTCAATGCCCCACGTTTACGCTTCGCAGGTTGAATATATGTGCGACAACCTCTACAAAAGAGAAAATGTCATCGTTTCGCTCCACCCCCACAACGACCGCGGCTGTGCGGTAGCTGACGCAGAGCTGGGACTCCTCGCAGGTGCTGACAGAATTGAAGGCACGCTCTTCGGCAACGGTGAGCGAACAGGCAACGTGGATATCGTAACCCTCGCCCTCAATATGTTCAGCCACGGCGTTGAGCCCGAGCTGGATTTCACCGATTTGCCGAGACTTGTAAAAATCTATGAGCAGATGACCTGTATGCACGTAAGCGACCGACAGCCTTACAGCGGCGCGCTGGTCTTTGCCGCATTCTCAGGTTCTCACCAGGACGCTATCGCAAAGGGTATGAAATGGCGCGATGAGGACGGTCACGACCCCCACTGGTCAGTGCCCTACCTGCCTATCGACCCCAAGGATATCGGCAGACAGTACGACGGCGACATTATCCGTATCAACAGCCAGAGCGGCAAGGGCGGTATCGGCTTCCTCCTTGAACAGAAGTACGGTATTTCTCTGCCTGCAAAGTTCCGCGAGGTTGTGGGCTATGCGGTAAAGGACGTTTCCGACAAGCAGCACCGCGAGCTGTCGCCTGATGACGTTTACGATATCTTCCGCGGTCAGTTCGTGAACGTAAACTCCCCGCTCAAGGTCGCAGATGTTCATTACACACGTAGCGAGGGCGAATTTACCGCCGAGGTAACAGCAATGTACAAGGGCGAAAAGAAGGTTATAAGCGGCGTGGGCAACGGTCGTCTCAATGCTGTTACCAATGCGCTCAAGGCGCTTCTCGGCGTTGATTTCTCGGTTATAAGCTACTCTGAGCAGGCTCTTGAACAGGGCTCCCGCTCAAAGGCTATGTCCTATATCGAAATCAAGGCAGAGGACGGCACGGTTGCATGGGGCGCAGGCACCCACACGGATATTATCCTTTCCTCGGTTTACGCGCTTACCAGTGCTATTAACAGGGGTGTACTCGCAGATTGATAAATACGTAACGGGCGGATAATATCCGTCCGTTATTCTTTCATCATATTTTCATTGACAAACGCGGATTTATATAGTATAATAGATAGGAATATAAATAATAAAATGGTGGTTTATCCCCCAAAAGAAAGGAATGTTCATATAATGGGACTTTTCAGTAAGCTGTTCGGCAGCTATTCGGAAAAAGAAGTAAAGAGAATAGAGGGCACAAAGCAGGCTGTGCTTAACCTTGAGCCTATGTATCAGGCTATGACAGACAAGGAGCTTCAGAATCAGACAAATGTGCTTAAGGACCGCCTTGCAGAGGGTGAATCTCTCGACTCTATCCTTCCTGACGCTTTTGCCGTTTGCCGTGAGGCTATGTGGCGTGTTATCGGCATAAAGCCCTACCCCGTTCAGATTATCGGCGGTATCGTTCTCCATCAGGGCCGTATCGCAGAAATGAGAACAGGTGAAGGTAAAACCTACGTTGCCGCACTCCCTTCCTATCTTAACGCACTTACAGGAAAGGGCGTACACGTTGTAACCGTAAACGACTACCTCGCAAAGCGTGACAGCGAGCTTATCGGCCGTGTTCACCGCTTCCTCGGTCTTACGGTAGGTCTTATCGTTCACGACAAGAACAACGACCAGAGAAGAGAAGCCTATAACTGTGACATCACCTATGGTACAAACAACGAGTACGGCTTCGACTACCTGCGCGATAATATGTGTATCAGAAAGACCGAAAAGGTTCAGCGCGAAATGAATTTCGCTATCGTGGACGAAG
>JAFUNV010000182.1 GCA_017472865.1 Ruminiclostridium sp. | reverse complement strand
GAATGATGGAAATGATCTCAAGAGTAAAGGCGGTCATACGCCGCTGTAAGCCGAAAACAGTAAGCCGCATCTTACAGGCGGAGGGACTCTCTCTTAATCTTGACGAGCGTACCGTGACTATAAACGGCGAAAAGGTTTCACTTACATACAAGGAATTTGAACTGCTTTCGCTTTTTATGAAAAACGTGGGGCTTGTCTTTTCGAGAGATACTCTCTACAACGAAATATGGGGTGCTGATTTTGTGGGTGAAACGAGAACAGTTGATATGCACATCAGAACACTTCGTCAGAAGCTGAGTGAATACGGCGAGATGATTGAAACTGTACGTCATGTCGGCTATAAATTCGGAGGCAGCTATGACAAGTAAGATTTTTCGTTCTATTTTTGCCACCTCGCTTGTTGTGCTTCTGGCAACTCTTGCGATAATAACGACTTTTCTATATGATTACTTCACAAATATTCAGATTAGTCAGCTTAAAGACGAGCTTTCTATTGCCTCTGTGGGAACAGAGCAATCGGGAGAAGAATATCTCAGTAATCTGAAATCTGATAACTTTCGTCTGACTTGGGTGGCAAGTGACGGAACAGTTCTTTTCGATTCACAGGCTGACAAAGCTGTAATGGATAATCACCTTGATCGTGAGGAAATAACAGAAGCCTTTGAAACAGGAAAGGGAAGCAGTTCACGTCATTCTACAACGCTTACCGAAGAAACGCTTTATGAAGCAGTGCTTTTATCAGATGGAACGGTGCTTCGTATTTCCGTAAACCGTGCAAGTGGATTTGTCCTGCTTTTAGGGATGATGTATCCTGTCATTATTGTGATTATAATTGCAGTTATTATTTCAGCAGTGCTTGCACATAAGATGTCAAAAAGAATAATCGAGCCGCTCAATAAACTTGACCTTGATAACCCGACGGAAAATGACACTTATGTGGAAATTGCACCGTTACTCCGCCGTATCCATAAGCAGAATATGAAGATTGAACGCAAGGTGGCAGAGCTTAACCGAAGAAAAGATGAATTCGAGCTTATCACAAAGAATATGCGTGAGGGACTTATTCTGCTTGATAAAAACAGAAATATCCTCACTATAAATTCTGCGGCAATGACAATTTTCAGTACAGATGAAAATTGTGTGGGTAAAGAATTTCTGACCATAAACCGCAGACACGAAATAACCTCTGCAATCGAAAAAGCTCTTACAGATGGGCACGCCGAAATCCGTGCAAGGCTGGGCGAAAAGGAATTTCAGTTTGATATAAGCCGCATTGAAACGGACGGAGAAACAGTCGGTGCGGTAATCCTTGTGTTTGATATAACAGAACAGGCTGATGCCGAAAGACTCCGCAGAGAGTTTACGGCTAATGTTTCTCATGAGCTTAAAACCCCGCTTCAGACTATTACAGGTAGTGCGGAGCTTATGGAAAACGGACTTGTAAAGGAGGAAGATATACCACGCTTTGTAGGTCATATTCGAGAAGAAGCGACACGGCTTGTAACCCTTGTTGAGGACATTATAAGATTGTCACAGCTTGATGAACAGAATGAACTTCCAAAGGAAAATGTTTCGCTTTATGAAATAGCAAACGAAGCCTGCAATGTTCTCCGTGACAGCGCAGATAAAAAGGATATCGTCCTTACTGTATCAGGCGACAGCGGAAATATCTGTGGCGTAAAGCATTTGCTTTTCGAGGTTATATACAATCTTTGTGACAACGGTATCAAGTATACTCCCGACGGCGGTGAGGTTGAGGTTGATATTTCAGAAACGGAAAAGGAAATAACTTTAACAGTTTCCGATAACGGAATAGGCATTGCTCCATAGCATCACGCAAGAATTTTTGAACGCTTTTATCGAGTGGATAAGAGCCATTCAAAAAAATCAGGCGGTACAGGTCTTGGACTTTCTATTGTTAAACATTCTGTTCAGTACCACGGCGGAAAAATTTCAATTCAGAGCGAGGAGAATAAAGGTACTGCTGTTACAGTGATACTTCCGAAAAGTGAATGACAAGTAAAAACTCTGCTGAATTTCACAATGATATTCCAGAAATTCAAATTACATCGTTTCAAGTTGAAATATATGACAGAATTCGACAAAATATGATAACGTCAGTGCAGATTCCTCGCATACAACATTGATATAGTCGGAAGTGCTTGCTTTGTCGCTGCTGATGATAGCGGCGAAGGGTGATACTGATGAGTGCAAATATGTAAAACAAACCCGTCATAAAAAACGACGGGTTTGTTCTGCCTATCAAAAAAGGCGGCCGGAGGTATGAAGAAAAGTGAATAAAAGTGTAAACATATTCTTACAGTTATTCACTCATTTCGGAGATTACTGTATTGATTACATTAATATTAGTGTCTCGGAGTACTGGCCAGCCTTCGGAATCCTGATTGAAAGCGGCGTCTATAAGCATATTTGAGATAAGATTCGATGTATCGGTATCAAAGCCTGTGGAGAAATCTGCAACAATATTGTAGTTGCCGATTTTTTCAAATTCAGCCATTCTGTCGTACTGTTCCTCGCTCCAGCCTTTTGCAGTCATTGTGCTGGATTTCATTTCCTGCCTTAAATCAGGGTCTGTAGAACAAAGACGAATCATATCAATAAATGTTGCGGCACCTTCCACGTTATCTGAGCCTGAAGGAACCATATAACCGAAGGTGGAAGTCATGTAGTAGTATTCATCGGCGTTGGGATCTCTTGGGAAGGGAACAAAATCAAAATCATATTCCGCATATCTTTCCTTTACCAGCGATTCAAACTGATACTGGCCATAAGAGAGGAAGCAGGCAGAACCTTCGGCAAGAGGTCTGATTTCGTTACCCCAGTAGCCTTCTTTCTTTGCGGTAAGCCCCTGTCTGCAAATATCCTCAAGGAAAGTCATTGCACGTTCTACTTCGGGTGTTTTCATGTTGTTCACTATTTTACCGTCAGAAATGCTTACAAGAGGAGTGCCTGTGGAACAGATAGTATCGGTTGTGATATTTCCGTAGACGCCTACTGTTTCTTCGGGGCTTGCATCAATGAACTTAATCATTGTGTCCTTGAAGGTATCCCATGTCCATTCACCGTTTTCATAAAGCTCACGGGGCGTTGTGATACCGAATTCCTCAAAGCGGGTATTGCTGTAATAAACGTAGTTGCAGAGAGCTGTGGCAAACCAGGGGTAGTAACAGTGCTTCCCGTTCCAGCTGTACTGCTCGATGAGCTCTTCAAAGCCTGCCCACTGAGGCTGTGAAAGGTCGATATAATCCGTTAAATCCTCGTAGACATTCTTGGAAATAAGTAAGGGGAAAGAATTATCTTCTTTATCTACAAGGTCGGGAGAATCGCCGGAGGAAATAAGAACCTGCAGTTTTTCGATACGCTCGCCCCAAGCACATTCAATATAGTCAATCTTTCCGCCGTAGGTTTCCTCAAAAAGTTTTACAGCGGGCTTTATATCTCCTGCCACACGCATATCATAATAACCGAAATATGTAAGATTAGGGTCAGCTAAGGCCTCCGCCTCTTCATCAACATATTCCTCCATATTCACGGGGTTGATAAGGTCGTCGTCAAGAGTGTTTGAGGTTGTGGCAGCAGTTGTTGTAGTTGTAGCAGTACTTCTGTTATTGCAGGCAGAAGCAGATATAACAGTGGCAAGGCATAACGCCGAAGCGGCGATTTTTCTGAACTTTTTCATATTATCCTCCTTTATTATCGCTGAATTTCTTCCGGTATTGCCATCATCTGTTCAAGCATTAACGGGTCGTTATAGGTGCAGGTGTATCTGTTATAGAAAGTATCATGGGTATCCCAGAGAATAGGGAGCATATTACGTTCGTAGGTTTCACGGCATACATCAAGCATGTACGCACGCTTTATATCCTCGGTCTTGTTCTTGCCGAAACAGCCGTATTCGCCCACGATAACAGGTATGCCTTTTGAAACAAAGGTTTCTGTAAGCATATCCATCATTTTTTCAAGCTCAGCAATGTCGCTTTCAGAACCCCAGTCTGTCTTGGCTTTGCCCCAGTCTGCGTCAGCTTCAAGAATTGTGAGAGTAGAAGGTGTATAGTAATGAACTGAAACAGCAACACGGTTTGCAGGGTCATTCGGCACAACGAACATTTCGTCGCAGGTGCGCACCACATCGGTATAATAGCCTGCTACAAGAAGATGACGTTCTGCGTTGTTTCCGCCTGAGGCTCTTACCGTGTCAACGAAGGTCTGGTTAAGAGTATTTACATAGCCGTAAGCTATATCCTTGCCTTCCGTACTACTTCCATACTGATTCCATACGCTGTCGTAGCCTGCTTCTTCATTTAGTCCCTCGAACATAAGGCGGTCGTCGTAATCCTTGAAGGATTCGGCAATCTGCTCCCAGATACGTGTGAATTTCAAAAGCACTTCATCTTCGTTTGTCGGCATATCACCTAACCATTTTTCATGGTGGGTATTAAGAATTACATACATATCATTCGCCAGAATCCAGTCTACAATCTGGTGGATACGCGCCACATAATCAGCGTTGAGCGTATAATCCTCGGACATCATATTTGACCAGTTGGCAGGAACACGCACAACACCAAAACCTGCGTCCTTGTAGCCCTTTATCATTTCTTCGGTTATAACAGGGCTTCCCCAGCAGGTTTCATAAGCTGTCACGCTGCCTTCGGATATCCAGCTTCCTGTTGCTTCCATGGTATTTCCCAGATTGATACCGAGCCCCATATCCTCAATCAGCTCCTGAGTTGTCATATCCCTCATAGTCTGTTCAGTCGGGTTTGCTGCACAGCCGCTGATAAGGACAATTGCCGCGGATAAAAGTGAAAGTATCTTTTTCATTTGCTGTTCTCCTTAATAATTTTTTGTGGTGTTGATTATTTTTGTTGAACTTTACTTAATTTTATCATCACATTGAAATATCCGCAATGGTTCATAATGCTGTATAAGCTATCCATTTATGCTAATCAGAACAAAAAAATACACAAGCCTCAAAGCTTGTGCATTTCAGTATATTATGGCATATGCCTGAATTCGGAAGGCGTTTTTCCGTATTTCTCCTTGAATTTTCTCATAAAGCTGTATTCGCTTATGTAACCGCATTTGTGCGCGATATCCTTTACGCTGAGATTTGTGGTGACAAGCAGCCTTGCCGCAAGGTCAAAACGGCTTTTTGTAATATCGCTCATTACGCTTACTCCGAAGATTTTCTTGTACAGATGCTGAAAGCCCGAATAGCTCATTCCCATCTGCCTTGCTATATCTGCCACATCGGTCATCTCCTCAGGGTTTGAATAAATCTTATTGCGAAGATGAGAAAAGTGATAATGCTTATCCGCGAGAAGCATTGAGTGATGAGTGGAGTTCATATTCAGAATTCTGCTTAACTTGAGCAGGAATATTTCCACATAATGTCTTTCAATAATATCACGGTTTTCGTCCTGTGAATGATGCTCATAAGCAATCTGACGAAGAAGCTGCGACAATTCTTCTACATTTATAAGAGGCGCTATTTTGTTTAGCGGAATACCCATTTTTTTAAAACGTTCAGCGTCGTTTTCTTCATAATCGAAATACACCCAGTCGTCCATATAATTTTCTTTTATTCCGCCGTAACGGCAGGGAATGTCGGGCGTGAACATGACAAAGGAGTTCTTATCTGCAATTACTTCTTGTCCGTTTATTACAAACTGTGCGGGTGATTTTATTATAAGCATGAGTCCGCAGCCTGTGCCTTCGGGACTGTCAATACAGAAGCCGGGGTCGTGTTTATAATTGCAGCCAATTGCGCCGATTTTCATATATGCACCTCGTTTCAATAAATAGGATATCATAGATTTCTTTAGATTATTATAGCATACACTGTAATAAAAAACAACACGTAATCTGTTTGTTTGCGAGCCAAGAATCAATTAGCAGACTAAATTCATTTTAATATGATGAAAATCAATATTTCTGAACTGGTTAGGAGTTATTCTCTCATGTCTTCTGAACAGCTTTCAGGAAAGCGTCATATTTTCATATACGCTCATGTGAGGATAAAGAGCATAGTTCTGGAAAACCATGGCGATATCTCTATCCTTGGGTTCCATGTCGTTTACAACATTTTGACCGATTGTTATTTCACCGTCGGAAATATCTTCGAGTCCTGCAATCATTCTGAGAGTTGTCGACTTACCGCAGCCCGAAGGGCCTACCAGTACAATAAATTCCTTATCCTTTATTTCAAGATTAAAGTCATGAACAACGACAAAACCGTTGTCGTACTGCTTCTTGACATTTTTTAAGGTTAATTCAGCCATAATAAAACAATTCCTTTCCGATTATTAGCCCTTAACGGCGCCGCCTGTAACACCTTCAACATAGTATTTCTGCAATGCCATAAACAATGCCGTTACAGGAACCGATACGAATAATCCGCCTGCGCAGAATATAGTGAAATAGCTGTTGATATGTTCCTTATCCAGCCACTTGTAAAGACCGACTGCAACGTTATATGCTTCCTCGTGACCGAAGGAAATGAGGGAAGCGTACATGAAATCTCCCCAGGGAGCGATAAATGCCATCATAATTGTATAGATAATGATAGGCTTTGCCATAGGCATAATGATTCTGAAAAATACACGGCTTCTTGACGCTTCATCAAGGGATTTCGGAATTGTATCAAAGAATCCCTTTGCAATGTAATAACCCATACCTGAGCTTGCGGCATAGATAAGAATAAGTCCGGGAACGGAATTTTCGCTTGTGAGACCAAAAAGTTTCAAGATAAAGTATGTGGCAATCATGGATAAGAATCCGGGGAACATTCCCAGTACCAGCATTACATTCATAAGAAGCTTTCTGCCTTTGAAGCGCATTCTTGAAAGCGCGTATGCCACACATAATACGATAACCGTCTGAAGTACAGCGTTTGCAAGTGCGATTATAAGTGTATTCAGATACCATTTAAGAAAAGTCGTTTCAGTAAACAGAATTTCAAAATTCTTTAAAGACCATTCCTTCGGAATTATGTAAGTTACCATGGAGGTGGACTCTCCGCGGAATGCCTGAAAAATCAGATAAATGAAGGGAACAAGCCATATAACGCACAGGGCAATCAGAAAAATATAAATAAGTGTACGTACGAGGTGTTCCTTTCCCGATTTACTTGTATATTTACTCATTACTGGAAATCCTCCTCATTCTTCATTGCGGGAGACAGGTTGTAAACTATAAGAGAAATTACGGCAACCACCACAAATACAAGGATGCCTACGACTGCCGCCAGTTTATAGTCATTATTTGTGACGGTCATTGTATAAAGCCATGTAATCAGCAGGTCAGTGCTGCCTGCGCCACCCTCGAATGCCATTGTTTTGGGCTTGCCTGCAGTGAGAAGATATATAACGTTAAAGTTATTGATAT
>JAFUNV010000181.1 GCA_017472865.1 Ruminiclostridium sp. | reverse complement strand
TGATATCGATGCAGAGTACGGAAGAATTACCGCTTATGCAAATACATTGGGAATAGTTATATCTTAGCACGTTTTTGTATCTGCCGTCTGATGGCGGCAGAACTTTTTTGCAGCTGAGGTTACACGAAAGTTACAATCGAAGAAAATTATAGTTAGTTTCATAGCTGCAACAGCTTTCAACATCCAAATGTAATTATGAATAGTTGCTTTGACGAAAAATGATTATTTTTTTTGTTCAAATTGGCAATTTCGCTATGAAATATTAAAAAAAGGTTGCAATATTCGTCAAAAGGTAGTATAATGTAAGTTGAAAAACTGCATTCTGAAGGAAAGGATGATTAGAAATGAATGAAAACGATTTAAAGTGGATTGCGGTCAATGGTCTTGATCTCAATGCGTTTAATATCTGTCTGTCCGAGAAGCTTGAAAAATACGGCTGGTGTGCTGATTTCAGCGGTTTCGGCGAGAACAAGTGCGCTAAAGCACAGCTTTGTATGTTTGATGTTATAAACCGTAAGGAAAAGCCTAATATTATGATTGTGTGCAGCGGCTCCTCCTGTCCCAGCTGGTATAACTCCTTACTTATGGGATTAGGACTTGATTTTAAGTTCCTGTCAGGTGCCCGTGACGCAGTAATGTACTACTCCAAGGAGCTTTCCAATCTGTTTATCGTAAGCGAAGAGGTGCTTGCTGACGCTGAGAACAATACCGTTCTTACACAGATGAAGAACGACGGAATTGTGTGGGACCTTATGGTTGTTGATACCAGCGAATGTATCGATGGGATCAATCCTGCGCTTTATACCGAAAATATCGGCATGAAGGCTGACCGTGTGCTTATTTTTGCGCCCACTCCCGCAGCTTATACCGATTCCCCGGATTGCATAAAGGAAATTGTAACCGCCCTTTCAGCAAAGGACGCTGATGTTTCTGCGCCCATAAATGCGGATACAATGAAGTTTTCCATGGAAAATCCTTACCTTAACTATCCTGATGAGAGCAGTACATTTGCAGAAATCAAGCCTGTGTACTATTCTTTCAGCGAAAGTGCAATTCCTCAGAATCTTCACATTGAAGAAATGCAGGCAGGTGTACGTTACAGCTCAGGCGGTAATGTTTTTGAAGAATATAATCTTCCCGAAAGAAAAATTTACTTAAAGCCTACATATACAAGAGCGGATGCAGAGGCTCTCAAGAATGCCGATAAGAAGCTTGAGGCATTCTTAGGCGTTATCGATTCTGTTATGAAATCCGATGATAAAACCGCGGTTATCTATTTCAATACCGCAGCTACTCTTTCCTATGTAGAAAAAATCCTTTCCGCTATTTATTATGATAAGGTAAGCAGTATTGCTGTATTTGCAAAGAATGTATTTGATACCCGCCGCTTAAAGCAGTGGTATGAATCCGATAAGGAACAGAAAATCCGTGTTGTTCTTGCAAACGATGAGCTTGACGACAATTTTGGCGTTTATACTCCCATTACACATATTATCAACTACGAGCTTCCCGATAATCCCGTAATACTTCAGCAGCGTTTCAAGCGCAGAGGTCTTATGGGCGGAAACGATCCCGAGTTTGTGGTATTTGCAGATGAAAACGGTCTTTTCGACAGCCGTATTCTTTACAAGGTTCTCCCCGGCAACCTCTATAAGGCATTCCGCCGTGAGCTTGCAGGCGAAAACGTACTGTTCAGAGTAAGAGGCATGGATAAGGCTTTTGCAGATATGCTTGCTGATATCAAGTATATTGCAGACTATACAGGCGCAGTTGGCTCGAGCTTTGACGTAATCGCACGCTTCAAGCTTGATTACAATATTCCTGCGGCACGTAACCTTACCACAGCGGCAAAAACCAATGAGTATTCTATCAAGAAGCTTGGTCTTCTGGTAAATGCACTGGGCGTCCGTGATATCGTTGCTGAAAAGGATATTGATAAGGAAGCACTTGTTTCCGCAGTATCCGCAAAGATTGATGAAATCAAGAACGGTTATACATACTTTGATGAAAACATGGCGCTTAAAACTGTTCCGCGCCATTACACAGAAAATGACGAATACAAACAATTCTCCGGTTTCTTAAGCGGCAATCCCTGCCTTGTAGGCCGTGACCGCGCAAAGGAAAAGCTTAAGGAAATGACAGGCGGAAAGAACGAATTTGTTTATCTCAAGAGCGAAATCGCAGGTCTTTCCGATTCTATGAGAGCTGCGGTTATCTACAACATCTGGCGCTGCTGGCATAAAGAGATGGGCGTAGGCGGCTCTTACGAAGAAATGATTAAAGCTTATAACGAAGGGGTGATCTGAGATGGGCTATGAAGAAACAAAAGCGCGCGAAGCCAAAGCGGCTGAGTTAAAACAGTATATAGGTGACTTCTACGAAGGTCATGCGGCTAATGACCGTGAAAAGCAGGACGCAGCTCTGAAGAAAATTCAGACAGCCCTCTTTACAGGTGATTCAGACAGCGAGCCGTTCAAGGATTATTTCAATGAGGTGTTCAGCGGCCGTACAGCCTTTAATACACTCCTCAGTATCAATGACTATCCTAAGGAAAGTATTTTAAGAGAACTTTTACAGAATACCTTTGGCTGTCACTATGAAACCAAGGATATCAAGGTTCTTATGAACTTTTCCACAAACCAGCACCAGGTAAGTCTTTCCTATAACGAAGTAGGCTTTACTATGGAACAGATTCTCTACTACTTGAGCTTCGGACGCGGTGAACGTGATTCCTCCGGTACAAGAGAAGGTCGTTTCGGTGTGGGTGCCAAGAGCGTATTCTTAAACGTTGAATGGTTATCCTTAAAGTCCAACAATTTCAGCTTTAAGATCAAGAACGACAACGGTAATCTCAAAATCCTTGAGCTTGACCTGTTCGGTTCCCAG
>JAFUNV010000180.1 GCA_017472865.1 Ruminiclostridium sp. | reverse complement strand
GGAGAAATCCCACAACCAACAGATTTAGCAGGAGGGTTAAAGGAATGCTTGAAAAAATCGAAAAGCCTGAAATAGAGACAGTAAAGCTCAAGCCGGACGGAAAATATGGTATGTTCGTGCTTGAACCCCTTGAAGCAGGCTATGGCAACACTTTAGGTAACAGCCTCAGACGTGTTTTGCTCTCCTCATTACCCGGTGTTGCAGTAACATCCGTGAAGATTGACGGAATTCAGCACGAATTCTCCACAATCCCCGGCGTTAAGGAAGATGTTACTGAAATTATCCTGAACGTTAAGGGCCTTATTGCTAAGATGTACGGCGAATGCCCCAAGACAGTATACATCGAAGCTGAAGGCGAGGGCGTTGTAACTGCCGGTGATATCAAGACCGACAGCGAAATCGAAATCCTCGACCCCGGAATGCATATCGCTACCTTAAGCGCAGGCGCTAAGCTCTTTATGGAGCTCACCTTCGACAGAGGCAGAGGCTATGTTTCCGCAGAAAAGAACAAGACCTATATTCAGCCCGCAATCGGCGTAATTGCTGTTGACAGCATTTACACACCCGTACTGAAGGTAAACTATACTGTTGAAAATACCCGTGTAGGTCAGAGAACAGACTACGACAAGCTCATCATCGAAGTATGGACAGACGGTACAATTTCCGCTAAGGAAGCCGTTTCCTACGCCGCAAAGGTACTCTGCGAGCACCTCGCACTCTTCGTTGACTTATCCGACGAGCTTACTCAGCCTGAACTCATGGTTGAAAAGGACGACAAGAGCAAGGACAAGATTCTCGAAATGACAATCGAAGACCTCGACTTATCCGTTCGTTCCTTCAACTGCCTGAAGCGTGCAGGAATCAACACAGTTGACGACCTCATCAACAAGTCTCAGGAAGACATGATGAAGGTTAGAAACTTAGGTAAAAAGTCCTTCGAAGAAGTCAGAGCAAAACTCCAGTCACTTGGTTTTGATCTTGCTTCCAGCGAAGAATAATCAATTGACATATTATCATATTGTCAGAAAGGAGAAACCATAATGGCAATGAGAAAGTTAGGTAGAACCAGCGATCATAGAAAGGCAATGCTCAGAGCTATGGTTACATTCTTACTCGAAAACGGTAAGATTGAAACAACAGTTTCAAGAGCAAAGGAAGTTCGCAGCGAAGCTGAGAAGATGATTACTCTCGGTAAGAAGAGCGACCTCCACTCCAAGCGCCAGGTTTTCGCATACGTTACAAAGGAAGATGTTTGCAAGAAGCTCTTCGACGAAATCTCCCCCAAGTATGCTGACAAGAACGGCGGTTACACAAGAATCATCAAGATTGGACCCAGACGCGGCGACGCTGCTGAAATGGCAATCATTGAACTTGTTTAATTAACAGCAAACCTAATAAAGCCTGTCCGTTTCGGACAGGCTTTTGTATATCTGAAAGGAATACCCATGAAATTTTCTAAGAGAATAGCCGCACTGTTCCTCTCCGCGGCAATGCTCCTCTCGGGCTGTAACAGCACCGATGTTGTAACCACAACAGGAACTGAAGCGCCCACAGCGGAAATAACCACAACCACCACAAACTCTGCGGAAACCACCACCACTGAGGCTGAAACAACTGCGGCGGAGACTACAACCGAGGTTGAAACAACAACAGCCGAAACAACTACCGCACCTGCCCAGAGCTCCGAGTTTGCGAATCCTACGGCAATGGGCTTTTATGTTGAAGGCACAAAGCTCTACGACGCCAACGGCAATGAATTTATCATGCGCGGCGTAAATCACGCCCACACATGGTTCAAGGGCGAGCTTAAAACCGCAATCCCCGCTATTGCCGCAACAGGCTCAAACACGGTGCGTATCGTGCTCTCCAACGGCTACCAGTGGAACAAGGACAGCCTTGACAGCATACTTGAAATCATCGCGCTTTGCAAGGAATACAAGATGATTGCGGTGCTGGAGGTTCACGACGGCACGGGCAAGAACGATGCGGCAGTGCTCAGCGGAATTGTTGACTACTGGATTGAGATGAAGGACGCTCTCATCGGCAACGAGGCTTATGTAATCCTGAATATTGCCAACGAATGGTACGGCGACTGGGCGGTTGATGAATGGGCTGACGCTTATATCAGCGAAATCCCCCGCATAAGAGAGGCGGGAATTAAAAACCTCATTATGGTTGACAGCGCAGGCTGGGGTCAGTACCCTATGAGTATTGCCAAGGGCGGCAAGGACGTATTCAACGCCGACCCGCTGAAGAACACCATGTTCTCTATCCACATGTACGGCACGGCAGGCAAGAACGACAAGGTTATAAAGCGCAACATTGACAATGTCCTGAAGCAGGATTTATGCGTAATAATCGGCGAATTCGGCTTTGACCACTCCGACGGCGACGTTGACGAGCAGTACATAATGGACTACTGCACGGAAATCGGCGTAGGCTATCTGGGCTGGTCATGGAAGGGCAATGGCGGCGGTGTTGAATACCTGGATATCGCAAAGGAATGGGACGGCAGTGTGCTTTCCTCCGACTGGGGTGAGAACCTCATAAACGGCGGAACGGGTATCAGGGCAACCTCTGAGATTTGCTCGGTATTTGAATAAGAAAATGCAGGGGAGACCCTGCATTTTCAGGTAATAGGTAAGGGGTAAGAGTGAAGAGTTATGGTGTGCCTGTTGGGCAAAGCTTTTCACTTTTACCTCTTACTTCCTACATGAAAAAAGCACCCCGAAAAGGAGCACCTTTGGGCAGTTCCCGCCTTTTATAAGAAACAGCTAACCCCGCAGTTGCAAAACGGCGGGGTTAAAAACTTCTATATGGCGGACGCACCAAAGGGTGCTTTTTTATTATTGCATTTTTACGCTTAAAGCAATACCGCATTCGATACGCTTTCTCATAAGCTCGCACTGGAGCTTGTTGGGCTTTCTTACATCGCCGTCATAGATAAAGGAGGTAGCGTTGCAGCCGCCTGAGCAGTAGAATCTTGCCCAGCAGTCGGAGCAGCCTTCCTTGCTGTAAATATGGGTCTTTGCGAAGTAATTTGCTATATCCTGGTCAATCTCGCCGTCATAGATTGTGCCCATCTTCCACTCGTCAATACCCACGAACTGGTGACAGGGATAAACGTCGCCGTCGGGGGTTACCGCAACATACTCGTTGCCGCAGCCGCAGCCTCTGAGACGCTTGATAGCGCAGGGGCCCTGCTGTAAATCTATCATAAAGTGGAAGAAGTTAAAGGGCTTCTTACCTGTCTTTTCAACGGAATCCGCCATGATATCGTAAAGACGGTCGTATTCCTTGAAAATTACGGGCAGGTCCTTTTCAGTGATTGCGTAATCCATCTCCTCGGGAGCAGTTACAGGCTCAACGGAGAGCTGGTAGAAGCCCTGCTCCGCAATATGCAGAACGTCGTTGACGAAATCGAGGTTGTGCTTTGTGAAGGTGCCTCTTACGTAGTAATCGGTTCTGCCTTCCTGTGTTCTGCCTTCAACAAGCTTCTTGTATTTCGGCATTATTATATCGTAGCAGCCCTTGTTGTTGGGGGTGATACGGATATTGTCGTTGACTTCCTTTCTGCCGTCCAGCGAGAGGACGCAGTTGGACATTTCGCGGTTGATATATTCGATTTTTTCATCGTCAAGGAGCATACCGTTTGTGGTTATGGTGAAGCGGAAGTTCTTTCCGTGT
>JAFUNV010000179.1 GCA_017472865.1 Ruminiclostridium sp. | reverse complement strand
CTTTCGCCCCACAAGCCTGTATAGCTCTGAGAAACTGCGCTTTCCACCACATATTCTCCCTCGGTTACAATACGGAAATAGTAGTATGTAGAGCCGAATTTATCTGTATAAAGGGAAACTTTCTGTCCTGAGCGTGAGCCGAAGCTGCCCTTTTCCACATATCTTCCGCAAGAGGGAATAACATCGTCAATCGAACAGTAGGGCTGAGTTTTTATTGTAACCTTTACAAGCCCGCCGGGGTAGAAATCGCCGCTTAGGGTTTTGGTAATATTAAGATTTCCGCCCTCGAGCTCGGTTTTTCTGCCTACATAGCTTACGTTGGTGTAAATTTCGCCTGAAATAAGCTTGAAATCTGCGTTTTTCCACTGCTCTTCCCCGAAGCTTAAATGATAGCGACTGTGATAGTCGAGAGTTATTGTCTGTGTTTCGCCGTTAAGGTTGTAGCTGAAAACAGCCTCTCCGCCTGATTTCGGAACAAAATTCTTTATATAAATTATCATTTCGGGAGCATAGCTTTCAAACAGTTCTATGTATTCGTAAGAATAAAGGCTTGCCGCAAGATAATCCGCCTCGGGAAGCTTCATAAGAGAAGCCGCCATAAGTGCCGCCTTGGTGTATTCGGCACGCTGGGATTTGTCCTTGCAGTTTACAAAGGCGGCTGTTCTGCCGTTATCGTTATAAACGCCAACCTCAGGAACCAAAGCCGAATAATATTCATAAGCGGTATCATAGTCGCCCATAATGGCAAGAGCGGAAATAAGGTACATATTCTGATAATAGTCGGTGATTTCGCCGCTCTTAATCAGGCTTCTCACCTCGTTCAGCACAGGCGAGCCAAGTGCTGCAAGACCAAGATATGCCTTGCACACCTCACTTTTATAGCTTTCCTTATCGGAAATAACCGCTTCAAACATGGGAACAACGGTGGATTTATTTATGATTTCGGGAGTTGACGCACAGAGGAGCGCCGTAAGGGTAATATCCTCTGCTGCCGCGGGAAGAGGTTTTGCAAAGCCGTTCATTGTTTCGCCTAAGAACATATCCTTGAAATCCTCTTCAGTTATATAGCCAAGCTCTGAGCGTGCAAAGGCTCTTCCGACTCTTGTTGCAAGGTTGTTTCCGCCTGTATATGCGAAACGGCGGAGCACCTCTGTTACAAAGATATATTCCTTATTTACAAAGCTTACATGAACAGGCCAGCTGACAGGGTTTATATCAAAGGTATCCTCCATATCCCCTGATTTAAAGACATCTGTCTGTAAAATAGTGTCTGTAACGGTGAGAGGAAGCTGTACAGCGTCTTTGTTGCCGTTATTTTCCGTCTCAAAGGTGACCTTGTATTCCCCTGCGGGAAGCTTTCCGAAATTCGCTGTCTGTGCAGAGAGAATGGAAACGGATTTTGTAATATCACCGCCCTCAATAGTAACGGAAATTGCGTCATCCCGGTCAATTCCGTGAGCCTTTGCCGTTACGGCAATATCATCTCCTGTCATAAAGGTGGAAAGCATGATAGGCGTAATGAAAACAGGACGGGTTGAGATAATGGGGTGCTTTAGGTCGCCTGCTGAAATTCTGCCAGTTTCATATGTTTTGATTGACTGGATAGTTGCGCGCCAGGTGGTAAGGTTGTCGGGAAGCTTGAAAACAAACTGCGCATCACCGCTGCTGTCAGTGGTAAGGGAGCCGAAATAAGCATTGTCCTTGAAATCTTTGCGAAGAGCGGATCCATCTCCGCCGCCCTTTTCGGCACCGCCCTCTTCATCAAGCACGTGCTGGATATAGCTGTAATAATCGCTTGCATAATCGTACCATACAGTTTCGTAAATATCACCTAAAATATCAACCTGCTGGTCTGCGGAAGCAAAAGCCGCCTCGTCAACCACGCTGAGCATTACGGTAGCTCCCTTTACAGGCTTACCTTTTTCATCTTTGGCGTTTACAGTCATGTATACGGTTTCCCCGGCGTCATAGGTTTCATCATCGGTGGTGACGCTTAAGGAGATATTGCGTTCCTCGGGCTCAAAATACATATATCTGCCTGAAACAGGATAAATGTGACGTCCGTCAAAGTATGCACCCTGTGCTATAAAGTTGGGCAGACAGTCAAGAGAGGGTGAATAACCGAATTCTATGCCGTTATATACATCATAGTGGATAAAATCATTCTGATAGGAAGCGAATAATACCCTGCCCTTGCCCTCAAATTCGTGGTTGCAGTCAAGCTTTACGGTAATAGTTTCGTTTTCCTTAAAGAATCTTGTATCTTCGCCCTCGGAGTTTTCAAAGCTGAAGCTGTAATAATAACGCTGGGCTTCGGTGTAATAGCGGGAATAATCATAGTTTCCATAGCTTGCGAAATCGGTTACCTTTTGTCCCAGACTGTCATTATAAGTAATTGTTACAGAGTAATAGCCCTTGTCTGAGGTAGTGGGGAGATTTTCAAACACGCCTACGCCGTTTACGGTATTTACAGTAAAGTCGCCGATAAAGTCACTATGGCTTATATAGTCATAGCACTTTCTTGTTTCTTTTTCAATAAAATCATAGTAGGTGCCGCTTTCGACT
>JAFUNV010000178.1 GCA_017472865.1 Ruminiclostridium sp. | reverse complement strand
ATCGTCCAGTGCGGTTTTAAGAACGTCAAGCTCGTGGTTTACTTCAATCCTGATAGCCTGAAAGGTCTTTCTGCACGGGTTCTTCTCTCTGCGTACCTTCAAAGGCACATTGTTTCTTATAATCTCCGCAAGCTCGCCCGTAGTCTTTATGGGTGAAACAGCTCTCGCCTTTTCGATGCCCTTTACGATACCTCTTGCGAATTTTTCCTCGCCGTAAGCGAACAGGATATGTTCAAGCTCAGAGGCGGTGTATTCATTTACTACATCGTAGGCGCTCATACCCTCGCCGCTCATTCTCATGTCAAGAGGTGCGTCCTCGTGGAAGGAAAAGCCACGTTCGGCGTTGTCCAGCTGGTAGGAGGATACGCCAAGGTCAAGCATTGCGCCGTCTATATGTTCAATTCCGATTTCCATAAGGGATTCACGGATAGTACAGAAATTTCTGTTGATAAAAACAGGGTTATAGCCTTCAAGGCGCTTTTTTGCCGCCGCGATGGCTTCTTTATCCTGGTCGAAGCATATAAGCTTATTGCTGCCGTCCATTCTTTTTGCGGCTTCAAGGCTGTGTCCGCCGCCGCCTGCGGTGCAGTCCACGTAAATTCCGTCAGGCTTTATGCCAAGCCCGTCAACGGTCTGCGTAAGCAGCACCGATTTATGCACAAATTCCATATCAGATACCAAGCTCCATTGCAATTTCCGCAAGATTCATAGTATCCTGTCCTGCGTTCAGTTCGTCCCACTTAGCCTTGTCCCAGATTTCGGCACGGCCTTCAAGACCTACTATTACAATATCCGAAGTAAGCCCCGCATATTCACGGAGGGGTGCGGGAATAAGCACGCGTCCCTGCTTGTCGGGCTCGATTTCAAAGGCGGAACCGAACAGGAAACGCTGGATAGCCGCCGTCTGGGTCTGGGGCATTTCCTTGATTTTCTGTACAAGGATTTCCCAGTCAGTCATGGAATATACCTTTATACATTCCGCACCTATGGTTTTGGAAATGATAAAGCTTGTGCCGAATTCTTCACGAAGCTTTATGGGGAAATTCATTCTTCCCTTGGCGTCCAATGTGCTTTTAAACTCGCCTCTCAAGCCTTATCCCTCCTTTTCGCAAGCTGTGGAATGAAAGTTTTCAACACTTTCAACATTGTTAAAAATTTTTCAACCTGTTTTTAACTGTTGATTGTTGAAAACTCGGTGGAAAATGTTAAAAAGTGAACTTTTCACCAAAAAAGTGGACAAAAAACCACTTTATGATTATTATACTACACGTCAATGTAAAAATCAAGTGCGTTTTGAATTTTCACATAAGGAATTTGAGAAAATTTTGGGGCAGAAAATTGTGTACATTAAACAAAAAAAGAACCCTCATATTGAGAGTTCTGTCAAAATTTGGTTTTATTTTACTTTTGGTAAAGGTTTTTGGTGGGTCTGATTCATGGTGGTGAAAAATCCCACTTTTTTATCAGTAAATCTTTTCGCCGAGGTTTTCGGCAATTTCATCTACTACTATTTTTCCGTCAGCGCCGATAAGCGGTGTTAACGAGGGGCTTTCTCCGCCCATGAAAACATAATTCACACCCGTTTCAGAATCCACTACAACAGCCATGTAATACATACCCATTCCTGATATATACTGTTCACTTTTTACCCTGAATCTGTCGGGCTTCTTTTCTTCTTTGTCAAAAAATCCCATAACTATACTCCTTGTAATATATTGTCGTTTTTTGCGGGCGGCAGATTGCCGCCCCTGCATTGTCATTTACCGCGGACACAGCAAGCCGTGTCCTCATGTTTTTAAATCTGTCAGCGAAGCTGACACCTCAATTATTCATTATTAATCATTCATCATTCATTCCGAAAAATTATAATTTTTCGGCAAGTTCGTCCATCAGCACCAGCAGGGCTGTTCTGACCTCGCGGCTCTTGAAAATACCCTTGTCGGCGGATTCCTCTGCTTTCTTTGCATAGCCCAGAGCCTCACGGGGGTTATCAGCCTTTTTCGCCGCCTCAAGATATGCACGGGCGAGGATTGCATTTGCCTCGTCGTAAATAACGCTTTCCTTCTTTGTAAATTCCTCCGCAAGCTTTGCCGCCTGGAGATAATCCTCACGCTTGTAGGCGTTTTTCATCTTTATAAGCGCTTCAAAATCCGCATTTACCGTTTCCTCGCTGGTGTCGTAGGTTTCCAGCTCGTCGGGGAGCAGATAGTTTACGGGAAGCTGCAGCACCTTTGCAAGATAAGTAAGGGTCTTTACCGAGGGATTTGCAGTGCCGCTTTCTATCTGGCTCAGCATATTTCTTGTAATAAAATCTCCCACCACGTCCGACTGTGTCATCTTCCGCGCCAGACGGGCTTCTTTAATTCTTTTTCCGAGTTCGACCGAATTCATTTTTCATACTCCTTTCCATATAAGTAATAGAATAACGCTGTTTTTTAATGATATTTATAGAGCATTCAAGTGAGTAAATTTAATTTACATTCAGTTTACCACGAAACAAAATAAAAATCAAGGGGTTTTGGTAAAAATTATTTAACTTTATGTGTTTTTGCTGTTTTGCACAAAAGAAAATGCCGAAAATAAGCAAAAATAACGATTTTCAGTTTTACCTCAGAAAAGTATTGACATCTGACGAAAATATGCTATAATTGTGGTAAATGATATTTACAAGAGCGCATTTCAATGGTTTTAAGGCTTCACCGCATAATTATTGTCGTGGGATTGCGAAGCTGAATTTTTCGTCAGACGATACAAAAAGCGCAGTCAATACTTGATGTATTAACGAGCATTTTTGTGAAGTATGGCGGAAAAGGCACAAGCAAGCACGCGGCAAAGGCGTCAGCCGTTAATTATGCGGCGTTGCCTCAATTTAAAACATATATAATGAAAGGCGGTATTAATATGGAATGGTTATCAACATGGTGGAGCGGATTGGATTTGTTCACGCAGATTCTTTACTGCGTATCTATTCCTTCAACTCTTATTCTTATTATTCAGGCAGTACTTATTATAATGGGCTTTACCAACGGCGGCCCCGACATGAACTTTTCGGACACCTCGGGCTTTGAGGTTCCCGAATGTGACTGCGGAATGTGCGACCCCTCGGATGTGGGCGATATGTCCCACGTTGACGGCGGTGATGTTATAAACCCTGCCGACGCAGGCGCAATGCACCTTTTTACCTTCCAGGGTATTGTCACCTTCCTCTGCGTGTTCTCATGGGTGAGCATTGTCACCTACATTATTTCAAAGAATATCCCCGTTTCCCTTATCGTGGGCTTTATCTTCGGTGCAGGCGCAATGTTCGGCGTTGCCAAGATTATCCAGGCGGCAGGCAAGCTTGCACAGAACGGTAATATCGACCCCAAGAAGTATCTGGGCGAGAACGCTACCGTTTACTTCCCGATTCCCGCAAACGAAAAAGGTCAGGGTAAAGTAAACGTTGCCGTAGGCGAACGCTATGCGGAATTCTCCGCAGTTACCGAAGAAAGCGAAGATATCCCCAGCGGTGCAAGCGTAAGAATCGTGGATATCAGAGCCGAAAACGTGCTTGTAGTGGAGAAGGCGTAATATGGATTTGACACAGATTCTTGAAACTACGGCTTCGTCAGTAGTAGGTCTGGGAGCAATCCTGCTTATAGTATTTCTGATGAGAAAAAAGAACGGCGCTTCTCCGAAGCGTGACAAGGACGACTATTATGTGGTTCACAGAGTCATGGGTGACTGGAAGATATGCAACGCCTTCACGGAATTCACCGAAAATGTCACCGACAGGTACTATCTGAGAAAAGTGCCCTTTGACCTTGAAATACTGGCGGAGAATGTCACCGCCATGGACGGAAATACCTACAATGCAATCGCAACTGTTAAGGTATATCTCCCCGAGGATAAGGCTACGGCTGTGGCGCACAGGTATTTTGACAATATCCATCGCCATTACGCCGACGAGGCAATTGACGCGGACCTTTCGGAGCTTATAGGCGACGGGCTTGAATCAGCACTGAGAACCTATGACGGCGGCGACAAGGAAGCACTGAAGGGCGTATTCAAGGCGGAAGCCATGATGCGTGCGCTCACAGGCAATCACACACTTGTATCCGTGTCGGATTTCTCGGTTGTAAAACAGGAAAGGACGGCTGAATTATGAGTCAGAGCACTATGGATATTCTTTATGTCTCCTTTATTATCCTCGTGGTAATAGGCGGAGCAATAGCCATAGCTATCCTTACCCCAAAGGAAAACAGGCTTAGAGAAGAGAAAAAGGACTGCTACCGCTGTTTTATAAAGGACGGCAGGCTTATTCTTACAGGCTCAAAGCCAAGTCTCTTTGAAAATCTCACAGGCAAGCCCCTTTATATTGCAAAAGGCCCCTTTGAAATCGAGATTTTCCTTGACGGACTTACGGGCAAGGACGGAAAAAGCTACCGCACAGGCGCAGTCATGCAGCTTTATCTCCCCGAAAGCAGTGCGGAAAGCGCGGCGGAATATCTTTACGGAGTTCTGAATGAATTCAGCCAGGAAGCTATACATGAAGCCTTAAAGACCGAGCTTACGGGCGTACTTACGTCGGCGGTAAGCGGATATGACAGCGAAACTGACATGAAGGTCTTTACGGCAGACTTCAGGGAGGCGGTAATAAATAAGCTGAGCGTATTCGGCTATGACCTTTACTGTCCGCCCACTCTGAAAATCGCACCCGAAGAGGTGCAGTAAACAGGTGATAAGCCTACGGGCTTACATAAAGAAATTTTTATAAAATCAGGAGGAAATCATCATGCCAACAGAATTTATTGTTGTGATTTGCGTAGTAGTTAGTATTCTCTTTACGCTTATCGCAGGTATCTTATCCCGTTACCGCAAATGTCCCTCGGACAAAATCCTTGTTATTTACGGTAAGGTAGGCAACGACAAGACAGGTCAGGCGAGAAGTGCCCGCTGTATCCACGGTGGTGCGGCTTTCATCGTTCCGATTATCCAGTCCTACCAGTACATGGATTTAACACCTATCTCCATCAACGTAGACTTACGCAACGCGCTTTCCAAGCAGAATATCCGTGTTGACGTACCCTCTACCTTTACAGTAGGTATCTCCACCGAGGCAGGCGTTATGCAGAATGCCGCTGAACGTCTTTTAGGTTTAAGACTCCAGCAGATTCAGGAGCTTGCAAAGGATATCATCTTCGGTCAGCTCCGTCTTGTAATCGCTACAATGGAAATCGAAGAAATCAACGCAGACCGTGATAAGTTCCTTATCGCCGTTTCCAACAACGTAGAAATCGAACTCCGTAAAATCGGTCTTCGTCTTATCAACGTAAACGTAACCGATATCCGTGACGAATCCGGCTACATCGAGGCTCTCGGTAAGGAAGCTGCTGCTAAGGCTATCAACGACGCTAAGAAATCCGTTGCTGAAAAGGACAGAGACGGTGCTATCGGTGAAGCTAACGCTAAGAGAGACCAGCGTATTCAGGTTGCTGCTGCTAACGCAAGCGCTATCGAGGGTGAAAACGCAGCTAAGGTTGAGGTTGCTCAGTCCGAGGCTATGCGCCGCTTCAAGGAAGCTGAAGCTGATACAAAGGCAGCTAACGACGCTAAGATTGCTATTGCGCAGACAGGCAGAGACGGTGCTATCGGTGAAGCTGACGCTCAGAGAGACCAGCGTATCCAGGTTGCCGCTGCAAACGCTGCTGCCGTAGAAGGTGAAAACAACTCTAAAGTTGCTATCGCTCAGTCCGACGCTCAGAGACGTGAAAAGGAAGCTGAAGCATTAAAGATTGCCGTTTCCGCAGAAGCTGTTCAGGCTGCTAAGGCTAAGGAAGAAGCTTACGCTGCTCAGAAGGAAGCTGAAAACCAGCGTGCTGAACTTGAAATGGCTACCCAGAAGGCTGACGTTATCGTTAAGGCTCAGATTGCTAAGCAGCAGGCTGAGATTGCCGCTGAAGCTGAAGCTGAAGTTATGCGCCGCAAGGCAAAGGGTGAAGCTGACGCTATCTTCGCTAAATTAGAAGCTCAGGCTAACGGTGCCCGTGAAATCCTCCAGAAGCAGGCAGAAGGTATGCAGTCCCTCGTTAATTCCGCAGGTTCTGCTGACGACGCTGTTAAGCTCCTTATGGCTGACAAGATGGAAGAACTCATGCGTATTCAGGTTGATGCTATCAAGAATATCAAGATTGATAAGATTACTGTTTGGGACAGCGGCTCAGGCACTGACGGAAAGAACTCTACCGCTGATTTCGTAAGCGGTCTTATGAAGTCCATTCCTCCCATGAACGAGTTATTCAAGCAGGCAGGTCTCAATATGCCCGAATTTTTAGGCAAGGAAATCGAAGCTCCCGTTGTGGAAGCGCCTGTTGATGCAGCTCCCGTTAAGGCTGAATAATTAAAAACATTGCCGCCGTGTGGTTTTCCATACGGCGGTTATGGCATATAAAGGAGTGATACCCTTGATTATAGACAAAAAGCGCACAGCAATGTACGAGCAATGCCACGAGCGTAAGAAGGCGCTTGATAAGAAAATGGCACTGGTGCGCGGTGCGCTTATGATACCGCCTCTTGCCGTTGCGGCAATGTCATTGCTGTCTATGTTCATGCACCTTTTCAGAGGCACTCTCGCCGCTGTCTCAATGGCTAATCAGTGGGGGTTTGTGGATGTGCCCCCGAGCGTTACGCTTTTAATCAGGCTTATCAGCGGTGCGGCACTTACAATTTTCGCCGCCTGCCTTACGGTTTTCAGAACTCCCGCAGTGATGAAATACAGAATCCCCATTTTAATATCGGGAATTATAGTCGGCGTCCTCCTCAGCCTGTTGGTCCTTACAAAAGAAACAATCTTTATAGCGGTTTATTCCGCCGTTGCTATACCTGTTTCATCGTTGAATGAAAAACTCTTCAAAGAAGACGAAGAGATGAGCCGTCTTGACGGCTACCCGCATTTCAACCCCTTGCTTATCCGCCACACGGAAACACCCTATGAAACAAGAGTTGTTTCCACGAACGATATGACCCCCGACGAGCGCATTATGTACGAACGCGGCTGGGGCAAGGGCGATGAGGACAGACGGTGAGGCGTGCCGTAATCCTGATAGAGCAGTTTTATAAAATTTTAATGGGCGGCCTCAGGTCGCCCCTACATTTTTATACATTTATTATGGAAATCCTCAATTTTAGCCTATTTTTTGCCCCGTTGACCCTCTCAATTTAACAGAATTTTAGAAAATCCGCAATTGAGGCGATTTAATCTGTCAAAAGATTGACATTCCCTGCCGAAATGTGATATCATAATTGTTAACGTAAATATAACATGGAAAGGATTTATGAAATGAAAATTAATAAGCTTTGCGCTGCCGCACTTTCAGCAGGTATTGCCGCAGCCGCACTTACCTCCACCGCTTCCGCCTACATAGTGGTTCCCTCCGACAAATCAGCTCTCCTTGATTTTTCAAGCGGAAGCTGGAGCATGGCTATAAGCTCTTCCTACGCTATCGATTATTCCACCGTTTATCAGATTCAGGCTATCGTAAAGGTTACCGATGAGGCCGCTTACCTTGCGGATAAGGAATCAGGCTTCTACGGTGACAGCGAAACAGCTTTCGTCGATTTCCAGGGTCAGCTTGGCTTCGGCGGTTCTGAATGGCTCTCCTTCGGATATACAGGTCTCACAGACGCAGCAGGCGACTCCGCAAATGCAGCGGTTGCGGCTCTCGGCGACAGCACATATTCATTTACCGCAAACTTCGGCTCCGACGGTATAAACAATACCGCCACAAGATGCAACGTAACCTTTGCAGAATGGGGCAACACCTCTGAGGATTACGCTCTCGAGGTAATCAGCGTAAGCTTCTACGCCGCAGACGGCAGCACTATTCTCTCCTACAACGATAAGGGCTACGCAGTAGTTGAGCCTGCCGCTGTTGAAACCACCGTCGCTGAAACAACCGTTCCCGAAACTACAACAACTGTCGAGGAAACAACAACCACAACAACCGAAGCTACAACAACTACAACAGAAGAAACAACCACCGAGGCTCCCGAAACAGAAGCTGAAACTTCCGCAGAGGAAGAAACCGCCGCAGAAGAAACCGAAGCTCCCGCTGAGGAAACTACCACAACTACCACTACAACCACTGCCGCCGAAACAACAACCGCGGCTACAACCTCTGAGGAAACAGCTGAAACAACTCCTGCCAAGACAACCGCACAGGTTGAACAGGCTGTGAGCGGTTCTGCCGCAGACTTCTCAAAGCGTGACAGCCAGCTTATGATTTTCGCTATTGCAGCTATTGCAATCATTGTTATCGCAATTGTTGCCTTTATTATAATCGCTGTCAAGAGAAAGAGATAAGAATAATCCTGTTTTTTCGGCAGATTATAGTAAAGGTACAGGCATACGACCGAAAGGAAACAAGCATGAATTTAATCAATTTACTTGGCGTACAGTTCGCAAGCGCAGGCACTATTGTAATAGGCGTTGTGGCTGTGGTTCTTATCGCCGCAAGTATTGTTCTCGGAATAATTTCCAAGAAGAACAAGAAGTAAGACATAACAAAACGGACGCATGACGCGTCCGTTTTTTGTTATTCCCGATAATCCAGCGGCACAACATTCATAAGCGCCGTCTGATAGTCAAAATTCTTCACATAAGGTATGTGAAATTCTCTGCTGATTGGGTTCTTACGCTCGCCGTAGCTTTCGTACCATGCTTTCTGTAAGCCCGTCTGAACGCCGTCAAATGGCTGAAACTTCCCGTCAATAAGCCTATATGCCCGCCCACCGTACTCGCTGTAAATACCTCCGATTACGGTAACAGGACGGCTGAGGCGTTCGGGGAAATCCGCCGAAATTTCAAGGCTCTCCTCAGGTGACAGGTACACCGCCTCGGGGGTGACATAGCACTGGTTTTCCTCGTTCCAGAAAATAAGCCAGTTGTCTGAAACCTGCACCATTGTCTGACAGAGGAATACTCCGTCCAGTATGCCGTATGCCTGAAACTCTCGTAGCTCATGCTCATAGCCCTGTTCATTAACGCTGAAAAAATCAGCGCAGGAGGAATTATTGCTGAGCCCGCCGCTTATTACAAGGTGTGAAAAACTGCTGTATCGCAGACGGTACAGCTCCGCATTGCCCGCGTAATTCATGTCGGAGAGGGTGAAATCCCCGTCAGCGTCCATAAGCACCAGATAGCGGGGGGCGTTATAATCTATTGCGCAGCATATCGCCATAAAAGCCGCCTCGTCCGCCGTCTGCATGCTGTCCGCGGGCGAAAGGCTGAACAGAAAGGCGCTTTCCTCCCTGCCATCATTGTTGAAATCGAATGTGACTGACTGTACTAGCTTGGCACCCACGGTGAAGCCGTCAATGTCCGCTCCACCAAGCTCCTTGTAATACTCCAGCGCCTCGGCGTAAATATCAAGATACGCCTGTGTGCCGAGGAAAAATTTCTCCGCCCCTGCGGATTTTTCCGTATTCGGGCAGCTTTCCCCGCTTAAAACTATATCCTGAGTGTATTCGCACTCATAGAATTTCGTTTCGGCGCTCAGTTCTGCGTACTCGCGCTCCTTGCCCTGATTTTTCAGCCGCCGTTCATATTCATTTATCCAGTACTCGTCCATATCGGGTCGGGTATTTTTTGTTGTAACAGGGGTGGTTTCGGTAACCGTTGTGGTTTTAATAGTCGCGGTTGTGGCTGCTGTTGTTGATTCGGCGGTTGTTGTAAGCTCCGCCGTCTGCACTTTGCAGGCGGAAAGAAGCGTTAAGCACAGCAGAATGGTAAAAATTTTCCTCATTTTTTCACCCCAGCCATAGCTTTACAGCCGCGCAGGCGGTGGACATTATCCCGCCGTCGATTGCTCCGCAGGCGAGAGCGCGCTGACCCACCTCATATTCCGTAAGGTCAGCGCCGCCGCGGCAGGGTGTGGTTATAACCACAGGCATACGCAGGCACAGGGCTTTCAGGTGCTTTTCAAGGCGGAGAGGTATTCCGCCCGCGCCGAAGCTCTCAATAACTGCGCCCGTATATCCTGCGGGAACGTGCAGTTCTTCGGTAAAGGGCGTAAGCTTAATAACTGCGGTTTTTCCGCCCTCGTCAGGGATTTTCACAGGCTTCGGGACCTGTGTGTATTTATTTACGGTAATCATGCCGTGGTCGATAGCACCGCAGTCCTGTCCGCTGAAGCTGCGGAAGGCGTCCTTGTGGCTGCTGTGGCACTTCACAACCTCATAGCCGCCGATGATTCTTCCGCAGAACACTGCATAAACGCCGCTGAAGCGTGGGTCGCAGGCGGTTTTTACAGCGTCGGCTATGTTGCGCTTTCCATCGCTGTCGGGCGCGCTGAAGGGGAGCATTGCTCCCGTGATTATTATGGGGATACCCATATATGAAGCGGTGAAATAAAGCATTGCCGCTGTGTATTCCAGCGTGTCCGTACCGTGGAGGATAACTATTCCGTCATAGCCTGCCCCGTTTTTTACCGCCGTGTACAGCTTTTTCCAGTGCTCAGGGGAGATATCGGTACTGTCGCAGGAAAAGAGGTCGAGAATAGTTATCTTGCAGTCGGAAATCCCTCTTATCATATCGCTTCCGCGCCGTGCAGGAGCAAGCCCTGCCGCCGTTTCCTCACTGGCAATGGTACCGCCTGTGGTTATTACAAGTATGTTTTTCACTTTTCTGCCTTTCCCGTCAAATCTGTATTTCTGTCGCCGCCGTATTTCCGTCAGGCTGTCCGAAGCCTGCGAAAATGCGGTATTTTTCCTTGCGGTATACCTTATCCTCGCCGTAGATATCAAAGCTGTCGTTTTCTATTTCAATTTCAAGCACAATGCTTTCGCCCTGTCCTAAGAAAAAGCGCTTGACGCCGCAGAGCCACGGACTTAAGGGCGCATTTTCATCATCGGTGTGAAGATAAAGCTGAATAACCTCGCCGCTGTCGCAGTTACCTTTATTTTCGGCGGAGATTTTCACTTTTACACCCTTTTCCGTTTTTTCTGCGGAGAGAATTTCACAGGCGAAATCAGAATATGTAAGCCCGTAACCGAAGGGATAAAGCACATTGCTGTTATCCTCAATATAGCGGTAGGTGCGGTTTTTCATGGAATAGTCGGTAAACTCGGGGAGCTTTTCCGTATCCTTGTAGAAGGTTACAGGGAGCTTACCCGAGGGAGATATTTCCCCGAAAATAATATCCGCAAGCGCCTTGCCCCCGTGAGGGCCTGCATACCATGTGCAGATAAGCGCATTTGCACGGTCATCGTTTATATTTACAGAGCTGCCTGCGGATAAAACAACAACCACGGGCTTGCCTGTGTCAAGCACAGCCTTTATAAGCCTCTGCTGGCTTTCGGGAAGCAGAAGGCTTTCCTTGTCTCCCGAAGCATATTCATTGCCCGTGTCACCCTCTTCGCCCTCAAGGTGTTCGTTAAGACCTACGCAGAGAATGACAATATCGCTGTTCTCGGCGGTAATTACCGCTTCGCTTATGCGGTCGTAAGGCTGAGCCAGACACTCCGTTCTGTCCTTGGAATAATCACAGCCCTCGGAATACAAAACGGTCATTTCCGCTTCATCACAGGCTGCCTGTATGCCCTGAAGATAGGTTGTGTAGTGGGAAGAAGTGCCGTAATAGTTGCCCTTTAAGGCTTCACGGTTGTCTGCAGCAGGACCGATTACGCCGATAACCTTTCCTTTTTCCTTCTTTATGGGGAGTACATTGTCGTTTTTCAGCAGAACCATTGATTTCTGCGCCGCTTCAAGGGAAACAGCGTTGTGCTCCTTGCCGTCAACGGCAGAATAGGGGAGGCTGTCATACTCCGTGCTGTCGAACATACCCAGCGCAAGACGGATTTCAAAAAGCTTACGCACGGAACGGTCGATTTCCTCCTCGGTTACAAGTCCGTCATTGTACGCCTGTAAAATATACGCATAAGAACAGCCGCAGTTTACGTCACAGCCCTTTTTCAGCGCAAGCGCCGCACTGCTTACAAAATCCGAGGTCACTTTATGGTGAAGGTGAAAGTCCTGGATTGCCCAGCAGTCGGACACGAAATATCCGTCAAAGTCCCAGTCCTCACGCAGGATTTTCATAAGCTCCGTATGTGCGCAGGCAGGCTCGCCGTTTACACGGTTGTAAGCGCCCATCACGCCTGTAACTCCCGCCTGTACCAACTTTTTAAAGGCATAGAGATAGGTTTCGTGCAGGTCCTTGTTACCGCACTCTGCGTCAAACTCGTGGCGGAGATTTTCAGGACCGCTGTGCACGGCAAAATGCTTTGCACAAGCGGAAGCGGCCATATACTCGCCGTCGCCTTGCAGACCCCTGACATAAGCAGAGCCTAAAAGTCCTGTAAGATAGGGGTCCTCGCCGTAAGTCTCATGGCCTCTGCCCCAGCGAGGGTCGCGGAAGATATTGACGTTGGGCGACCATATCGTAAGCCCCTTGTAGATATCCCTGTCACCCTTGGCGGAATAATAATTGTACTTTATACGGGTCTCCTTGCCGATAATTTCCGCAATACGCTCTGTAAGCTCCTCGTCAAAGGCGGCGGCAATGCCGATAGCCTGAGGGAACATTGTGGCTGTACCGCCCCTTGCTGTTCCGTGGAGTCCCTCGTTCCACCAGTTATAGGCAGGTATGCCGAGACGGTCTATGGCGGGGGAATCATAACGGAGCTGACTGCACTTTTCCTCAAGGGTCATCTCCGACACCATTTTTTTGGCACGTGTCTTTATTTTATCAGATATTTTCATGAGCACCTCCGAAAATTTCCTTGACTTTTTCTTCATCAGCACCTGCGTAGCTTACCACATAATCCTTGCTGTAAGCCTCGCCGCCCTCGGCGTAATAACCGCTTAAAGGGCGTATCTTCATGCCGCAGGCTTCCGCTTTTTTTATAAACTCCTCCGCGCCCTTTTCAATCGTCACGGTGAAATGGAGTCCGTCGCCCGTTTCGTGTATCTTTACGGTGTCCGTGGCTATTGCCGAGGAAATCATTTCAAGGCTGCGGTAAACGTGCTTTTTCATGCGGTTGATATGCCGCTCAAAATAACCCTCGGAAATGAATTTCGCAAGGGTGTACTGCTCAAAGGCAGGTACAGGACAGCTGTAAAAGCCCATTTTTTCTTCCCATAAGCTGAAAAGCTCGTCGGGCAGGCACATATAGCTGATACGCACCGAGGGCGCAAGGGTCTGGGAAAAGGTATTGATATAGATTACCCGTCCGCCGCCCGACATTCCGAACATGGCAGGAACAGGAAGCCCTGTACGGCGGAACTCGCTGTCGTAATCGTCCTCAATTATGTAACGGCCCGACTTTTCCTCCGCCCATTTCATTATTTCACTTCTCCTCGAGATAGGCATTACCGTACCCGACGGAAAATGATGGGCAGGGGAGATATGCACTGCGTCCGCCTTGCTTTCCCTGAGACGGGATATGCTGATACCGTTATTATCCATGCCGATATGCCTGAGCTTTACATCGTTAAGGCTGTAAATCTTCACTGTTTTTTCATAGCATGGATTCTCCACCGCATAGGTGAGCTTCCGCCCAAGAAGCTGGATTATCTGGTTATAGAGATATTCCGAGCCTGCGCCGATAATTATTCTGTCGGGGTGAACCTTCATGCCTCGGCAACGGTAAAGATAGTCGGAGATTGCCGAGCGAAGCTCCCATACACCGCCCTTTGTAACGGGCTTTAAAAGCCGTGTATCCTGTTCTAGGATAACCGAGCGCATAAGCCTTGCCCATACCGTAAAAGGGAAAAGTGCCGCCGCCCCCGAAACGGGAGCATTATCCAAGGGCTTTTCTGCCGCAAGGGTTGGCTTTTCCTCGGCAGGAGCTATTCCGTCGCCGCTGTATTGTATGAAATATCCGCTGCGCTGTACGGCGGTAATATAGCCTTCGGCTATAAGCTGGGCTATGGCGTTCTCCGCTGTGACCACGCTGACCCCGAACTGCTCGGCTATACTGCGCTTCGATACAAGGCGTTCGCCTTTTTTCAGCTTTCCCGTAAGGATATCGTTTCTTATTTCCTCGTAAACCTCTTCGTAGAGGGTTTTGCTGCGCCTTCCTGACACTCTGTCCCTCACCTCCGTTATATCAAACTGGTATTATCTTAATTTTTATACAAAAAATAGTGATACTACCAGTATTATAATATATGCAAACGAAAAATGCAATAGCTAAACGCAAAAAACCACACCGGCTCATCTGTTGTCGACTGAAAAAATTAACCCCCGCCGTCAATCCGACTGCGGAGGTTGCTGTTTCATATAAGGGGCAGTTAATCAGCCCTTGGGGTCTGTGGTTGTTGCCGCGGTATCCTCTGTTCCCTGTACGTCGAAACGTCCTGAGGTTGTTGTCAGGGTTGTTTCAGGCGGAAGGGTGGTTGTAGTAGAGGAGATTGTGGTCGTTTCGGGTGAGGTTTCAGTCACAACAGGCTCGGTCTTATCAAAGTAGCTTGTGACAATCTCTGTCTTATCGGGGTAACTGCCGCCCACAGAAGAGGTGAAGATATCAGTTTTATCACCCATAGTCGTGAGGATATTGCCTATGGTTGTTGAAATATCCGTTTTATCACCCATTGTTGTCACAGCTATATCCGTCTTGTCACCCATGCTTGTGACAATTTCCGTCTTGTCATAACTGATATCCGTTTTATCTCCGACAGTAGTAACAGGAGGTGTGGTGGTTGTTTCGGCGGTGGTGGTTGTTTCGGGCGCAGCCTCAGTAACGGTTGTTGTCTCAGCTTCAGGGTTATAGTCAGCCGCACCGTAGGTTTCCGCCGCATATACAAGCGCGATATATGCCGCATAAAGCTCCTCATAGCTCATTTCATAGAGGGCGGCAATCTCGGCGGGGCTTAAATAGGTGGCGTTCTTTTCGATAATGTCCACCTTGACTTCGCCGTAAACGGACAGGTTGTAAATCTCCTCAAGGGTAAGGTTGAGACGCATTTTTTCAAATGCGGCGTTTGCGTAAGGGTCGTCGGCATAGAGCACGACAGGTGTTACCGTCGAGAACGCAGGCTCGTAAATCTGCTTGCCTGTGTTGTCGATGTAGTAATTTTCAGTGAAAATCATGTCCTCTACCGCCGCAAACTCAAAGCCCTTCTGAAGAAGCTCGGTGAGAATTTTCGGGAGCGCCTCGGTGGTGTTCTCCAGGTCGTTGTGGAATAGGAGAATAGAACCCGACTCGGTTTTGGATAGGATGCGGTTGCAGATAGTGTAGGCGTCGGGGTCTTCCCAGTCGATGCTGTCACCGATTGATAGGGGTGGGAAGAGGGGGTGTTGTGGGGGTTAGCGGTGGTTATACATTTTATCGTAATAATTCTGATACTCGCCGCTGATGATTTCTTCCCACCACTCACGGTTGTCAAGATACCACTGAATGGTCTTCTGGATGCCGTCAGCAAACTTTGTTTCAGGAAGCCAGCCGAGCTCGCTGTGAATCTTTGTGGGGTCGATAGCATAACGCATATCATGACCCTTGCGGTCTGTTACATAAGTTATAAGGCTTTCGGGCTTGCCAAGAGCCTTGCATATAATCTTTACAATATCAATGTTCTTCATCTCATTATGTCCGCCGATATTGTAGACCTCACCGACCTTACCGTTATGGATAATAAGATCGATAGCCTTGCAGTGATCCTCAACATAAAGCCAGTCACGAACATTAAGACCTTCGCCGTAAACAGGGAGGGGCTTGTCGTTAAGTGCGTTGGCAATCATAAGAGGAATAAGCTTCTCAGGGAAATGATAAGGACCGTAGTTATTGGAACAACGGCTTATTGTAACAGGAAGTCCGTATGTTCTGTTGTATGCCTGTACAAGTAAGTCAGCAGAAGCCTTGGAACTGCTGTAAGGACTGCTTGTATGGATAGGAGTTTCCTCTGTGAAGAATAAATCAGGTCTGTCAAGAGGAAGGTCACCGTAAACCTCATCAGTAGAAACCTGGTGGTAACGCTTGATACCGTATTTGCGGCAAGCGTCCATGAGGGTAGCTGTACCCATGATATTTGTTTCAAGGAAAACACCGGGGTTTTCAATAGAACGGTCAACATGGGATTCAGCAGCAAAGTTTACAACGATATCAGGCTTTTCTTCTTCAAAAAGCTTGTAAACTGCTTCTCTGTCGCAGATATCAGCTTTTACAAATCTGAAATTAGGGTTGTCCATTACACCTTTAAGTGTGGAGAGGTTTCCCGCATATGTAAGCTTATCAAGACAGATAATTCTGTAATCGGGATACTTGTTTAACATATGGAATACGAAATTTGAGCCGATAAAGCCTGCTCCGCCTGTTACAATAATTGTCATATTCATTTCTCCTTATTCTGATAATGAAAGCAAATACTTTCCATATTCTGTCATCTTTAATTCTTCACCCAATGCATGAAGCTGTTCTGTTGTAATAAAGCCTCTGCGCCATGCAATTTCTTCTATACACGAAATATAGAAGCCCTGCATTTCCTGAACAGTCTTTACAAATCCGCTTGCTTTATGCATACCTTTGGGAGAGCCTGTATCAAGCCATGCCATACCTCTGCCCATTAAAACAACATCAAGCTTACTATTTTCAAGATAGTGGTTATTGATTGATGTGATTTCAATTTCACCTCTTGCTGAAGGCTTTACATTCTTAGCAATATTTACAACTTCATTATTGTAAAAATATAAACCAGGTACAGCATAATTCGATTTAGGTTCAGCAGGCTTTTCTTCAATAGAAATTACCTTGTTGTTTTCATCGAATTCTACTACACCGAATTCTCTGGGATTCTTTACAGGATAACCGAAAATTGCAGCACCTATTTCTTCTGCTGTTTGTTTTGCCTGATTGAGAACTCCTGTAAAATGCTGACCGTAGAAAACATTATCGCCAAGCACAAGGCAAACACTGTCATTGCCGATGAAATCAGCACCTATTATGAATGCATCAGCAAGTCCGCGAGGCTTGTCCTGAACAGCATATTCAATTTTTATACCAATACGTGAACCATCACCGAGAAGTCTTTCATAGTTCGGCGTATCCTCAGGAGTTGAAATTACAAGTATTTCTCTGATACCTGCAAGCAACAATACTGATAACGGATAGTAAATAAGAGGCTTATCATAAATTGGAAGAAGCTGTTTGCTTACTGCAATCGTGTTTGGGTAAAGACGTGTGCCTTTGCCACCTGCTAAAATTATACCCTTCATTCTTATTCCTCCAACAATAGTTTAATTTCATTGAATTTTTCTAACGCATGCTCAATACAAACATCCATATTGTAGTATTTAAACTCAGCAAGTCTTCCGCAAAGAACGATGTTTCCAAAACTTTCAGCTTCTTTAACATATTGTTCATAAATACACTTGCTTTCGCTCGTCAAAACAGGATAATATGGTATATTACCTGTTTCTAAATCAGGGGTGTACTCAACCGGGTATTCTGTTGCAACAACAGTCTTATTGCATACTGGGCGTTCAAAGGCTATCTGCTTATACTCGGTCTGTCTTGTATAGCCCGGCGCCTGAGGATAGGAAACTATTTCGCATGGTAAAACTTCTTCCTCATCATAATAATCATATTTTATATTCAGAGACCTGTAAGGGAGTCTGCCATATTTGAGAGAAAAAAGCTCATCTATAGCACCAGTAAATATCAGCAAATCCACATCTTTGTTATCATATTTAATTTTTTTTGCTTCATAATCAAATGAAATATGATCAAAAGCATCACAATTTAATCTAACTTCAATATTTTTATGATTCAGCATATTTTCGAATAACTTTGTAAATCCATTTATTGGTAAATATTGAAAATCCTTATTAAGATATCTTTCATCATAATTCATCGCCATAGGCACTCTCTCAAGCACACTTTTATCTATTTGATCCGGATTGAGTCCCCATTGTTTTGCAGTATAAGTCTTGTACGCTTTTTCAAACAACAAATTACCGTACTCCCTTATTGCGTCATCATTGCTTTTAAGTAATTCAAAAATAGCAACTCTGTCTCTACCAGCAAATTCAGCTCGCATCTGCTTAAGCAAATACTCAGATTTCTTATCGCCAACAAGCTGTTGCATTGTCCTGAAATTGAAAGGTAATCTTACATATTGTTCATCGATATAGCTCAACAACTTTGTATCATGTCTGAAAAGCTTAGAATACTGCATTAGAAATTCTATAACCGAATAATTATCTGTATTGATAAAGTGAGGACCATAACGCTGAATAAGAATACCATTTTCGTCATATTCATCGTAAGCATTGCCACCGATATGATTTCTTCGTTCAACAACAATTACTTTTTTGTTCATCTTTTCAGCAATCATTCTGGCAATAATACTTCCAGAAAAGCCCGAACCAACTACAATAATTCTTTCCATACTCATTCTCCAAAAATAGAAAAGTCCCTTACCCATTCAGCCGTCTTTTTTATTCCGTCTTCAAAGCTAACTTCACATTCAAATCCGGTGTCCTCATAAAGAGAAACCAGGTTAACTAAATTATAGTCAACGTAATTCGAATCTTCAAACGTTCCAAAATTAAGTGTCGCTTTAGGCGAAAGCAAATCTCGCATAATAGTAATTTTTTCTTTAAATGTTGTAATATTCTGATGTCCTATATAATAATCCTTATATGATTTTCCTTTTTCATATATATCTATAAGCCCTCTGACAGTGTCTTCAATATACACCCAATCATTAGGCTTTTCACCTTCTACAAGTTCAAGTTGCTGACCTTTAAGCAACTTGTAAATTAAAGTGTTTACAGCTTTTCTTGACCTATCGCCCTTACCATATGTATTTGTCAATATTGCTTTATTGAAATCCATTTTATTCCTTAAAGAAACAGAAGCGCACATTTTTGATGCTACCCCTTTTGATATTCCATAAACATTTGTATTTATATCTACATTATTTGCGCTTTTCATAAATTCATAGCTTGAACTTCCAAAAATAAAGTGCTTGCAATAAGATGAAGCATCTTTACATACCTTTACAGCTGTACTAACATTTACAAGCTGGAGTTCTTCGTTATACAAATCTTCACCGCTAAGAGATCCTCCCCAGCATAGATAAAATAACACATCAACATTTTCTTTGATTAAATCTGACAAACTATCTTTTTTTAGATCAATACATACAGGAATAAAATTCTTATTATTTCCGATTCTTTCTACTAATTCGTCATCATTTATTATATCAACACCATAAACTTTGTAATTCCTAAGCAATAAAGTTTTGCACAAAGCACTGCCGATAAATCCACCCGCACCTGTTACAACTGCTGTTTTATTTTTCATTACAATCTCCTCCTTAGAAGTTCACATCACTATCTCTAAGAAATGGTGCTTTGCTATCCTTTTCAGAAACTATAAATTTATCTGTTCCCCAATCAATGCCAATGTCTGGATCATCCCATCTGATAGCACGGTCATAATCAGGATAATAGAACTCATCAACTTTATACTGCCCTTCGACCTCGTCGGAAAGAGCCATGGCGCAATGCCCAAAACCTTTCGGAATATATATCTGCTTTTTATTATCAGCACTTAATTCTACCATAACATATTTTTTATAAGTAGGCGAATTTTTTCTTAAGTCCACCGCTACATCAAGTATAACACCCTTTGTACATCTGAGCAGTTTTGATTGTGCATACGGATTATTCTGGAAATGTATGCCACGAATCGTCCCTTTTTTTCTTGAATAGAAATGGTTATCCTGAACAAATATATCGTTTATGCCAAATTTTTCAAGCGTTCTTTTAGAATATGACTCCATGTAATATCCTCTGAAATCATTATAAACATCCGGTTCTATTATTTTTACATCAGATATTTCAAGTTCTGTAACCCTCATTCAAATATCTCCTTTAATACATTCAACTAACTTTGCTTGCTTAATTATTGAAGAATAACTCTCAAGGCGACATTTTTCATCATCAATACATTGACCAAAGTATTCGATAGATTTAAAAAATGTATCATCCGCTTCTAGCTTTATTTGCTTAACAGGCTCATTTCCATTCTTATATTCAATAGTAGGTTCAAATTCTGCCGGCGCTGTAAGTATTCTATTTGCAAAAAGAGTTCCTGTACTACCCCAAACTTCAAGTTCGCATTTATAGCAGTTATCCATCCCAAAAGAAAGCTGCGCTGTAAAACCGTGGTCGTTTTCCATTGAAGCAGAACCGAAAATGTCAACATCAAACTCATTGGTATAGTTAAGTCTTGATGTAGTTATCTTGGCAGTATCACCCAATAAAAGCGTTGCGAGCTTTATTGTATAACCACCCGCATCAAGCAACGCTCCACCACCAAGCGACTTGTTATACCGAAAATCGTTTGCTGCACGCTTTGGAAATCCAAAAGCTATCCTGATAAGTCTGAGCTCCCCTATTTTACCTTCATCAATCCAATTTTGAATTACATCAAGTTGATTATGGAACACGAACATATAGTTCTCATGTACTGCCAGCCCATTTTTCTCAGCCATCTCTATGAGGTCGGAAGTCAGTTCAGCACTTACAGAAGATGGCTTTTCCAAAAATAAATGTTTTCCCGCCTCAAGCACTTTCTTGCCCCACTCATAATGTAATGCGGGAGGAAGGGGTAAGTATATTGCATCTACATTTTCATCTTCTATTAAATCTGTATAGCTTAAATATACTTTCCCACCAAAATTATCTTTAAAATTCTGAGCTTTTGCCAACTCTGCAACTCGCATTTCATCAGTATATTCTCCGCCCCATTCATCCATAGCAGCAACTGCTACTCCAACGTATTCATATCTATTACATTTTTTGAGTGCAGGCATAAACCTCCTAAATGCAATTTCAGATGGACATATTATGCCTATTCTAATTTTTTTCATAATCAAAACTCCAAAACCGACAATAGATTTCTAAGCTGTATATTTAATGTATTATTTACCTGAACAAGTGTATTCAAAGTTTTATAATCAAGCCAAAAATAACCATCCGGCAAATCATCAATCTCTCTTTTATCTACTTCTATTACAATGTTCCTGTTTTGTTCCTGATAAAATCTTCCGCCTTCTTCGGAAAGAAGCGTATCAAATATTATTCCTTTTCCTAAATTAACCTTTTTGTAAAAAAACGCCTCAACAGCATCTTTTTCTTCAAGACTCACATACTCTTTTTGAACGCTGGGTCCTATTTCTATAGTGTCAAAACAACCTATTTCTTTTCTGCACTTGACAAGAAATAATCTTACGCCATTTTCAACACATGTAATCAAGCCAAAATCTGCAATCCCCATTGCCTCAAACAACGGCTGGCACCAATGCTTTACTTCTCTGCCTTCTATCTCAATGTCGCAAAAAACCACCTTGAAGCTGTAAGGAGTATTGCTTACAATCTCGCCGCCAACCATCGACCATGTATCAAGTTCCCCAAGCGAAACCATTTTAGTATCGCAATCATCAAACATCTTAACATTATTTATATACTGATACAATTGAGGAAAATAATTTATACCGCTTCCATACTTCATAGATTTATATAATGCTTTATCCTTAAAATTCTCAGCTGCATAGTCCTCAAATTCGGCAGGCAAACAGGATAAAACTGTTCTGGTATCCATATTCACCAGATTATCATAACGCATAAGCGTTTTTATTTGCCTTAAAGTCATCCAATCGTGACTGGGCAAACATTCAACACTTTCATCCTCATCAACTTCAACAATAATGTTTCTATTGCGTTTTCCCAAAAATCTCGAAGACTGTTCTGACTGTATCTGGTCAACAACAATTTTATATCTGTTTGCGTTAACAAAATAATCAAGATATGCAGGCTTTTTCCCACCGTGCTTCTGTGTAAAATTGCTTTTTGTTGCTTGAATAGTGGGAGAAATCTGGATTTTATTTATGTTACCCGGTTCTATCTTGTATTGCATCAGATAATAATATTCGCCATTAATTCGCTTGCGTATGATGCCTAAATACCCTATCTCATTCTGAATGATAATAGGCTGTTCAAGCACAACTTCACCATTTTTAATTTTCTTTATACCTTTAATCTGAAAAAAACTTTTAGATGAATTACATATCTCTCCTCTTGACTCATCATATGACCAATTGATACATTTTTCAAGAGGAACCTTGTTAATTATAACTCTGGTGGTTTCATTAAGGCTTTTTACCTTTTTCAATATTTCGTCTAAGTTCATTAATCCATTTACCTTTACTTATCAATTGTTGTCTCTGAAAGTATTCTGAAAAGATTCGAGGGATGAAATTCGTTGTTATACTTGTAATCAACAGTTATATCATTCTTAATCCAGTCTATATCAATGTCATTGACATCACTAAATACCTGCATATATTCAGGATTATAAAAAATACTTTTTTTAACATACGTATTATTTGTAAGAAGCTTCTTGTTGAAGCAAATGGCTTCACAGCATCTCAAAGAAATGCCTGTCTGTTCTTCGTTGACTATATCCAGCAGACAGTCATTTTCTTTTATTTTTTTCGTTACTTCGTCATAAGGCAGCATTTTATTATAGCTTATCTTATCTTTATAAAGCTGTTCTTCTTCACTTACACCAACCATATTAAAATCAAGTTTGCACTTGCCGTTTAGCTTTTCAAAAACTTTGTGAAAACAATCGAGTCTGCTCTTGCTTTTACAGCTACCAACATACAAAATGCTACCCAAATTATCGCTTTTAACGCTACAGCCCGGATACGAATATAACATATAATACTCAAGTCCGAATTTCTCGCAATCCTCAAAATCAAACGAGAAAAGTCTATCCACGCATTTCTCCTTGATATATTTATCAAGACTTTTCCTGTCTTTTCCACATTTATAAACCTTAAGTGTATCCTGCAGTATATTAATTATAACGCAATTATACTTTTCTTTTAATAGTTTTAAATATTTATGAGAATACTTAATAGTGCTGTCAAAAATTATAAAATTTCTGTCATTTGGATTTAACATCTCAGGTTTTAATAAATAATACTTTTTCCATACATCTTTAAATGGCAGTGGTATTATGCTATTTATATCACTACTGTTATGAATACGATACAGAATCTCTAAAAACGAGTTGCCAATCTCAACAGGATAATTGATTATTTCTGCATTGTACTTTTCCACATCTCCCCATACAAAACGAAAATATGCACTTTTTCCTTTTGCGTGAGTTATTACAAAAAAGCGGTCCATAACTTACTTGCCCCTTCAGTTTCTTCTAAATACTTCAATATAAATACTTCTAATATCTTCTTCATTCAAAGCAACAGGATTGTTTTTTAACCTTGTTGTGTTAACAGATTTTACAAGGGTTTCAAGCTGATTGTCGTCCAGAGAAATATCAAGCACCAATTTCATATCACTAAGCAGATTCTCTATTTTTTCAACAGCTTTTATGGGCGAATCTACATTCATGCATTTTGCAATGTTGTCGAAGACATCTTCGAGGTAATGTTTTCCTCTGGAATCACAGACTCTATCCATATTGTCCAGCATAAAGCGCCAAAGTTTTGGTAAACAATATGCAGCGGCAAGTCCGTGTGGAATACCAAATATAGATGTTATTTTATAGCACATAGCATGGCCTGCTGTTGTTTGTGTAATATTTATAGCTTTTCCTGCAAGGTTTGCAGCAATAAGCATATTCTTATTACCTTCCTCGGAGTTGTTCAGGTATTCGTCGGAATACTTCATTATCAGCTTTAATGCATCAGCAGAAAAACATTTGCTTTCTTCATTGGAATTAACAGACCAAAAAGACTCTACTGCATGACAAAACGCATCCAACATTGTTGCTTTTTTCTGTTTTAACGGTAAAGTGGATAAAAGTTCCGGCAACAAAAACACATAACCGGGTATACTACTGTCATCGGTTACTGACTGCTTTTCACCATCATAATAAATAACAGAATACCTTGTTGCCTCGCTTCCTGTTCCAGCAGTAGTCGGAATAGCAATTAACGGTATACTGTTTTCAACTATTTTTTGCTCAAGATAATTGACTTTGCTATCCATAGAAGAAAAAAGTTTGATACATTTTGCAACATCAATTGTGCTTCCGCCGCCTATAGCCAGCAGGGCCTTACAGCCTGTATTGTTAAATAGATTCACGCCTTTACATACAGATTCGTATGTAGGATTAGGAGTGAAATCACTAAAACTATAAATCTTGCAGACAGTTTTCAGCCTTTCGATATCATTCTTGATTTTCAAAAACTCAAATGCGCCATCGCAAACAAGCATCAAAGATTCTATTTTATTCTCTGTTATTATTTTCAACAAAGTACTATAGCACTCTACATTGCTATAAACTATCTGTTCCATTTATTCCTCCGGTATAAGTCTGATAATATCCTTAAATGACATACACATTTCATCCGCTTCTTTTGCGCGATGATTCTTAAGTATAGTCTCTGCGGTCTTTTGCATGGCAGGAAATGCACTTCTTGTTAACTGATTTGCATAAATAACAATATTGATATTTCTCTTTGCAAATTCTTCTTCAGTTACTTCATTAAACGAGGTTGGAACAACAACAATTGGTGTAACACTATCCTTGTCACGGAATTTTTCGCAAAATTCAAATATCTCATCCGGAGATTTCTGACGAGAATGAATCATAATTCCATCTGCACCCGCTTCTACGAAAGCAAACGCTCTTTGAAGCGCGTCATCCATCCCCTGCTCAAGAATAAGGCTTTCAATTCTTGCGATAAGCATAAAATCCTTTGTCTTGAGTGCCTTTTTTCCTGCTCTGATCTTTTCACAAAAATGCTCTATTGAATCCTGCGTTTGAATAACTTCATTTCCAAAAAGTGAATTCTTTTTTAATCCTATTTTATCTTCAATAATTACAGCAGACACACCGATTCTTTCAAGCGTTTTTATGTTGTATACAAAATGTTCAATCAAGCCTCCTGT
>JAFUNV010000177.1 GCA_017472865.1 Ruminiclostridium sp. | reverse complement strand
TGCAAATACCATAACAAATTTACTAATCAATACGAAAACATTGCTATTAAAAAACTGAATTTCTTTAGAAATAAGATTGGATTAACAGAAAGAGATGGCAGTGTAATTAAATACACCACTGATTTAATCATCAATGGTGTGAATATTAATAAAACATCTTTGAGTGACAGAGCATCGCTATATGAAGATAAGAAAAGACTTTTTCGTGGAAGCCATAATGACAAAAAAGTGTTAGTAGGTAATTTAAATAAATTGAAACAAAAGAATGGTATTCAAGAAAAAGATATAGAAATTTTAGATATGCATGATGTTGTTGAAAGTGTAACATTTTCCATACAAGATTTGTTTGCTTCTGAGGAAATGTTGAGAACAATAGCCAAAACAGCTTACGAATGGCATTGTTATATTAATGACATTGATTTTTATGATAATAAATACCAAAATATTGTTGATTGTGTTCTGTGCAAATGTCCTGTCGAGGAATTTGTTGAGATATGTATAGATTTAAATTTAGAAACAGCACTGAGTAAAATGTGCGATTTAGGTAGTCACGGTCTGTTTGAATATACTGATACAGATGGATATAAATATGTAATTATGTTTTTCTGGGGAATTATATGTTACAAAATCCGAATGTGTGATGAACCTTTTACAAATCAAGGTGTAGCAAATGAACTTGAATTATTTACGTATAGTATTGATGGAGAGAAAAATAAAATCTGTTTTGGCATATTAGGGAAACTTCATATTCATTCTGCGTCAGCAGTAGAAGTTATAAATGCAAACCACCAGATTTTTTGCGATAGACTACAGAAGCTTATATCCACTAAGATTTTGACATTTAAAGCTGTAGAAAAATTGGTTGATAAATTAAAGGCATCTTTTGTTAAGTATAAAAACAACTCTATTGAGTTTGCTTCATTTTTAGACTATGAAGACCCAGATAGAATAAATATTATTCATTTGTTGTTTTTACTTTATGAAAACAGAAATGCGTATTCATTCGAGAAAAGTTTTAATGAAAATCTTTTTTCAATGCACGATTCTGAAGATGTTATAATTTTTTCATATGATGATAGGAAAGATTATGTGAATTACCTTATGCGATTGCACGAAGACGGTCAGCTGATTGATAGCATAGAGAGTAGTTTAAAATTCTTTTATGAAATTGTTATAAATGAAAAACAGGCACATGGTTGATTTCCATGTGCCAGTCTACATAATCCGCTGTGTTAAGATTTAAATATTTTCGGAAAACTTCTATATTGGTAGCCATTCAAGGCGAGCCGCCTTTTATAAGAAACAGCTAACCCCGCAGTTGCTAAACGGCGGGGTTAAAAACTTTTTTACGACAGACAAGCTAACGTCCGTCAGTGCTTTGGATTATTCCTGACAATCATGACCGTTTTTGTCAGCAGCTTTGTTACCTCGGAACGGTGTTTTGCAGCAAGGATATTAACCATTTCCTCGTCGCTTTTTCTGCGTACTGCTACCATAACCGGCGGCATTTTCCGAAGAACCTCAGCTGTGACAGCGGCGGTACATTTTTCGCACATACAGCAATTGAAGCGCTCCATAACCTGACCCAGCTGCTCGTTTATAAGCAGGAAATTCACATTCACAAGCTGAAAGGCGGGCGTGTGCTTTGTAAAAATCACAGGCACTTCTTTGCTGTCAGGTATTCTTATACTGGGATTATGTGCGGCAGTCTGCGCTGCTTCACCCAGAAGCTTCATGTTTTTTCCGTTTTTGGTACTTCTCATTCTTCATCTGGCCGCTTATATTTTCTCGGACGGCCTCTGCCGAGCTTTTTCTCGTGGCGCTTTGGCTTTTCCATTCCCAGCACCTCATAGGTTAAATCCATGTATTCCTTCGCAGCCTTTGAACGGGGTGCGTACTCGTAAATAGTCTTTGCGTGTGCGGGAGCTTCCGCCACGATTACGCTGCCCGAAATCTTCTGCTCAAAAACGTCAGTGTCAAGCTGTTCCGCAATAATATTTGCCAGCTCCTCAACCTCTTTGGTAAGGATAAGGCGGGGATTGTACTTATTAAGGAGAATGCCGCGGATTTCAAGCCCCTTGTTGTAGTATTTCTTTACCGCAAAAATTGTTTCCTTGAGCTGTGCAATACCCTGAAGGGAGAGGATTTCCGCTACCATAGGGATAATAAGAAAGCTTGCGGCAGTATAGGCGTTTATGGTAAGAATTGAAAGGGCAGGGGGTGTATCTATGAGAACATAGTCATAGCTGTCAGCAATGGTGTTCAGGTGCTCACGGAGGATATATTCACGGCCTACACCTGTAAGCTCAAGTTCCACACCCGAAAGCATGATATTGGCGGGGATAACGTCGCAGCAGCTGCAGTGCTGCACAGTATCATAAATATCCACATTGCCCTTGAATACGTCATAGATTGTATAACCGTTGTCTGCGTCTGCGCCGAGACTGAAGCTGAAATTACCCTGTGGGTCAAGGTCGATAGCCAGAACCTTCTTGCCCAGTGCTGCAAGACAGCCGCACAGAGCTGAACAGGTAGTGGTCTTGCCTACGCCGCCCTTCTGATTGGTGACAGCAATAATTTTCGCCATAATCAGTTCCTTTCTTCACATTTTAAAAGTAAGCACCGCCGCACAACAGTACGGCGGTGTCATTGTTGAAATTAAAGTGTGTGAGCGCCCTGTGTTGTTTCTTCGTCGGTAGGGTCGTAGATATGGTAGTTTGCCTTACCGTTCTTCTTAACGAAGTACATCGCTGTATCGGAGCAAGCAATAAGTGTTCTTCCGTCCTGACCGTGTTCAGGGTAAACGGCAATACCGATACTTGCCTTGATATTGAGGGTTGCATCAGCGGCTGTTGAGTAATAACCGCTGTAAAGGTCATCAATGATATCCATTGAGAGAACCTCAAGATTTTCAATCATGTTGGGGTCGGAAATACAGAGTACGAACTCGTCACCGCCGAAACGACCTGCGAAGCCTGTCTCGCCTGTCTTGCTCTTGATAACGTCCGCAACATACTTGATGACTTCATCGCCGACAGCGTGGCTGTAACGGTCGTTGATGAACTTGAAGTCATCGACGTCAAGGAAGAGAGCTGCAACCTTCTTGTTTGCATTTCTTTCAAGCTCAGCCTGGAATTCACGCTCGAAGGTATTTCTGTTGTAAAGCTGTGAGAGGAAGTCGTAGCTTGCACGCTCAGCCAGCTTGAGGGTTGCATTCTTTTCTGTGGTGATATCTGTAAGTACGCCGATTACACGGAGAACCTCGCCGAGACGGTCGGTGATGCAGTGAACCTTCATGGTTACCCACATTTCAGCGCCGTTGATATCCTTGATTTTGTATTCGCCGCCGACGTCATCCTTTGTCTTGAAGAGCTGGTTGATATCGCGCTTGTAGTTTTCAAGGTCTTCGCCGTCCATAAGGGAGTCGATGAACTTACCGTTGTTGACGTTTGCGCCCTGAACGCTGAGACCGATTTTCTCCTTGAAGTTATCGGATACGAACATGGATTCCTTGGAGAAGTCATACT
>JAFUNV010000176.1 GCA_017472865.1 Ruminiclostridium sp. | reverse complement strand
CCTACGTCATACGCTCTGTTAAGTGCCTTTGTATACAGTCTGCTTATGAACTTTGTCAGCTTACCGTTTACATCACGGTTTTCGGTTGCTGCATAAGTACCTGTCTTAATTCCGTAGCTTGAGCAAAGCTTGCTGAACTCAGGAGCTGTAAGGAAGCCTCTGAAAATGAATGCATAAGTACAGCCTGCTTCAAGATAAGAAGCCCAGTTTGCAATTTCCTTTTCTGCGGGAGTTCTGTCAAGCATTGTCTGATACATTCTTGTCACGAATTTTTCATTGCTTAATTTCTGCTGTTTGAGTTCGGGACTGAGTACGAAATTAACTGCAACGTCTGCGGCTGTTGCACCGCCGTTGAACTTCTGAATCCACTTTGCCTTACCGCCTACATCAGACTCTCTTCCGAGCATAGTTGCATAAAGTCTTTCAACAAATGCGGAAATATTGTTCTCAGGGATTGTTACGTTCACCTCATCGGAGTAATCCGAAGAAAGGCTCTTATCTTCATTATGTGCAATAATGAAATAGCAGAAGGTTTTACCCTGAACAACAGCTGTATCGGTATAGCTTTCGGTAGTTACAGAAGCAAGCTTTGTCTTTGTGCCGTTTTCGCCTATGGAACGATATACATCGTAGCTTGCAGCGCCTTCGGTCTTATCCCAGCTTAAAACTATCTTTCCTCCGCTGAGTTCAGCCTTTACATTATAGGGTGCAATCTGTTCTTCTTCAACACTTTCATTTACGAAAACATAATCGCTGAAGTGTTCGAGATATACACGGTAATAATGCTTACCGCCCTTTGCAACGTGCATGCCTATGATTTCAATTCTCGTGTAATTTTCCATTCGGTAGAGGTGATAATTGCTGTAACCGAATTTAATATCATCATACATGGGAATATCCATTTCAAAGAGACCGTCGAATCTTTCGCCGTAAGAGTGGCCGTTCTTGTCCTTAAGGTCAAATTCAAAGCAGTGCGCCTTTTCCTTCACCTTATCGTCCTTGAAATGCTTTTTGTACTCTGTTTTTCTGTCGTCTTCGATTTCTTCAACTACAAATTCATAATCCTCAAAATCAAAATCAGCGTCCATTTCTTCCTTGTCCTTCATATTTACGGAAGGAGAAATTTCAATCTTTTCGCCGCCGAGAGCTTCAACAGCAACTTCCTGCTTGCTTTCCTCGTCGAAAGGACTTTCTGAGCTTTCGCCAAGAGCAGTGAAGGGAATACCGTGTCTGCTTGCATAAGCCTCGCTCATAGAACCGCTCTTACCGCTTAAGGTAAAGCCTTCATATACTGCTGCATTGTCATCCTGTACGTTAAAACCGAATGCCATATCACCGATATTGGTTACAGTTTCAGGAACAGTAATTGTCTTTAAGGAAGCGCAGTTTGCGAAAGCCTTGTAACCAACATAGCTTACGCCATCGCTGAATGTTACAGCGCTGAGGTCAGCACATTCCGCAAAGGCTTCAAAGCCGATAGAGTTTACAGAGGAGAGGATTGTAACAGAAGTTACAGCAGTACCGTAGAATGCACTGTCGCCGATAATTGTTACAGTTGTAGGTACTACGTATGCGCCTGTTTTGCCGGAAGGATATGCAACAAGAGTTTTCTTGTTTCTGCTGAACAGTATGCCGTTTTCTGCGATAAAGAATTTATTGTTTTCATCGCACTTGATTTCTGTCAGCTTTGTATTGAACGCGAAAGCTCCGCCTTCAATAGTGTTGACGCCTGCGGGGATTGTTACGCTTGTCATAACATCTGAACGGAATGCTTCAGAACCGATAGAAGTAACTGCGGTATCAGAAATTTCCGCAGGGATAATTACTTCTGCATCAGCGATTTCGCTTCCGATAATTGCTATGCCGTCAGTTGTCTTTTCGTAGTAGAATGTGTTGTTTCCAACCTTTACAGAAGGAGTTGCAGCTGTATAGTTGATACTGCTGATAAGGTTTTCGGCACCGTCAGCCACATAGTATACATCAATATAATATGTGCCCTTTTCAAGTGCAGCAAAAACGCTTTCATAATCGGAAGCATAAGGAACTTCGTATTCCGCGGAAACGTCAGTGCCGCGAACCTTGAGAATATACTTTTCAGCGTTCTCTACGTCGTTCCATCTGAGAATATTTTCCTCGTCAACATAGATATTGTTAAGGATAAATTCCGAAACCTTAACGCCATAGCCCTGAATCAGGAGCGCGCACTGGTCTGCAGCGGTTTCATGAAGCATCTTCAGAGTTTCTTCAGTAATCGGAATTTCAAGCCAGCCGTCCTCTGTAACCACTACGGGTTCGGGATAAATAACCTTCCAGCCGCCTGTTGCCGACCAGTCGTTCCATATAGCATTAATGTAATGCTCGTCGTCCTTATTTTCAATGGGTTCAACCTTGAATCTGAGTGTACCGCAACTGTCAATATCGGAAAGTAAACCCCACAAAATTGTGTGCTGACCATTAGGCGCAGTGAAGCTGGTTTCATTATTGTCGATAAGCTTTTCAAATTCAGTTGTTTCAGCTAATTCAACGGGGTCTGTACCGAAAGTAACATCAGAAATATACAGCTTTGTTCCGGGACTCATATAATTTCCGCTGATTGACATATCGGATACATACTTTCCGTAGAATTCTCGTGTTACAGAAGTTTCTTCGAGACAAGCAAGAAGTGCGTATGTTGAGTAGCCGCCATCATCTGTAAAACCGCCGATTCCAATCTGTGGTGCAGATTCGCTTTCGCTTACATAATGCATCGTTACAGTAGCGGACTGTACCTTTGATAAATCATAATCGCTTGCAGTAAGACGAATACCTGTATCATAATAACTTTCAGAAAGGTCTCCGTGATTATAATAGTAGGAGTTTTCACCTGTCTGAATCCACTGACCTACGATATTTTCGTAGTCCTTGATTTCTTCAGTATATAGTTTTAAATTGCTTGCAGTGATTTTTGTACCGGGTTCGATACTCCATCCATAGAGGTCGAGGTCTTCCCATGCGCGGCCTTCATAATTGAATGCATACACGGTATTTTCTCCGCTTGTGAAAGTGTAGGGGTTGCCTGCGTACAAAGCACCGTTGCCGGAAGAGAATGTAAGATCCGATACAAACTGTCCGTCAACTTCTAAATCTACGGTTGCATACTTGACCTTGGATAAATCAGTATCACTGAGTCCAAAGAACAGATGTTCCATTTCATTGCCGTTGCCGCTGTCCTGATAAACGTAAACGCCTTCTTCGGGTGAATACCATCTGTCTACGGGGTCAGGCAGTTCTTCTTCAGAGAAAGCTAAACTGCTTACGGTAAGTTCAGTACCTTCGTTCAGTACAACACCATCTGCAATCTGCCAGAAGTCAAGAGAAAGGTAGCTTAATTCAGCACCGTTAGTTTCAAAGCAAACGGTAGCTTCGCCGCCGCCAGCAATGAACTCATTCAAGCCGTATGACCATCCTTCGGGGTCATCTGCAAAACAACCGCCGAGTACAGGCTGAGCAGTATCGCTTGCCGTTACGTTAACGCTTACATATTCAGCTGCAGCCCAGTCAATATTTTCCAGATTAATTTCGAGGACAGGAACAGACGTATTTGAACCATGCTTGTAATGCCATACGCCGTCAACCTCGTACCATTCATCAACAGGACCGGAGATTTCTTCGTCGGATACAGTTATGTTGCTTACAGTGATTTCTGTACCTTCTGCAAGAACTATATCATCGCTTATACCCCAGAACATAAGTTCGAGATAGCCTAAATCCTGACCGTTGATTTCGTAATAAACAGTAGCCTTGCCGCCGTTGTCCATCCATACAGATGTACCATTTACCCATGCATCGGGGTCAGCTGTAAACCAGCCGCCGAAGCAAGGCTGAGCAGTGCTGCTTGCGGTTACGTCAGCGCTTACATATTTAATTGTAGACCAGTCACCTTCAATAGTAAAGGGTAAATTAGGAACAGTTGCGTTTGTGCCGTGTGTGTAATACCATACGCCGTCCTTTTCATACCATTCGCCTACGGGAGCAGGTAATTTTTCGGTAGAGTATACGATATTCTTTACTGTGATGATTGTTCCTTCGTTAAGAGTAACGCTGTCGGAGATACCCCAGAAGCGAAGGGAAAGGTCAGCCATTTCCACACCGTTTGTTTCATAGTAAACGGTAGCCTTTCCTGCGTAACCCATCCATACGTTTTCGCCGTCAGTCCAGCTGTCTTCCACGCCCTTGATTGCTGCGCCGAAAACAGGATGTGCTGTATCACTGGTAACAACGTCTGCACTTACGTACATGAGTGTTGACCAGTCAACATCTTCTGTGTCGATAAAAAGGGGCGGTACTGATTTGTCTGTGCCGTGCTTATAGCTGAAGGAGCCGTCGCCGTTATTTACCCATTCGCCTGTAACGCCTGGGTCAATGTATTCCTTGGGTAGTGCTTCAGTAGAGAATACAATATTGCTTACGGTAATTTCTGTACCCTCGTCAGCTGCCATATCTATGCCGCGATCCCAGAAGCATACTTCGATACAGTCGAAAACTTCACCGTTTGTTTCAAAATAAATGGTAGTTTCGCCGTTGTCCTGAATCCAGGAAGGAATGCCGTTGCTCCAGTTAATATCCGCGTCGTTTGCACCGAATACGGGCTGTAAAGTTCCGTTTGCGGAAACATCAACGCTTACATACTGAAGAGCGGACCAATCAACGCTGCTTACGTCAATAGGTAAGTTGGGAATAATGTTTTCGGTACCATGCTTGTAATGCCATGCACCGTCCTTTTCGTACCATTCGCCTATAGTATCGGAATAGTCTCTGTCCTCGGTGGAGAATACTATATTGCTTACAGTAATTTCTGTGCCCTCGTTCAGATTTACGCCGGCACTGATTTCCCAGAACTGAAGTTCAAGGCCGCCTAAATCGTCACCGTTAGTTTCATAGTAAACAGTGGACTTACCGCCTTCGCCCATAAACTTGGGTGAGCCGTTTACCCATGTATCGGGGTCAGCATTATACCAGCCGCCGAAACAAGGCTGTGCGGTCGTGCTTGCAGTTACGTCAACGCTTACATACTTGACCGCTGACCAGTCAACGCCATCTAAATCAATAATTAAGTTGGGGACATCGTACTGAGTGCCGTGCTTGTAACACCATGCACCGTTAATCTCGTTCCATTCGCCTGTAACGTTTGAATAGTCTCTTTCTTCTGTGGAGAAGGTAATGTTACTTACCTTTATAACCGCATTGGCGGAAACAGACTTTTCGGTATCGTACCACCAGAAATCAACATTTGCACGGTGAATTTCCTTGCCGTTGGTATTGAAATAAACTGTAACGGTATTATCAGTTACATTAACGGGATTGCCGTTTTTCCAGCCGCTGTCATCATCAGCACCTGTAAGGTCTGCGCTGATGAGAGGCTGGATTGTGCCCTCAACAGTAACATCTGCGCTGATATACTTGATTTCGGACCAGTCGCTTACTCCGCTGAGGTCAAGTTCGAGGCTGGGTATCCACTCAGCATCTTCAGAACCGTTGCGGTAGTAGTGAGCACCCTCATCTGTATACCATTCATTGAGAAGTGTGCTGTAATCGTACTTTTCAACTGAGAATTCAAAATTGCTTACAGCAAGGGTAGCACCTGCCGAAACAGACCACATACCGAAGCTGAGACGATCCCATACTTCGCCGTTGGTGATAAGAAGTACGTTGCAATTGGTGTTGCCGCCGCCGACGGAGATAGTTGAACCATCCTTGTATGTACCGTCGCTTCTTTCAACATTGAGACGCATTGAATCAACAGCACCGTTAACAACTACGTCTGCGGTTACATACTTGAGGTTTTCCCAGGTTACACCTTCAGGGAGTGAAATTTCAAAATTCGGAACTTCACCTTCGGGGATATCGCTTTCGCCGCAGTTGAAATACCATACTCCGTCCTCTTCATACCACTCATTTACGGGGTCGGGCATTTCCTCTTCAGAGAAAACTATATTGCTTACGGTAATTTCTGTGCCTTCATTCAGTTCAACATCATTTGTACTTCTCCATGTCAAAACCTCAAGGCAGCCTAAATCAGCACCGTTTGTCTCAAAATAAACAGTAGTTGTAACACCATTTTCCAGTGTCTCAGCCGGATTGTTTACCCACGTATCGGGGTCGGCGGTATACCAGCCGCCCAGCCAGCTGCTCATTACGAGCTCTGTGTTCAGGTTTGCGGTTACGTCAGCGCTTACATACTTGACTGCTGACCAGTCAACGCCGTCAGTATCAATAGATAAGCTAGGGATTTCACTCTGAGTGCCATGCTTGTAATGCCATGCGCCGTTCTGTTCGTACCATTCACCTGTAACGTTTGAATAGTCTCTTTCTTCTGTGGAGAAGGTAATATCGCTTACCTTTATAACCGCATTGGCAGATACAGCCTTTTCGGTATCATACCACCAGAAATCAACATTTGCACGATGAATTACCTCACCGTTGGTATTGAAATAAACTGTAACGGTGTCATCGGTAACAGTAACGGGATTGCCGTTTTTCCAGCCGCTGTCATCTTCAGCGCCTGTAAGGTCTGCACTTACAAGTGCCTGAGTTGTACCCTCAACGGTAACATCAGCGCTGATATACTTGATTTCGGACCAGTCGCTTACTCCGCTGAGGTCAAGTCCGAGACTGGATATCCAATCAACGTCTTCGGGACCGTTGCGGTAATACCACGCGCCGTCAGCTTCGTACCATTCGCCTGTAACAGCTTCCTCTGCATAGGCAACAGGTACGGCAAAATCAGCCATAGTCGCCGATGCTGTCAGAGCAAACGCGGTAAACAAGGCCGTTATTTTGCGCAAATTCATTTTTTATTCCTCCTGTCATGAATTTTTGGTAATTCCCCTTTTAAAAAAGTTAAAATATACCATTTTCATTTTATCATACAGGAATTGCATTTTGGTATGCAGATTCGCATACCTGATGGATTTTTTTGAATATTTATGGTTTTTCTTTACAATCAGTAATCGTATGTGCTATACTTAATAGTAAAAACGACGTATAATTGATAAAAATGTACAAAAAATAGTATCTGTATGCAATTTCGCATACCAAAATTATTGGAAATTAATGTATAATTATTGAAAGGGTTATATTTAATGTAACATATCATTTATTGGGAGGGAAAACATGAAGACCAGCGATTTGGAAAAAATGCTTCTTAATGCCGATAAATTCGATGAAAAAATACTGAGGGATAATCCCGAGCCTAAGTTCAGCGAATATATCGACAATCTCCTGAAGGAACGGGGCATAAAGCGTTCTGAGCTGATAGTACGGCTTAATCTGGACAGGGTATACGGCCATCAGATGCTCAGCGGAATGCGCACTCCCACAAAACATAATATAATTCTTATCGGACTTTTTCTCGGTGTTACCCTCGACCAGATGCAGACTATGCTGAGGATATGCGGAAGAGAAAGCCTGTATATCCGTAATATCGAAGACGCAAAGGTTATGTACGCACTTGAACATAACTACTCATACGAAAAAGCAATTGAATTTATTAACAGCAGCGAAGAATAAAAACCGCCTCTCCTTCCTTAACCGAAAGAGAGGCGTTATTGTTTTATGTCAGTCCTTCCATATATCTCCGAGACTTGTTTCAAAATAGAAGGTGCCGCCGTTAATAAGTCTTGTTACCTGCCGTGCTTGTTCCTTTGTAAAACCGTTGTGATCAGCGGCAACAGTATATTGAACGGAAATTCCTTCAAGGCTTTCTATGTTTTCGGAAAGCCTGTTGTTGTCAAAAAAGAGTTGTTCAAGTTTCAGTCCTTTAAGCACAGACAGGTCGGTGAGCTTATTCCTGCCCACATATACCTCTCTGAGCATGGGACTGCTTTTCAGCGGTGAAATATCTGTGAGATTACACCCCGACAAGCACACCTGCTCTAAAAAAGGCTTATTGCGGAGAGGCTCGATATCTCCTATCTGCATTTCATTGAAGCCTGCATTTACCAACTTATGGCAGTTCTTCAAAGGTGTAATATCCGTAACCAGTGTATCACCGAAGTAAGCGCTTTTCAGCTCTGTTTTATTTTCAAGAGGAGACAAATCCGAAACAGAACTGTTTTCTCCCGAAATATGCTCCAGCTTATCCATATTCCGTGCAAACTCAATACTGTCTATATTGTTATTGTTGAAATGGATTTCTCTCAGCTCTCTGAGACCGCTTATACAGGATAAATCGGTTATGTAATTATTATTCAGATTGAGTTTCTTAAGACGTTTCAGATGGCACAGGTTAGGTATCTGTGCAATGGTAAGCTCTCTGTCTGAAAGGTCAAGTTCTTCAAGGTCTATGGGCATCATTTCGCCTGCGATTTTCACGTGCTGTACCATAGCTTTTTTCAGGTATGTAAGCTCTGTTCTCGGCAGATACATTTCCCTGTGACGGAGCCGGTTTTCTTCAAAGCCTAAAGGGGAGATACCGCACTCCGAAAGGGCTGACAGAAGCTCCTCGGCAGACTGATATCGGTCCTTTCCGCGGATTTCGCAGCAGCGTGACAGGATTTCAGCAATACCGCTGGAGAGTCCCGCCGTATCCTCTTCAAAAACACTGTCGTCATCAAGCCTTGACATAGGGTCTTCGGGAGTATTCAGAGTAAGTGCATAATACAGTGCTGCTCCTAAAGAATATATATCGGTCCACGCGCCTTGTCTGCCGTTTTTCTGGTACTGCTCCAGCGGAGTAAAACCGTGCTTCATCATTACCGAAAGTCCGCTGTCGGCGTCAATATACGGTCTTGCCGCACCGAAATCTATCAGTCTGATACTTCCGTTTCTGCAAAGCATAATGTTGTCGGGGGATACATCGCGGTGGATAATACCGCCATCATGTATAACCTTAAAGGCAGCGGCGATTCTTTCGCAAATGAATACAGCCTGATTTTCAGAAATTCTGCCGTATTTATCGGTATATTCCTTTAATGTCATACCGTTTAAAAAATCCATTACATGATAAGCTGTTCCGTTTTCTTCAAAAATATCATGTATGCTCACAACCTCAGCAGAGTCTCTGAACTGTGACATATAAGCGCCTTCATGCATGAATTTTTCAAGTCCGCTGTGATAAAACTCAGCATTCATTGAGCCAAGAGGTTCAAGAGCAATATTATCCTCGCCGCGCACTGCAACACCGTGCGGGTAGTATTCCTTTACAGCCACAGCTTTTTCGTCCTGTATATCATACGAAAGATAAGTGATACCAAAGCCGCCTACGCCGATTACTCTGCCTGTTATGTAACGGCTGTTAAGGAGAATTCCGCCTTTAAGGGCATAAGAATGAGTATCGGTAAGAGTGAAATCAAACTTACAGTGCGGACATATCTGTGTGTTGAATTCAACTGAAGAAAAGCAATTAGGACAGGCTTTTTCCATGGTAATCACCTCTGTATCCGTATTTCAAATTAATCTGATATAATTATTTTAGCACAACTTAATCGGATTTTCAATATAAAATCAAAAGTAATATATGAGTTTAATATTTAGTATTTTCTGTTGACTTTTTGACAGGCTTTATGCTACAATATATAATTGGTAAGTTATAATTAAGTTCAGCATTTATACGTGTCTTAGTCTAACCGCCGATTTTGCGCGGCAGGCTTGAATGCACGTAAAAGCGCATTGTAATTGTTCTTTGTGGAGTGAAAAAATGAAAAAGATAATTATTACAGTAATAATTGTTGTTGTTGCTATCGTGGCGGGTATTTTCATGATAAACGCCTATGAAGAAACGCCCGACGTGACGGAAGCACATACAAAGGTAGGAGTTATACTTAACGGCTATATGAACGATAAAAGCTGGAGTCAGTCACATTATGAAGGTATGGTGGAAACAGCGAAGCAGCTTAACCTTGATATTACATACAAGGAGTTTGTAACTACGGATAGTGTACTCGGTATTATAGATGAGCTTGTGGATAACGGCTGTGAGATAATAATTGCCAACTCAGCCATTTACAGTGAGCATATAGTAAAAGCAGCCGAGCAGTACCCTGAAATTTTCTTTTTCCATGCAACAGGTACAAGCTGCCGTAAAAATCTGTCCACATATTTCGGAAGAATGTATCAGATGAGATATCTCACAGGAATAGCGGCAGGATTGCAGACAAAGACAAATGAAATCGGGTATGCGGCGGCATTCCCCATACCGGAAGTCAACAGAGGCATAAACGCATTCGCTCTTGGTGTGCGTAGTGTGAACCCTGAAGCGAAGGTATATGTACGATGGATAAATTCTTGGAATGCGGATATGGCAACAGCAAACGCGGCGGAAACTCTTATAAGCGAGCATAATATCGACATACTGGCCATGCATACCGATTCGCTGGAGCCTCTCAGAGTTGCTGATGAGCACGGAGTTATGTCAATCGGATACAATATCGACAACAGCGCACTTTATCCTGAGACATACCTTACAGCTGCGGTATGGGACTGGGAGAAATTCTACACCTCGCATATTCTCAGATGTCTTCAGGGAAAATTTGAGGGTGTGAATTACTGGGAAGGCTCTGACACGGGTATTATGGACATAGCGCCTTTGTCTGAAAAAGCAGAGGACGGAATAAACGAGGTAATTGAAGCGGAACGTGCAAGGCTGAACAACGGAACCTTTGATGTTTTCTATGGTCCTATATATGACAATGAGGGTAACCTGCGTGTTGCAGAGGGCGAAAGCATGACTGACGAAGCTATGCTGAATGAATTGGACTGGTATGTAGAAGGAGTAGTGATTGATGGATAATCATAAACTGAGACAGAGGATACTGCTGTTTCTGGCTGCCGTGGTTCTTGCAGCATTAATAGTGCTTATAGCTACAACAGGCTCTGAAAGGAATAACACTCCCAGAGTGGGACTGATAATCACCGGTGAAACCACAGACAGCGGCTGGAACAGCGTCCATTACAACGGTGTTGTTTCCGCCTGTGAAAAGCTCGGAACAAAGCTTATTGTAAAAGAAAATGTTGAAGAGGGAAGCGGCAGATGTGCTGAAGCCATACACGAGCTTGTGGATGAAGGCGCGCAGATGATAATTCTGTCGAGCTATTCCTACTCCACCGAAGCTAAGGAGGTCATAGACCGCTATTCTGACGTAGCATTTTACGCAATCTCCTCCGAGTACGTTTCGGAAAACCTGACCTCTTATTTCGGAAGAATGTATCAGGCGCGTTATCTGGCGGGAATTGTAGCAGGTCTGCAGACGGAGAGCAATTCTGTCGGATATGTTGCCGCAATGCCAAATTGCGAGGTAAACAGAGGTATTAATGCCTTTACTTTGGGTGTGAAAAGCGTAAATCCCGAAGCAGTGGTTTATGTAAGCTGGACGGATTCATGGGATAACGGAGAAAAAGAGACTGCGGCGGCTGAAAAACTGATAGCCGACAAAGCCGCAGACGTTGTAACATATCATCAGAACCAGCACTACACAGCTCAGACAGCAGACAGCGCAGGCGTGTATTCCATAGGGTACAATGAAATTGCCGAGGGATTATCCGATAAGTATCTTACAGCCTCGGTGTGGAACTGGGATTCGCTTTATTTTCAGATAATAAGAGAATTTGTGCAGGGTCAGCCGAATTCGGTACAGCGCAGATGGTTCGGCATTGATACGGGTGTGGTTGCCCTGTCAGAATTATCGCCGTCGGTAAGCGATATTACCCGACAGGAGGTAGAAAAAGCGCTTAACAGACTATACAGCGGCAATGATGTTTTTTCGGGAATAATTTACGACAATAACGGAAATTTACAATGCGGCGAGGGCGAAACTCTCAGTGATGATACCCTGCTTATAAATATGGATTGGTTTGTTGAAGGAGTGGAAATATACAATGAGGAAGGTTGACGCAAAGCGTTTTCTGTATGCGGCAGTGCTGATAATACTGGGCTTTGTTATAATCGGCATCGTGTGCGTATTTATGTGGGTGAAGCTGCGCGGTATTACTCACAGTCAGATAGAAGACCACGTATCGGGCTACAGCCGTATGTCGGCTCAGGCGGTAGACAACAGCTTTAAAAACGAGCTGGATTTACTCAGCGAATCTACGGTATTTGTGGATATCGAAAGCGGTATGCTCAACAATATTTTCAAGGAGCATGAGGGCGTATCCTACGGTGTAATGCGCATTGACGGTTCTGCTGCATACGGTGAGGAGCTGAGCTTTTCTGATTATGACGGATTTTTTGATGCAGTGCGCGGAAACCCATCGGTCAGCGTCAGCAGCGACGCTGTATTGTTTGCAGTGCCTGTATACAGTGGTTCAAACGTAAAGTATGTACTTTATAAGCTTTACAGCAGTGACGCTTTTGAAGAAAAGCTCAACCTTATATGCTATGGCGGCATAGGAGAATGCTTCCTTGTTGATTCTGACGGAAATATCATACTCCGTTCAGTAGGTTCAACGGCTGAGGCTTATGACCTCAATACTGAAAGCAATGCCGCTGCTATTGAGGCTATCCGCAAGTCTATGAATATAAACGTTTCTGCGGCGGCATACAACGATGATGAAAGTACTGTGCTTTTTGCGGCGGAAACAAGCTACCCGGGATTATACATAATGGGTTATGTTCCGTCAAATGTTCCCGCAGGTGATATAAATCTGATTATTCCGCTGGTATTATGGACCTTCGGCTTACTGTGGCTGCTTATTGTAATAATCATTTTTTATCTTGTCGGTGCTGAACGCAAGGTTCAGCAGAGTGAAGAAATGCGTCAGGCGAAAATTGCCGCAGAAGAAGCAAACCGTGCAAAGAGCGACTTTCTTGCTAATATGTCCCATGAGATAAGAACGCCTATGAACGCTATCGTGGGTATGTGCGAGCTTATACTCCGCGACCAGGATATAAGCGAAAATGTCAGAGAAAACTGCTTCAATATCCAGAGCTCGGGCAGAAGCCTTTTGTCTATCATCAACGATATACTTGATTTCTCAAAAATCGAATCAGGCAAGATGGAGCTTATTGAAGCGGAGTTCAATATCGCCTCCATGCTCAATGACGTTATAAATATGACCATGACCCGAAAGGGTGACAAAAAAATCGAGATTATGGTTCACGCTGACCCTGATATACCCTGCGGTCTTATCGGCGACGAGGTGCGTATACGTCAGATAATGATAAATCTCATGACCAATGCAGTAAAGTTTACAAATTCGGGTGCGGTTACCCTTCATGTTTCGTATTCGGTGCAGGATTACGGCATAAACCTTAAAATTTCCGTCGAGGATTCAGGTATAGGCATAACCGATGAAAACCTTGAGAAGCTGTTTAAAAGCTTCCAGCAGGTTGATACCCGAAAGAACCGTTCCATTGAAGGCACAGGTCTTGGTCTTGCTATTTCAAAACGCCTTGTAACACAGATGGGCGGTTTTATCAACGTTTCAAGCGTATACGGACAGGGCTCGGTCTTCAGCTTTGTTATTCCTCTGAAGGTAAGCGATAACCGTCCCTTTGTCAGCGTAAATGAACCCGAAAAGCTCAATGCAGCGGTATTTATCGACTTGAAGAAGTTTGAAGAGCCTGCCGTAGAGCAGCAGTATATTGCGCTGATGAACGAGATGAGCCGTCAGCTCAAGGTAAAGATGATACATACCACTATGATGGACGAACTTAAGCGCTTGGTGGACAGCGGAGCTATAACCCACTGCTTTATAGGCAAGGAAGAATATCTCGCCCATAAGGATTATTTCTCGGAGATATCACAGAAGGTAAGCACAGTGCTTATTCAGGCGGCAACAGACGCTGTTCAGCTGCCGCCTGACATAAAGTGTATCTATAAGCCTTTCTATACGATGTCGGCGGCTTCGGCACTGAATAACGAAAGCATTATGCTCAATCTCAGCGAACGCAGAGGTTCATCAATTTCCTTCTCGGCGCCGAGAGCACGGGTGCTTATTGTTGATGATACCGATATTAACCTCAGGGTTGCGGCGGGACTTATGCAGCCCTATCACATGCAGATTATTACCGCAGACAGCGGTAAAGCGGCAATTTCTATGCTCCGCTCAAAGGATATCGACCTTGTGTTTATGGACCACATGATGCCGGAAATGGACGGTGTGGAGGCTACAGGTATCATAAGGCAGATGGAAGGCGAGTATTATAAAAAATTGCCTGTTATTGCGCTTACCGCAAACGCAGTTAGCGGTGTACGCGAAATGTTCATCGAATCAGGGCTCAACGATTTTATTGCAAAGCCCATAGAGCTTACAGCTCTTGACAGGGTCCTTAAAAAATGGCTGCCGGCTGATAAGATAATGCCGCCTGTTTCTGCCGTATATGGCAAGGGCGACCGCAGGAGCAATGTTAAAAAGCGTACTTACGACGAAGGTATACACATTTCCGTTTCAAAGGGTCTGACCTATACAGGCGGAAGTGAGGACGCATATTATGAAATACTTGAAATGTATGTGCGTAAGGGCGAAGAGAAGCAGCTTCAGATAACAGAGCTTGCAGCACAGGCAAGCTGGAAGAATTACATAACCGAGGTTCACGCCCTGAAGAGTACGTCGCTCAATATCGGCGCGGTAAAAATGTCTGAATTTGCAAAGAAGCTGGAGCTTGCAGGCAAGGCTGGAGATTACGATGTAATCAGGAAAGAAAACAACGAGCTTATGAAGCTGTATGGCGAAGTGGTTGAAGAGGGTATGGCGCTGCTTGCTAAAAACGGCATAACCCTTGAAAAGGAAGAAATAAACGAAGCTGAGCTTACGGCTGAGCCCATAACCCTTGAAAAGCTGACTGAGTATATGTCTCTTATTGAAACCAGCTGTAATGATTTTGACGGAGATGAAACGGTGCGGCTGGCAAAGGAAGCTTCAGCCTATGCCTATAACGGAAAGCCCCTGAGAACATGGCTGGGCAGAATTGCCGAGTATGCGGCGGATTTTGAATATGACAGCGCTTTTGCGGAGCTTGAAACAATGAGAGCAGAGATTTTTGCAGAAAAGGAGCAGGGTTGATATGGCGGAGAATAAAATTTGTGTAACCACCGACTGTGTGTGCGACCTGCCTGATGAAATGCTGAAAAAGAATAATATTGACCTTATTTATTTCTACATTGAAACGGACAGCGGTCGTTTCAAGGACGTCGACGAAATAACTGCTCAGAACATATTTGATTATCTTGAAAGCGGTGGGGAAAAAAGCATTACAGAAGCGCCGCCCGCAGATGAATTTCTGAGCTTTTTTACTGAAAAGCTCAGAACATACGACCAGGTTATTCATATATCCACAAGCTCCAGGCTGAGTAAATCCGTTGAGTATGCCACACAGGCAGTTGAACGAATGGGTGAAGACGGAAAACGCATCCATATAGTAGATTCATGGCACATTACAACAGGCATAGGACACATGGCGCTCCGTGCGGCTGAAATGGTCAGAGGCGGTGCGGGATGCGCTCAGATAATCACAGAAATCGAGAGTATGCGTGACAGGATTTCGACCTCATTTATGGCTGATAACGCCGATTATCTTTACCGCAACGGAAAGGTCAGCAAGAGAGCGCATCAGATATGCAGTTTTTTCAGAATACACCCTGTTCTCGGCATGGAGGGAGGATATCTGAAGCTCAAATCCTTTCAGATAGGTAATTATGAAAAAAGTGCTGTAAAATATATCCGTTCGGAGCTCAAAAATTACAAAAAAATAAAAAGCGACAGGCTTTTTATTACTCATGCAGGGTGCAGGACGAGCGATATTAGGCTTGCAAAAATGGAAGTAAACCATATTATGAAGTTTAATGAGGTTATTGTAACCAAAGCCTCTGCAACAGTTTCCAGCAACAGCGGTCCCCGCACCTTCGGATTGCTTTATATCATGGAATAACAGGTGCTGATACAAAGAAAGGAAAGAATTTATGAAGCATATATTAATTGTTGACGACAACAAGGCAAATCTGACAGCGGCAAAAACCGCCCTTTCCGATATATACAAGACCACAGCGGTTATTTCGGGGGCGCAGGCGCTTAAATTCCTTGAAAATAATATTCCCGATGTTATTCTTCTTGATATAAATATGCCGGAAATGGACGGTTTCGAGGTCATGGGAAAAATACGTGAAAATCCTGAGTGCGTAAATATTCCCGTAGTATTCCTGACCGCTGACAACGACCCTGAAACAGAACAGAAATGCTTTGACGCTGGAGCGCTTGACTTTATTGCAAAGCCCTTTGTAACTGCGGTAATGCGTTCAAGAATAGGAAGAATACTGGAGCTTGAAGAGCTGCGTAAGAGCCTTGCCAACCGTCTTGATGAAAAAATCAGGGAGGTTTCGGATATAAAGAGCAAGTCCAATAAGGACGCACTCACAGGCCTCTGGAACCGCGCATATACCGAAGAAAAGGTGGGCGAAATGTTAAGCAAGGGCGTCAGGGGAGCACTGTTCATGATGGATATGGATAACTTCAAGGCAATCAACGATAACTACGGACACATGGCAGGCGACGGAACTCTTAAGGCGTTTGCTGACGCTCTTCGTAAATTCGCAGGCGAGGACGACATTATCTGCCGTATCGGCGGTGATGAATTCATGACCTTTGTAGCAGGGCCAAGCTCCAAGTCGGCACTGGGAAATCACGCGGCTGATATAATTGCGGAAATGGGCTGCTTCCTTGAAAAAAGCAAGTTTGAAACAAACTCCTCTGTTTCAGTGGGAATTGCACAGTTCCCCGAGGACGGCGAGGATTTCAAGAGTCTGTATAACGCTGCAGATAAGGCGCTTTACTGTGTAAAGCAGAACGGTAAGAATTCCTACCATTTCTTCAGCGACCAGTATGCTGCGGAAAATAAGCGTGCCAGCAACCGTGTGGACCTTAACAATCTGCGCGATATGATGCACAGAAGCGACCCCGGTAAGGGCGCATATATGCTGGATTTTGACAATTTCCACTACGTCTATAATTTTATACGCAGAATTGTCGACCGGCACAGCGAAGATGTGAACACAATTCTTTTTACCCTGCGTAATGAAAACGCTGACCCTGCCGAAATTGAGCAGGCGGTAGAAATTCTTGACCGTGCAATTTTTACTTCCCTGAGAAGGGCTGATGTTTCCGCCAGATATTCCAGCCGTCAGGTTATCGTTATGCTTTATGATTCAAAGGAAAACGGCGGACAAATCTGTGCGGAAAGAATCCTCAGCTGCTATAAGGATATGTATAAGGGCGACCTTATATTTGATTATGACGTTGTAAAAATGGAAAGCAGCGGACTTATGAAAAACGGAAGAAGAACCGCTGAAAGTGAAGTTGTAAAGCTCTGATAAATATGTTAATGGGAGAATAATACGGTAATGGAAAACGATGCAATCAATATACAGCCTGAAACTGAGAGGATACTTGCAATTGATGACAGCAAGATAAATCTTGTTTTAATAAAGAATATACTTTCAAAAAAGTATAATGTTACTGCTGTTACTTCGGGAAAGGCAGCGTTCAGATATCTTGAAAACAATACTGTTGATATGATACTGCTGGATTTGCGTATGCCCGAAATGGACGGCTTTGAGTTTCTGGATATAATAAAAAAGGACGAAAGGCTTAAGGAAATTCCCATAATCTGCCTTACCGCTGATGACGACCGTGATTCTGAGCTTCACTGCTTTGAGCTTGGCGTTCAGGATTTCATCACAAAGCCTGTTGTTGCGGAAATAATGCTTATGCGTATCAGCCGTATTCTGGAGCTTGAACGTCTGCAGTCGGGACTGCGTGCCGAAGTTGACAGGCAGACCAAAGAACTGCACCGAAACAACCGTAAGCTGCACCGCCTTACCACACAGGTTATGATTACTCTTGCGGGTACCATAGATGCCAAGGATAAATACACCAACGGTCATTCAGAGCGTGTGGCGGAGTATTCGAGAATGATTGCTGAGCGCTGCGGTATGACGGAACAGGAGCAGGAGGATATCTACTACATAGGTCTTCTCCACGATATAGGCAAAATAGGCGTACCTGATGAAATAATCAATAAGACTTCACGGCTCAATGACGAAGAATATGCAATTATAAAAACTCACCCCATGATTGGTGCTGAGATACTTGAAAAAATGTCAGAGCTTCCCGATATAGCAGTCGGCGCAAAGTATCACCATGAGCGATACGACGGTAGAGGCTATCCCGAAGGCTTAAAGGGCGAAGAAATTCCGCTTATTGCAAGAATTATCGGCGTTGCTGACGCCTATGACGCAATGACCTCTAACCGAAGTTACAGAGATGTGCTGCCTCAGAGCGTGGTGCGTGAAGAGATTGATAAATGCATAGGCACACAGTTCGACCCTGTTTTTGCAAAGGTTATGCTGGAGATTATTCAGAATGACACGGACTATAATCTCAGGGAAAAGAAAAAAATTGCAGGTAATTGATTCTGTAAAGCAAAACAGGCACATGAATTTTCATGTGCCTGTTCAGCCTGTCGGAGTAAATGGAACGGATGTGGGATTTGCGACGCTGAATTGCTCGTTTCACAATCTGACAGGTGTGAATATGACAGTTTATCACATCACCGACTGGCTTGGTCTTGTACCGATATTCTGCTGTATGATTTATGGTGCAGTCGGCTTTGTTCAGCTACTTCAAAGAAAAAGCCTTTTGAAAGTGGATATTGATATTCTGCTGTTAGGCGTATATTATGTAATTATAATATTCGGCTATCTGATTTTTGAAATGATATCGATAAATTACAGACCCATACTGATAGACGGAATAATGGAAACGTCATATCCTTCATCAACAACGCTGCTTGTGTTAAGTGTTATGCCGACTGTTATTTTTCAGGTTGACCGAAGGATAAAAAACAGGGCTGTCAGAAAAATTATTACGTTATCCGCTATTCTCTTTTCATTATTTATGTTAATCGGACGGACTATTGCAGGCGTTCATTGGCTGACAGATATTATCGGCTCAGTATTTTTAAGTGCTGGATTGTTTCTGATTTATTATGCAAATGTTTTACAGCTTGATAAAAAGCGGGAGGAATATGGTGGAATTCAACGAGAAATTACAGGAACTGAGAAAGAGTAAAGGTCTTACACAGGAGGAACTTGCCGAAGCCTTGTATGTATCCAGAACTGCAATATCAAAATGGGAATCAGGCAGAGGATATCCAAGCATTGGCTCACTGAAAGAGATTTCAAAATTCTTTTCAGTTACTATTGACGAATTACTGTCAAGCGAAAAAATAGTAAACATAGCCGAAAGAGAAAATAAATCAAATATCCGGAACATCTGCGATTTGCTGTTCGGAATTACAGATTTGATGAATATCCTGCTTATTATTCTGCCGCTTTATCCTAAGACGATAAACGACTTTATTTATTCTGTCAGTCTGGTTTCGCATAGTGATTTAACAGCTGTAATCCGAGCGGTTTACTGGACTTTATTCATTTTGCTTATCTTATCCGGTGCAGTAAAAGTTATCCTCAATCAGATGCAAATAGAAAAAGGACGGAATATTCTCACGAATATATCTGTTGTTGTGAATATTGCTATTGTTCTGTTTTTAGCGATGACAAGACAGGCGTATGCAATTGTAATTGCTTTTCTCCTGCTGGTAATAAAAAGCATTTTGTTAATAAAGAATAAACGATGAAGAACTGATTTTATGCTGTATTCTCGACAATACCGCCTCAAAAAAACGAACACCACTGTATCTCGTATGATACGGTGGTGTTGTCATATCCGCTGTAATTAGTCTTAGCCTTGTTTCTTCAAAACTACTACTAAAGTAAAGCGTGTTTTTCATATTACTTGTTTTTCCTCTTCCTTGTAACAATAACTGTCAGGGTGGAAATAATCATGCCTGCGAAGCTGACGGATACTCCTGTAAACGGATTGTTGTCATCATTAAAAGGAATTTCATCGGGTTCTTCTGTCGGCTTTGTTTCCGGTGCGTTTTCTTCGGGAGAAAATACAGGTGTTGTAGTGGTAGTAGTAGCTGCCGGTGTGGTTGTCGTAGCAGCTTCTGATGTGGTTGTGGTAGTTGTTTGTAAGGTTGTAGTAGTTACAGGCGGCCTTGGTGGCGGAGGTGTTACCGGTGGTGTCAGTGGCGGTGTTATTGGTGCGGAAGTTGTAGTTGTTGTGGTGATTACTGGCGTTGTAGCAGAAGTTGTGGTAGTTGTTGTTGTAACAGAAGTTGTCGTAGTGGTTGCGGGTGTAGTGGTGGTTGTTGTAGGTATTGTTGTGACGGATGTAGTTGTTGTAGTCGAAGTAGTCGTTGTGGTCGAAGTAGTCGTAGTTGTAGTTACAGGCGCATTTTTAGCATATACGGCAGAAGCCACTTCGCTGTTCTTCATTCCACGCTTAACAGCAATAGCCTTGATGGTTTTGCTGTCAGTGAGTGTTATTGCGCCATTATACTGTGTGCTGGTGATTGTGGGGGCTGAACCATCTGTTGTGTAGAAAATATCAGCGCCGTCTGTTGCACAGGAAATCGTTACAGAAAGTTCATCCTCGAAAGCTGTTCCGCTTGCAGGCGTGAATACAGGTGCTGCGACCTGTTCCATCTTTGTGTAGTCGGCAGAAGCAACCTCGCTGTTCTTCATTCCCTGCTTCACTGCAATAGCTTTGATATTTTTGCTGTCAGTGAGTGTTATTGCGCCATTATACTGTGTGCTGGTGATTGTGGGGGCTGAACCATCTGTTGTGTAGAAAATATCAGCGCCGTCTGTTGCAGAGGAAATCGTTACAGAAAGTTCGTCCTCGAAAACTGTTCCGCTTGCAGGCGTGAATACAGGTGTTGCGACCTGTTCGATCAATGTCCACTTTGCATAAAGAGTTATATCGCTTGTAACCTTTTCATTTGCGAAATCCCATTCGGCTGATAATGCAGAATCCTTGTACCAGCCTCCGAAGTTAGCATCAGGGTCTGTCAAAGCAGCAGGCTCAGCAACTGTAAATTCGTCCGCTACTTTTCTTTCAAAATCCGCGCCGCCGTAATTGTTTGTTTCAAAGGTTACCGTATGTACAGAGGAAATTATTACATACTGCGCTATGTCATAACCGGCATCAGCTGCGGCGGTAATTTCAATCAACTGTCCGTTTTCATCAACATAGTATTTGTCTGTGCCGGGAAAATCGCTGGTTTTTCCATCTGTCTGATTTTCTATACCATTTGTGAATCTGCCGCCATTGAGAGTGACAAATTTTGTTTCGGTATTTTTCTGCCCGATTAACAATGAACCTGCACATTCGCAGTTGTTGATTATAAGGTGGGACCCGTTGACACAATGTATGTTTTCGTTGAACACGCCGCCATCAATCTGAGTCAGGTTAGCATAAACATCATTGTTGAATGTACCGCCCTTGATATTGATATTATAGCTGCTTGTTGAGCTGAAATGGCAAGCGCCGTTAAATGTACCTGAGTATACTGTAAGCTTGTTGGCAGCATCATTGGATACAGTGATTGAGTTTGTTCCGCCTGTAATTGTAGGACCGTCGCCGCTTTCTGTTCCTATTGTGAGGCTTGCGCCGTTCACTACATAAACGGTCTCACCGCTGTAAAGTACATTGCTGTCATAAGCGCTTATAATTTTTCCTGTGCCGAGTACAAATGCTTCAATCGCGCCGGCAAATTCAAGCGTATCTGTACCTAAATCGAGAGTATATGTACCGAGATTAAGTATGAGATCATCAGTTACAGCTATAGTTCCGGAAGAGGAGCAATCAATATTATCCCTGAGAGTTATGGTTCCCCCGTTGTAATTATTGATATCATCTACCGCTTCAGCAAAATCATCGGTATAATATGTTATACCGCCACAGGTGTATTGGATTTTTGAAATTGCATAGCAATAAGTACATTCGCCGTCCACATAATTATGAGGGGCAAAGTCACCGTAAGACTGACCGCAAATACTGCATACAGCCAGCTTGCTGCAGGTTGCAGCTTCGTCTTCAATATGAGAACCATCCTGGCAGGAGATAGTATTTTCAGGTATGTACGGTAATATTTCATCTGTAATTGTGCCGCTGTTATAAATTTTTGTGCCTTCTTTAAATGTACCGCCCTGGATTCTGCCGTTATTATATATTTTCGAGCCGCTTTCAAACACACTGCCGCTCGAAATTAATCCGTTAACAATATTTCCGGTTGATGATACAGTGGTTTCATTATTGATTGTTCCGTAGAAAGTTCCACCGTTGATATTTCCAGCCGGTTTGTTATTTACAATGCTTGTTTCTGTAAACACACCGCCGCTGATAGTACAAAAGCCTTCATTGATTACTGTACCGCTGAATGTGCCGTTTTGGATAGTACCGTTGTCTTCTACATTTGTCACAGTGCCGCTGAACGAGCCGTCTATGATTGTACCGCTGTTGGCTACTTTTTCCGTAAACGTTCCGCCGGTCAGTGTTAATTCATATCCCCAGTCGATAATGAGGGTTTTATTGGTTGCGTTATAGTACCAGCCTGTACCGCCGGTAGTTACACTGTAATCAAAAGTTGTAATGTCAAGTGTAACAGCGGTTGCTGCATCTGCGTTAACACTCAGATTAATCTTACCGAAAGGTATTCCCGTCATCAGTGAAAATACCATAGCCATAGCCGTAAAGACGGATAAGGTTTTCCTGAAAAAATGCTTGTTCATAATTCTCTCCTTAGTTATTACCCGAACAATTGTCCTTGTTTTTTCCTTTTTTGATAAATGACGATATAAAAGAGACCGCACCTAAAGGCAGGAGTACATAGCCGAAATATTTTAAAAAGGTTATGTTTTCTTCTATTTTCGCCTTTGCTGTGTCAAAATCAAGCAACAGCTCACCGTTTGCCCATAATTCGTAGATATCGCTGGTTTTATTGCTGTGCAGAATTTTCATTTTTGCACCCTTTTCAAGTCCGATCAAAGTTGATGTCAGCTCATCTGTCACACAGCTGGGGTGAATATCAAGACTGTTATCATAATCCTCGAAAAGCAGCCATATACGATAAGTACTTTTTTCTGTTGCCAGATCCGTACGTAATTCAGAAAAGCTTGTTTCAACTGCTGTACAGTTCTCGCGGGTAATACCGGAATACCTGTTCTGGAACGTAAAGCAGATGATACCCGCAGCAATAAGTATAATGCCTATCAGCGCCCTGCACCAGGGTTTTGACAGAGTTTCGGCGTTCAATGAAATTTCCATATTCAGTTTCTCTCCCATATATGTATTTATATATGATAAGTATATCGTATTAAGAGATTTCAAGAGTGAGAAAAAATTTGTTTTCCCTCTCTTTTTCAGGCAAATATCAATATTAAATCACGGGAAAATTATACCACATTTTATTTTAATTTGCAAGAAATTATTTGTCAATTCAGCATTTCTGTCAGAAAAGTAAAAAGCGAGCCAGGGTTGCTATACTGTGCTGTGCGATTCCGGCCTTTGCGTCGGCTTGGCTGTTTTAAAAAATTTTCAAAAAATATTATAAAGGACATACATTTGTACCTGTGTGGTGCTATAATTAAGTCAGAAAAACCGAAAAGGAGGTTTTAAAATGATTATAAGAACATTTTTACCTGTGAAGGAATGGAAATGTCCGCGCTGCGGAACAAAAGTCAAGGACAAGCACGTTAAGATATGTCCGAAATGTAAGAAGCCGCTTTTCTTTGATTTGATTAAGACCTGAGAGTTTAAGGAGGAATAATATGAATACATCAATAACAGTTACGAACAAATCTGAACTTGAAGACGCCTATAAGAACAAGTATGAAACGATTATTGTAAGAGGCGATTTTGCCGTAGATTTATGGAAATCAAAAGAAGCTTCGGACGTAGATGAAAAATACAAGCCGTATCTCGGATTGGCAGGTGCTGTATCGGTAGGAGATAAGGCTGCGGCGATTAAATCGATGACGTCGACAGAACAGTTTGCTGAAATTTCAGAAGCAACGGGAATTGAAACCGAAGCTCTCGCCTATGCGGCAATGATAGGAATAAAGACAGTATGCAAGGCGTTTTCAAAATATGAAATTGAATTTTCAGAATCAGGTGAACCGAAAGCTGTTCTTTATCGTAAATGATTTTTTAAATTTCTTTCACAGAAGCTCGCCTGCTATAAATAACGGGCATCTTTTTAAAAAGACATCCGTATGTCCTTGTCTTGTGGTAAAATATGTGATATACTAAAGAAAAACTTCGGAGGTAGTTATGGACGAAAATAAAAAAGACGAAGGCAGAAAAAGGCTCGACAGAGCGTTATCCATATTTTTCAGAGGCTTAAAGGGCGAAAAGCTGACAGCACAGCGCCTTGCGGACGAATACAATGTCGCAACCAAAAGCATACACCGTTCCGCTTCGGACATACGTACATTCTTAGCGGACAACCGTGACCTTGTGGGCAATTCCGACCTTGTTTATGATCGCAGCGAGAAATGCTATATTCTGAAAATGGACGATTTTTTACAGGATAAGGAGCTTCTGGCTGTAATAAAGATTCTCATAGGTTCCCGCGCATTCGGAAAAGATGAGCTGCTGGGGATTATAAACAAGCTGAAAAAGTTTGTTTCAACAAGCGACCGGGAATTGCTTGAAACCCTTATTCAGAAGGAAAAGTATCATTATTGTCAGGTGAAAAGCGACTGCGACAGTGTTATTGACAACCTGTGGCGGCTGGCAGGGAATATAAAATCCCGCCGTGAAATTACGATTACATATTACAAGATGAATCGTGACAGGGTTGAACACAGAATACGTCCTGTTTCAATACTGTTCAGTGAATATTATTTTTATCTTGTTGCATACAAGGCGGGTGATAAGGAGTACAACCCTGTATACTTCAGAGTTGACCGCATTATTGATATTGTCGAACACAGGGTAAGGTTTGAGCTTGAACGAAAGCACGATTTTGACGAAGGCGAGCTTCGTAAAAAGATTCAGTTCATGTTCCCCGGAAAATGCCGCACTATCCGCTTTGAATTCACAGGCCCGTCGTATCAGGCAATCCTCGACCGTCTGCCCACAGCGGTGATTGTTGATAAGCAGGACAATAAATATATCATTGAAGCCGATGTTTACGGCGACGGAATAAAGATGTTCCTCTTATCACAGGGAAGCTGGGTAAAGGTTACCGCTCCACAGGAGTTTGTGGAGGAGATGAGGGGAGAGGCGGCTAAGCTTTATCAAATCTATAAATAAAAATATGTTTTTTATTTATCGGTACAGCCGTTTGTCCTCCTCGGAAGTTAAAATATAATTACCGTTATACCTTTTTACCACATTGCACAAAAAAATCAAGGAGAGCTATTGCATTTTGTGGCTTTTTGTGGTAAAATATACTTGCGACGTAAATTGAATACTTTTGATTTAAGACAGTACACTATCTATCGGTAAATGTACTGGCTCTCCTTAACCATTGTCTAATCAAAGGTATTTCGGAACAATTTGCGTCGCGGCAATGAGCTATGTATCTTTACAGGGCGCGTGGCTTATTGCCGCGCGCTTTTTGTTTATATCAGTCATGAAAGGGAAAATGTATGGAATATGCGATTACAAAAACCACCGATATAACCCCTTTATATAAAGACGATACCTGCGATAAATATGATTACATAATTGCTGTTTCCTGCGGTGTAATATCAGGACTGATTGATTCCTTTCTTGTCGGCTCACCCGGTAACAGTGTTCTCGGAAAGTGGACCGATACACAGGTTGATAAATGTGTTATGGCGTTTGCTAAAATGAATGGCTGGAAACCGAGAGCGGGCAAGGAAAACAGCGTAGCCAGCGCTATCGGTCATCTCGAAAACAAGTTCCGCGTAAATTATGACCAGCGTCACGGCGGAGATGTGGACAAGCTTTTTAAAATGAGCGCAAAGAATCATCACATGAAATCCCTGGCTCATTCTCCCAGTCCCATAGGCCTGTTCTTTTCAATACTTAATCAGTTCACTTCGACCGCAACCTTTGTAAGCAACGGTCAGATAATTACCGTTGATACCGAAACCTATGAATTGCAGGGCGGAAATTTCATATCAAAATTATTCTGCGGTATTGCTAACTGGATAGGGCATCTTATGTCTGATGTTGCAGGCAGTTCGGGCTCGGTCACAAGAGGGAGCGGAATAGTAATGCCTTTTTATGAGCTGTTCGGCTTGTGCAATTTCGGGTCATTCAATATTGATGGAAACAAGCAGACACTTGCACAGCTTGCTACAAGAGCGTTTGAAAACGGATATGACGCACGTTTCGGCATTGCTCAGGCAATACCGGTTACCTTATGCGAGGTGTCAATAAGACTTATCTGGGGAATACGTCAGCATTTTCAGTATAAAAAGCCACTTAAGGAGTGTATCCCCACACTAAAGCATGCTGATTTGAGAGTGATGCTCTTATGCGGTCATGGAACACTGTGCCTGTTTGATGGTGTGGACGCTTTGATTCGTTCGGGCGGAAACCCATTGCAGGGCTTCCTGCATATCAACATGGTAGGCTGGTGCAGACTTGTAACCCTTGTGGTCAAGGAAATCTGCATACGTGCAGGAGCAGCCGCAGATATTCAGGAGCACATTGACGCATACAAGCGTATTGATGAGGCGGTTGCCGTGTATCTTGCCGAGCTTGAAAAAATAGACATTGAAGCCTTCAGAAGAGAAACAAAGGCTTACAATGAAATGACAGCAATACTTGCATCTTCAGACGGAGGCGAAGAGCTAAGAAAGAATCTGTACCTTATTCTGGAGAAAATGGAAATCCGTATTCCGTGGGAAACGCACGACAGTTTTGACAGCTTTGTGCGTGATAAAAATGCAGTACTGAGGTTTCAATAATGTTTAATTGTGATATGTGCGGTAAGTGCTGTCAGAACCTGCGTCTTTCACCGTTGTATGCTGAGCTTGACGACGGAACGGGTAAGTGCAGGTATCTGGAAGGTAATCTTTGCAGCATTTACGAAACCCGGCCATTATTGTGCAGAATTGATGAGAGCTATGACGCTTTTTTCAAGGGCAAAATGACTAAAGAAGAATATTACAGGCTCAATTATGAAGCCTGTGAAAAATTAAAAAAATTATAGGAGGTTTATTATGCCATTACCATTGTTTTTAGGAATAGGAGCTGCAGTTGCGGGACTTGCGGGAGTCGGAGCAGGCATAAGCGGCGGTGTCAAGATGAAGGAAGCCAATGACACGATGAAATCGGCGGAAGCAAGGCATAATGCCAATATCGAAAGGTTTGAAAAAACAAACACCGAAACTACCAAAGTAATGGACAGACTTGGTAAAACCGAGCTTGAAACCCTTAACAGCTTTCAGAAGTTTACAAAGGTGTGGTCTGAAATTCATAATCCCCCTGAATTTGCATCTATAAAAATCGGTGATGTTTCTCTTCCTGAGTACTCGCCTGAGGAGCTTGAGAAAGCTTCAGTTGGTGCAGGCGTGCTTCTTGGTGGATTAGGCGGTGCAGCTATGGGAACTGCGGGCGGTTTTGCCGCAGCCGGTGCTACAACGGCGGCTGTTATGGCACTCGGTACCGCTTCAACAGGCACGGCTATTGCTTCCCTGAGCGGTGTTGCTGCAACAAATGCTACTCTTGCCGCACTGGGCGGAGGCGCAATTGCCGCAGGTGGCGGCGGAATGGCGCTGGGTACTGCTGTACTTGGCGGTGCAACCCTTGGCGTTGGCTTATTGGTAGGAGGAATCATATTCAACATAACAGGCTCGTCATTGTCGGATAAAGCCGACGAGGCATACCGCCAGATGAAATCTGCGGAAGCCAAGATTGACAAAACCTGTAAATATCTTACCTCGCTCAAAAACTGTGCCAACGGATATTACAGCTCCCTTGCACAGGTTAAAAAGATTTATGATAAGCACATGACTCAGCTTTGTGATATTGTCTACAAAGAGAAAAAGACTGACTGGCTTGATTTTTCGGACGAGGAAAAGATTGTTGCGGAAAATACAGTTCTTCTTGTTTCACTGCTTTTCAATATGTGCAAGGTGCAGATTGTAAAGAAGGATACCGACAATGATGAGCTTAACGAGCTTAACTATAAGGAAGTCGGCGAAGCCAAGAAAACCGCTAAAAATGTTCTTGAACAGCTTAAACCTGTTGCTTAATCAGAAAGGAGCTTACTATGTATTTAAACAGACTCAACCCCGAACAGAAGGAACTTTTCCTCGACCTTTGTATCCATGCGGCTATGGCAAACGGCACTTTTGCAAATGACGAAAAAGAGATGATTGCGCTCTACTGTGAGGAGATGCAGTTATTGGTTCCGCGTTACGAAGCAGAAACAGATAAGGATACAGCCATTGAAGAGCTTAAAAAGCTTTCAACTCCTCAGGAACTCAGAATGATATTATTCGAGATTGCAGGGCTTGTTCTTTCCGACAATATCTGTGACGAAGATGAAAAATTATACATAAATGATTTTGCTTTGAAAACAGGCATGGAAAAAGCTTGCGTCGATGAAGCAATTTCCGTCCTTACTGAACTGAAGTCAATATATTCAAGAATAGACGCTTTTGTAGCAAACAGCTGAAGTCGGCTTCTGCTCAGAGTTAGACAGTATTGATTTATCTATGAAATACAGCCGCCACTGACAGAAAAGTGACGGCTGTATTTTTTGCAAAAACTTTTTTAAAAGACACACGTTTGTTCTTTAATAACGGTATAATGTAGTCAGAAACTCAGAAATTCCTGACGTTTCGTATCTGATAACCAAGGAGGTTTTAAAATGAATATTGCTGATTTGCCCGACTACGAACCAACTGTTTTAAACAGCGCAGATGCTCACGAATACGAAGGAAGAGGAGACCTTGTGGACGTTGTAATTGCGGATGGTGTTACCGAAATAGGTAGTCTGGCCTTTAGCGGCTGCGAAAATCTCAGAAGCATAGTGATTCCTGACAGCGTTGTAAAAATAGGCAATCTTACCTTTGAAGACTGCAGGAAATTAGTCTGTATCGAGATGTCAGAGAACCTTTCGGAAATAGGAGATTTTGCATTTCAACGCTGTAAGAGCCTTACAGGGATACAGCTTCCGTATACCTTTGTGCAGATGGGTGAATATGCTTTTTCCGAATGTGATAATCTTTACAATATAGAGCTGCCTGAAAATCTCGCATATATAGGTCAGAGCGCTTTCGAAAACTGCAAAAGCCTTAAAAACATAACAATACCTGATTGTGTTGAGGAAATAAATCGCGGTGTTTTCTTCGGTTGCAATAATCTTGAAAGAATAACGATTCCCGACAGCGTAAAAAAGATATGTGATGTGGCATTTTTTGGATGCGAAAAGCTCATGGTGTGTGCAAGTAGTTATTGCGAGGGGCGTGAAATTTCAAACGGCGCATTTGAATACGGTATAAAGGTGGATACCGACAAAGGCATTATGAGCAATGGAGATTGGATTAAAAACCAGATAAAAATGAATAATGGCGTGTTCGGGGAAAGTGAAATAACACGGATTGTTGACAGGAAAATCAGAGAAATTCGAAGATTCGGAGGAACATACGATTCCTGTGAAATCCTGACAAAGGGAAAGAGCAAGGTTGAAAACGCCAGATACACATTCGGCAGAAATGCCACAGGAGAGGTTATCGGTCTGATAGATACCTCAATTATGAACAGCGGCAAGGACGGATTACTGTTTACAGAGGACGGAATTGCGTTCGACTACTTATTTGAAAAGGTTTTTGTAAAATATAGCGACATAGATTCCATTGACTATGACAAAAAGAAGGATAATCTTGTAATTTCGTGCCTTTACACAGGTAAGAAGGGGTTAAAGGACGGAGACCTGACGATTTCAAACGGCAGCTTCAACATAAAGAATTTAAAACAAATGCTTGAAGAAATAATGAAATTAGTGTAGCCTGACAGAAATTATGACCACTCGTTTGACGGGTGGTCTATATATTTTTTTAAAAAGATTCAGTACAACTGAGATGTATCCGGGCTAATTCTATTTGCACACTTTGTTTTTCGGAACCGAACCGGATTTATACCTCATTCAGCTGATTCAGCAGTTTTATGGTGTCATATCTCTCGCCGCAAGCGGTGCAAATCCAATCGCAGTTGCTTTTCTTTGCTTTCTTATGTAAGAAATCAAGTTTACCGCCGCACAACGGACAAGGGCGTGGTTCTTCACGCCAGAGACTTTTGAGAAAGCTTATCGCTTCATCTCTGCTGTTCATTTTAAATTTATCCAGTATATCTTTCTCCATAATATCTCGCTTCCCGTATAAAAACACTAATCTTTTTTGTTTGCCACTATCAAGGTTTCGACAATATCATAATAACAGCCTGCACAGTTACATACTGAAACGGCAAAGAACAACAGCTCTGCCTTGTCACAGAATATAAAAGCTATATCAAATAACAATGTCAGAAATACAAAGGGGGCAAGATATGTAATAATCAACTGCCATTTTTTAAAATCCACCTGGGCTGTTGTTCCCGGCACAGGCAGACCGATCGGACTTTTTATAATTCTTATTTTTACATTCCTTCCGCCAAACACTTTAAAAAACAAAAAATGAATTAACTCGTGTATTGTAAAAGTGCAGAATACGGCTATAAGTGCAATCAGAATTCGCTGCCATATCTGATAATTCATATTGACTTTTGACTTGAACAAAACAATATGTATGACACATATCAGTGCTATCCAGATTATATTGAAAAACGGATTTGTTTTTATCTTGTTCAGCAACTTGGTTCCTCCTGAAATCACAACATATTATTCCTTTAAAGAAAGGATATAATCATACACCTTTCCAAAGCTTTCTTCTGTCTTTGCAAGATTGTCAAGTTCCCTGTTTTCAAAAAGTTTTTCGGCAACTCTTACCGCTTCTTCCTTAAGCTCACGAAACTCATTCAGCACATCACATCTTGCTCCCATACTGATAAATTTCAGTTCGTGGTAGCTCTGTATTGTAAGCTGAATAAACTCCGTTTCATCATCGGTGAATGAATAGTCAAGACCCTTCCCTCTGAGATATGGGTCTGAATCCTTTATATGCACAAATCCGCAGTGCGGATCTCGTGCGGCATAGCGAAGATGCTTAAGGTTAGCCATTACCGCTGTTCCAAAGCACATAGGGCAAGGCTCCATTGTAGAGTAAAGAACCAGAGTGCGCGGATTATACACCGATGTATCAAGCCGCCGCATTGCGTTTGCTTCCGCATGAGAAATATTACGGTTAATAACACCTTCTTCATTACCACGGTTGTGGTCCTTCAGTATGATATTTCCGTTCTCGTCGGCAATTACTGCGCCTATCGGAATACTGCCGTTTCTGAAAGAAATCCATGCTTCTTCAAATGCGGTTTTCCAAATTTCTGACAAATCATTCCACATAACTTTTCTCCTGTTTTATTCGTAATCTGCCATAACTTCTTCAAGCACTTCAACTGCGCTTCTTATCATTTCAGGACAGATAGTTCTGAACAGATTTTTCTCCTTGATACAAGCTGAATCCTCAGGCTTTGTAAGGTCATAGCCCAGTAAATCACGGCATACGATTGAGCCGTTACGCTCCTTGAAACGCTTTGTGAATTCGACTGCAATAGCGTATGCACGGGATTTCTGCTCGTTGTTTAGGGATTCATAGTGACCGTATTTAAGTCCGAGAACCATTAATGCTCCCGATACAGCACCGCACATTTCAGCGTTTCTCGCGCCGCTCCCAAACGGTGTTCCCAGCATTAATGTCAGCTTTTCGTCAAGCCCTAAATCGGGTGCGAATGCGGTAAGTACCGCTTGTGAACAGTTGAAATTGTTTGCAAATAGCTCCAATGCTTTTTCTGTTTTTGTCATAATTTTATACCTCGCCCTTCAGATAATCAAAAATCCTGTTTTTTTCAAAATCATCAATAATTTCTTTGGGTAACAGCTCTATGCATTTCTTCTTATCGGCCCAGATATACGCCTGATGCTCATCACTCAGAACAACTGTTTCTGTTAGTGCTTCGCAAAGGTAGGCGATAATCAGATAAGGCTTTTTCCCGTTTACAAGAGTTACATAGGCAACACGTTCTATTATTATATCCGTAATGCCTGTTTCTTCTCTTATTTCCCTTCTCATAGCCTCTTCGGGGACTTCACCGTCCTCAATACTCCCGCCTGCGTTCTCCCAGGTATCTGCACCGACAGAATCTTTTGTGCATCTCTGAACCAGGAGGAGCTTATTCAGTTTTTTATTGAATATTATGCTCTTGACAATGATATCTGCATTCACGCTCTTCACCTCCGCTGATCCTGATTTTGGTAAGTTCATTATAGCATATAATATCCGGTAATGCAACCATAAAAGCCGCACTTTATAAAACAAGTACGGCTTATTATAAACTATCTCTCAAACACCACAAGATACGCTCCCAGCACCTGTTCACAGGGAATTCCCGCGGCATTCTCTGCTGTAAAGCTTTCTTTCGTATAAACATTCACTACTGCCGTCGGAACCGCAGGCAGGGTCTTGCCGATACTTTTTCCGCGTGCGCCATTTTCGGAAAATTTCCATCTGAATTCGCAGTCGCAGAACTCTTTATTCGCGGTAATAATTTCAGGCTTTCTGAGGCACTCTGTATCGCCTGTAAAATAACAGCCGTCATTGTCCTTTTCGGCAGGACATGAGCCTTCGATTCCTGTACCTGCAAAGGATATTTCAAGAAAATCGGTCTTGAATTTTACGATTTTACCTGCCCGTTCAAAAGAAACATTGTTCCAGTATCCTATATTAAGCCAGCCCTTTTTGCCGTCTTTTTCTACGGCGGTGTTGAATTCGACATATCCCTTTTCGCCGTCCCGTATTTCCGCATTTATACGAAGAACAGGGCGGAGTGAAACAAATCCGTCAGGCAGGATAGCTCTTAACCTGTCCTGCTCAACACCATAAGCCATTACGAATTGCTCTGTATGCACTTTACTTACCCCGCTTTAAATTATTCTTTTTGCTTTAAGATACATACTGTCTTTTTCGGTTATCTCACGAATAACCCTGCAAGGATTTCCTGCTGCTAAAACCCTTTCAGGAATATCCCTCGTCACAACCGAGCCTGCACCAATAACACTACCGTTTCCGATAGTCACACCGCCGCAGATAGTGACGTTGGAGGCAATCCATACATCGTCACCGATTTTAATAGGTTTACCGTATTCAAAATCATGTGCCGCGCCGTTTTCATCAATACTGATTCGTCTTTCCTCTGCAATAAGCGAATGTATGCCTGTCGCCAATGTGCAGTAAGGGCCTATAAAAACATTGTCGCCGATTTCAGCAGTGTTTCCGCCGATAAAGGAAAAGTGAATATTAGAATAAAAGTTTTTACCTATTCTGATTTCTTTGCAGTTATCGATAAATATGGGAGTTTCCATTGAACGGAAAATGCCGAAATCATCATTCGGGAAAAGCTTTTTTAATATCTGTTTCTTTTCCTCCTCATCATCAACGCCAAGCTTATTATACTGCTCGCATAAGCGATGGCTATTCTTCTGAACTTCAGCCAATTCTTCCGTAAGGCAGTCATAAATCATACCGTTATGCATTTTTTCATATTCAGTCATATAAAAGCACCTCTTCAAATCCATGAATTTTGTTAAATTCATTATATCACACGCTGCCTTTAAAATCAACACAAAAGAGCTTCCCATAAGAGAAGCTCTCAGCCTGTCGACAAACCTCATATTCCAACAGGAATATGGGGTAATTTTTTTATTAAACGGAAAATATTGAAAAAACAAAGCAGAAATGCAGATAAAACAGGTTATTCCACCTGTGTATTGCATACTTTTTAAGATTCATG
>JAFUNV010000175.1 GCA_017472865.1 Ruminiclostridium sp. | reverse complement strand
TACGATTGCTATCCAGCGAGGAAGTAATTCTTTAACAATATAACAACAAACAATGAAAAGGAGAAAACAAAATGGCAAAGATTTTTTATCAGGAAGACTGCAATCTTTCCTTACTTGACGGAAAGACCGTAGCAATTATCGGTTATGGCAGCCAGGGTCATGCTCATGCCCTCAATTTAAAGGAAAGCGGCGTTCATGTAATCATCGGTTTATATGAAGGAAGCAAGTCCTGGAAGATTGCAGAAGAGGCAGGCTTTGAAGTTTATACAGCTGCTGATGCTGCTGCAAAGGCTGATATTATCATGATTCTTATCAATGATGAAAAGCAGGCTGACCTTTACAATACAAGCATCAAGCCCAATCTTACAGCAGGCAAGGCACTTATGTTTGCTCATGGTTTCAATATTCATTTCGGTCAGATTATTCCTCCCGCAGATGTTGACGTTATTATGATTGCTCCTAAGGGACCCGGTCATACAGTACGTTCCGAGTATACAATCGGCAGAGGTGTTCCTTGCCTTATCGCCGTTCATCAGAATGCAACAGGCAGAGCTTATGATATCGGTCTTGCTTATGCAGCAGGTATCGGCGGTTCCAGAGCAGGTGTTCTTGAAACAACCTTCAAGATGGAAACAGAAACCGACCTCTTCGGCGAACAGGCTGTTCTCTGCGGTGGTGTTACTGCATTAATGAAGGCAGGTTTTGAAACACTTGTTGAGGCTGGTTATGATCCTGCAAACGCATACTTTGAATGTATTCATGAAATGAAGCTTATTGTAGACCTTATCTACAAGGGCGGCTTCAAGATGATGAGATATTCTATTTCTGATACAGCTGAATTCGGCGATTACGAAATCGGCAAGAGAATCATTACAGATGAAACAAAGAAGGAAATGAAGAAGGTTCTTTCCGAAATTCAGGACGGTACTTTTGCTCGCAACTGGATTATGGAAAACAAGATGGGACGCGCTCATTTCAACGCTTGCAGACGTATTGAAGGCGAACACCAGCTTGAGCAGGTTGGTGCAGAACTCCGTAAGATGTACGAATGGAACGACGAAAAGTAATTAACGATAAAAACGGCGGAGATATCCGCCGTTTTGCCTTTGGTATACGCACTGTGCATAGTATATACAGATTTCTGATAAATATTTTTTACCCTAATATCTGTCCTTGCTGTGAAGAAATCATTGATTATAATGATGATTTCTGCGATGAATGCCATAGCAAGCTTATTATGTACAATGAAAAATTTTACATAGAGAACGCGGATCTGTTCACAGCGTATTGCATGTATGACGGAAAAGTAAGATATGCGGTGAGAAAATTTAAATATGAACCTAGAGGTAATGCCTATTACGCTTTCGCTTGCGGAATTGTACAGGCTCTGCAAAGAGAAAATGTTGCAGAAGAAATTGACGAAGTTGTATATATTCCTATGACGCGAAAAGCGTACAGCAAGCGCGGTTATAACCAGACAAAGCTCATAGCTAAGGAGATACATTACCTTCTTGAAATTCCTTGCAGAAATGTTCTTGTAAAAACACATGAAACCAAAAGTCAGAAATCACTTGGCGCTTATGAACGAAGAATAAATCTTAAAGATGCTTTTATGGTAAGAGAAAAGGCAGACGTCAGCGGAAAATGTATTCTTGTAATAGATGACTTATGTACAACAGGCAGTACCTTATCCGAGGCGGCACGTGCATTAAAGAAAGCAGGTGCGAAAAAGGTAATTGCTGCAGCTTTTGCCAAAACAAAAGGAAAAGAAAGCGCAAATAGTACTTGACTAATGGCATAATTCATATTATAATAAATATAAGAATATCCATATATCCTATAACTCTGAAGGAGGCGGTTTCTTTGAAGATTTTCTATGACCTTAACGGTGCGCTTTATGCGAATATTACAAATAAATGTCCTTGCGCCTGCAGATTCTGTCTGCGTAATAACGGCGACAGTGTAGGTGATAACGATAGCTTATGGCTTGAACACGAACCTAGCGTTGATGAAATAAAGGCAGCTTTTGATGATGTTGATACTTCAAAGTACAGCGAGGTCGTTTTCTGCGGTTACGGAGAACCTATGGAGCGTGCATTCGACCTTATTGAGGTTGCGAAATATATCAAGAAAAAATCATCTCTTAAAATCAGAATTAATACAAATGGTCTGGTTTCACTTATTCATCCGACCTTTGATTTATATTCCATGCGTGGTGTTATTGACAGTCTCTCTATAAGTCTTAACGCTTCTGACCCCGATAAGTATTACTATATCACTAATTCAAAATTCGGACTTCCGTCCTATAATTCTATGCTCAATTTTGCGATTATTTCTTCTTCCTTTATCCCTAGTGTTGTATTTACGATTGTAGGTGTTGTCGATGAGGAAGAGGTAAATGCTTGTCGTGAAAGAGCAGAGAATTTAGGTATTCCGCTTAAAATCAGAAGCTATATTTCTGATAATGTTTCTTATAACTGATTCTGAAAGGGAAGTATATGCTTATAAGATTAGCCGGACTGGTTCCGGAATCAATGGTTGACGGTCCCGGGATACGTTTTACGATTTTTACGCAGGGCTGTCCGCATAAATGCGAAGGGTGTCATAACCCTGAAACTCATGATTTTAATAGCGGAAGGCTCGCTGACGTTGATAAGATTTTTTCAAAAATTATTGCAAATCCGCTTATAAAAGGAGTTACTTTTTCAGGCGGAGAGCCCTTTTGCCAGCCTGAGCCGCTTGCATATTTAGCAGCGCTTTTAAAGGAAAAAGGATATCATGTCATGAGCTATTCGGGTTACACTTTTGAAGAACTCATAGAAAAGGGAAAATCTAACGAACATATAAAAAATCTGCTCTCAAGGCTTGATGTACTCGTTGACGGTCGCTTTGTGCTGGCTGAACGCAGTCTGGAGCTTCGTTTCAGGGGCAGCAGAAATCAGCGTGTTCTTGATGCTCCTGAAAGTCTCAGAACAGGAAAGGCTGTTACAGTTGAAATTTAAGATTATAAGAATGCTGCTCTGTGCAGCATTTATTTTTATTATAACCTCCTGCAATACAGGCAGCAAAAGCTACATATTCAAGTCGGCAATAAACGGAAATCCAAGAACGCTGGACCCGCAATGTGCCCGTTATGACAGTTCTTCGTCTGTTATAGGCAATGTTTTTCAGGGCTTGTTCAGATATGATGCTGATGGTATGATTGAAAAGGGAATGATTGAGGATTATTCTGTAAGTGAAGACGGAACTGTGTGGACTTTTAAGCTGAAGCGTGGTATTATGTGGTCTGATGGCGGAGATTTTATTGCCGAATGCACTGCTGAAGATTATGTTTTCGCTTTCAGACGTCTTTTCCGACCTACAACAAAATCCGGAAGGGCAAGTGAATACTTTGTTATAAAAAACGCAGAAGCTGTAAACAGTGGTGTGATTACCGACTTGTCGGAGCTTGGTGTCAAAGCTATTGATACATACACTCTTGAAATTACACTTGAAAAGCCATGTACAGATTTCAAAGCTCTGCTAACGCTTCCACCTGCAATGCCTTGCAATGAGGATTTTTTTGAAAGCACAGAAGGTCGGTACGGTCTGGCTGCTGATTGTGTAGCATCCAACAGCGGTTATTATGTTCACACATGGAGTTATGACGAGTGGAGCAATGAAAACAATTACTTTATTCTAAGGCGAAATACAGAAAATGATGTTCCTGAAAATTCGCCGACAGGTATAAATTTTTTTATTGACCCTGTAAATGAACGGAAGGATTTTGATGAGAATGTTTTGCAGGTGTATAAGGGCAAAAATATTGCGGAAATCACTGAGCTTTGTTCTGATTACAGCTATACAACGCATGAAAATGAGGTATGGGGTATTATTTTCAATCTGAACAGTGATTTTTCGAGTCTTGATTATCGTCTCACTCTTGCAAATCATATCAGTTTTTATTCTGAAAATGAGATTTTTTCATCTTATAGCGGTGCAATTCCCGATTGCGTAGCCGTTGGTGAAGATAATTACCGCAAAAGGGCAGGGGATATTTCCATAAACCGGTCATCAGCTGAATCCGATAGTATAGGCGCTCTTACTTCTGCACGTATTATAATGCCCAATGACACTGAATTGCGTGAATGCATGGGTGACATAATGCAGAGCTGGCAGGCAGAACACAGCTTTTATTGCAGTGTAGCGGAGCTTGATGCTGATGATTATGAGAAGCGTCTTGCGTCAGGTGATTTTGAAATCGCACTCGTTAAGCTGTCGGGTGAATACAACTCGCCCTATGCGTATCTTAATGATTTTCTGAGCGGTAATCAAAAAAATTACAGTGGCTTTGACAGCAAGAAATTCGCCCATATTATGGAGAGTGCTCTTTCTGCAAAGGATAATTCTTCGGCTATTTCTTATTACAAAGAAGCTGAACAGCTGATTATTGACAGCGCAGTTTTTGTACCGCTTTGCACGGAGAAGCAGTATGTTTTTTATAGTGAAGAGGCATCCCGAGTGGGAATAGAATATTAGAAAAAAATGTATAAGATTAAGGCATTACTGACTTTTCGGTAATGCCTTTTATATATTCTGAGATAATGGTTTAATTACTGTTTTTTCCTTTTGTGAATGCAAGTCCTGTGAAGAGAATAACCGGGAAAATTACAGCCGAGACAATACCGAGCTTCAGATTATCGTTGAGAGCGCCGGATACAAAGCCTACAACGGCAGGTCCCAGCGAACAGCCTGCATCACCCGCAAGGGCAAGCAGTGCAAACATTGCTGTTCCGCCCTTAGGACATCTTTCTGCCGCAAGACTGAAAGTTCCCGGCCACATTGCTCCTACGGAAAAGCCGCATATTCCACAGCCGATAAGAGAGATAACAGGAAAAGGAGAGATGGCGGCGATAAGATAGCTTGCAGTACATAATACAGCGGAAAGGGTGAGATATTTCTCAAGACCGATTTTATCTCCGAATTTTGCATGAACAATTCGTGAAGTACCCATCAGAACTGCAAAAAAGCAGGGACCAAGAAGGTCGCCCATTGTTTTGGAAACGCCGAGGCCGCTTTCAGCAAAGGCAGAAGCCCACTGACTCATGGCGAGCTCGCTTGCGCCTGCACAGAGCATGAACAAAGCCAGTGTACGAAAAGTATTTGTACTGACAAGCTGACGTATTCCCATGCTTTCGCCTTCTTCGGTAAGGGTGTTGATAGGAACAAAAGCAAAGTAGAAAATATTGAAAAATGGGATTATAGCCCAGATACAGGCTGCAATTTTCCACATATCCGTTCCGAAAAAGTGAAAGAACACAGTTGTTCCTAGCACAACCAGAACCGAACCCCAGCAGTAAAAGGAGTGGAGCAGGCTCATTGCGGCAGATTTTCCATCCGTCGGGCAGGCTTCAACTATAGGACTTATTATAACCTCTGTAAGACCTCCGCCGACAGCGTAAAGAATAATGGAGAAGCATAGTCCTATATAAGGGTTGGGAAGAATATCCGGCAGAAAAGCAAGTGTTGCCAGACCTATTACTGCGAAAACATGGGCAGCTATCACAAGCGGTCGATAACCTATTTTATCAGCAAGCTTGGCTGCAATGACATCAACTGCCAGTTGAGTGACAAAATTAACGGTTACAAGCAGTCCTATTTTCTCAATTGAAATGTCATATATTTCGTGGAATGTAAGAAATAAAAGCGGAATGAAGTTATTTATTATTGCCTGGGTTATATAACCTATATAGCAGGCAGCAATAGTGTGTTTGAAATTGTTTCTGATGCTCATATATAGAATTTTCTGCCTTTCATAAAATCAGACTTTATGAATTATAGCACCGAATTATATAAAAGTCAACATAAATTTAAAGAATGATATTGACAACTGAGAACAGATGTGTTATAATTCATAACGAACAAAATGAGTGTACAATTTTCGTGTATGCTTTTCTTTACTTTTATGATATATTATGGTATAATTAATTAAATATATTTTTATGAGGTGATACCATGTATATTATGAAGCTTAATGCGCCCTGCAAGGACTATCTCTGGGGTGGTACAAGACTGAGAGAAGAATACGGAAAGAAGTCTGATAAGGACAAGATTGCGGAAAGCTGGGAGCTGTCCTGCCATAAGGACGGTCAGAGCGTTATTTCCAACGGTGAGTTTGCAGGAAAGACCTTAAGCGAGTATATCGAAGCCGAGGGAAAGGGCGTTCTTGGCAAGAACTGCGAACGATTTGAGTATTTTCCTATTCTTATCAAGCTTATTGATGCAAAGGATAATCTTTCTGTTCAGGTTCATCCTGATAACGAGTATGCTATGCGTGTTGAAGGCGAATACGGAAAGACTGAAATGTGGTATATCGTAGACTGCGAAGAAGGCGCAGAGCTGCTTTACGGATTCAAGCAGGAAATAAGCCGTGAGGAGTTTGCAAAGAGAATTGCGGATAATACTCTCCTTGAAGTTACAAATAATGTTCCTGTTCATAAGGGTGATGTTTTCTTTATTGATGCAGGAACACTCCATGCTATCGGAAAGGGTATTCTTATTGCTGAAATTCAGCAGAATTCCAATACAACCTACCGTATTTACGATTACGGCAGAGTAGGCGCAGACGGAAAACCCCGTGAGCTCCATGTTGAAAAGGCCTGCGAGGTAACAAAGCTTACACCTCCCGTCCGTCCTACAAAGCCTATGGGCGATACAATTTCAAAGGAGGGTTATAATGAAACCCTTCTTGCTACAAGTGAATATTTCAATGTAAACAGACTCGATATCACAGATAAGGCGGAGCTGGAAGTTACAGACAAATCCTTTGTTTCACTTCTTTGTCTTGACGGTAAATTCACTGTCGGTGATATCACTCTTGAAAAGGGTGAAAGTTGCTTTATTCCCGCAGGTTACGGTAAAACTGTAATCAGCGGTGTCGGTGAGATTATTGCCACTGACCTTGTATAAACTGACCTTAGACTGTTGAAAGGAGTTGCTGTTTATGAAGTATTATGTAGGAATTGATATCGGCGGAACAAATATATCCACAGGCGTTGTCGATGAAAATTATAATATTATCGGCCGCGGAAAGCTTAAAACCAATATAGGCAGGGATTATAAGGAAATCCTGGCGGATATTATCGAAACAGTAAAGCTTGCAGTCTCTGACGCCGGGCTTGAAAATGACGATATACGCTGGATTGGTGTCGGCTGCCCGGGTACCTGCAATACTGATACGGGTGTTGTTGAATATTCCAACAATCTGCGCTGGCTGAATGTTCCTCTTCTTGCTGATATAGAAGAAGCATTCGGCAGAAAAACTTATATTGATAATGACGCAAATGTTGCCGCATACGGTGAATATCTGGCTGGTGCTGCAAAGGGCGCTAAGAATGCGGTTGTTATCACTCTTGGTACAGGCGTTGGCGCAGGAATAATCATAAACGGAAAAATTTTCAGCGGTTCCAATTTTGCAGGCGGTGAAATCGGGCATACTGTTATTGTGGTTGACGGTTACGAATGTACCTGCGGCAGAAAGGGCTGCTTTGAGGCATACTCTTCCGCAACGGGTCTTATAAGAATGACCAGAGAGGCTTCGGAAAGCCATCCTGAAAGTAAGATAAGACAGCTTGTTGAAGCTGATGGCCGTATAAGCGCAAGAACCGCTTTTAATGCTGCAAAGATGCTTGATGAAACAGGAATCGAAGTGGTTGAACGCTACATTAAGCACCTTGCCTGCGGAATAACAAATACAATAAATATCTTCCAGCCTGATATACTGTGCATCGGCGGTGGAGTATGCAACGAGGGTGACGCACTGCTTGTTCCTCTTAAAAAGCAGGTAGCTGAAAGTGTATATTCCAGGAACAGCGCTAAAAACACGGAAATCTGTATCTGCAGTCTTGGTAACGATGCCGGTATAATAGGCGCAGCTATGCTGGGTAAGTCATACGATGGCGTCAATATCCTGAAAAATGTATTCGGAAACAAATGATGTTTTTCAGGAGGTTTTTACATGGAAGATGATAAGAATGTACATCATGGTCACAGGAGCAGAATGAAAGCTGCTATGCTGGAGCATGGTCTGGACGGTCTGAATGACCATCAGATTCTGGAATTGCTATTGTTTTATGCAATACCGAAGCGTGACACAAACCCCATAGCTCACAGGCTGGTTGAAAGATTCGGGTCGCTCAGAGGTGTTCTTGAAGCGGATTATGATGAACTTCGTAAGGTTAATGGCATTGCCGATAATGCGGCAAGTCTTATAAAATTTTCTCAGCTTTTGTCGGGGCGCTATCTGCGCTCCGCAAGCTTTGAGGGAGATACTGCGAAATTCAGCAGCACGGATTCTCTGAGAATGTATTTTGAGGGCGCTTTTCTTGGTGTACGCACCGAACAGGTCAGAGCCATGCTTGTTGACGATTCACTCTGTATGATAAAGGAACAGATGCTTATGGAGGGTACAATCGGCAGTGTGGAGCTGAGTGCGCGCAAATTCACGGATTTTGTGGTGAAGAATGACAGTAACCGTATTGTTATTGCTCATAATCATCCGAATGGACTTGCACTGCCTTCAAAAGATGACATAGAAGCAACAAAGGAGCTTTATGCTATTTTTGAGAAGCTGGATATTACGCTTCTTGACCATATTATAGTAGGGCGTTCGGGCAGCTGCTCCATGCGTTTTGTCGATGGAGGGCGCAGTATCTGGCTGCCAAAAAGAAGATAAAGGAAGGAACCGTTATATGGATAAGTTCGTGCTGAAATCTCCGTACAAGCCCACGGGTGACCAGCCGCAGGCTATCGAAACTTTGGTAAATGGGATACTGAACGGTGAAAAGGAGCAGGTTCTCCTTGGTGTTACAGGCTCGGGAAAAACCTTTACAATGGCTAATATAATTGAAAAGGTGAATCGCCCCACGCTTGTTCTGGCGCACAATAAGATTTTAGCTGCGCAATTATGCACTGAATTCAGAGAGTTTTTTCCTGATAATGCCGTAGAGTATTTTGTTTCGTATTACGACTATTATCAGCCCGAAGCCTATATTCCTTCAACGGACGCATATATTGAAAAGGATAGTTCTATCAATGATGACATAGACCGTCTCAGGCACTCTGCAACCTTTTCGCTTGCAGAAAGACGGGATGTAATCATTGTTTCCAGCGTTTCCTGCATATACAGCTTAGGCAGTCCCGAAGAATACCGTGCCAATACGGTTTCATTAAGAAAGGGAATGGAGATTTCCCGTGACGAACTTCTCAGTCGTCTCATTCTCATGCAGTATGAACGCAATGATATTAATTTTATAAGAAATAAATTCCGTGTCCGCGGTGACACTGTGGAAATTTTCCCAGCGGGTGCAACCTCGGAAACTGCGGTACGTGTAGAGTTTTTCGGAGATGAAATCGACCGCATTTCTGAATTTGAGGTGGTTTCGGGTCATGCGAGACGTGAACTGAGCCATGTTGCTGTTTTTCCTGCCTCTCATTACATTGTAAGCCGTGACAAGATGGAAACGGCACTTATGGAGATTGAAAGGGAAATGGAGGAACAGGTCGAGAAATTCACAAACGAACACAGGCTTATAGAGGCACAGCGTATTGCCGAGCGCACCCGTTATGATATGGAGATGCTGCGTGAAATAGGTATGTGTAAGGGAATTGAAAACTATTCGCGTATCCTCGGCGGACGTGCTCCGGGAAGTACGCCTGTTACTCTTATTGACCATTTTCCCGATGATTTTCTTCTTCTTGTTGATGAAAGTCACGTTACTTTGCCCCAGGTAAGAGGTATGCACGGCGGAGATGCAGCAAGAAAGAAAAATCTTGTGGAATACGGATTCAGACTGCCCTCGGCTTATGATAACCGCCCTCTGAATTTTGATGAATTCTACGGAAAAATCAATCAGGTGGTGTATGTTTCTGCAACTCCCGGACCCTTTGAAAAGGTACACGCTTCAGTTGTTGCCGAGCAGGTTATCCGTCCGACAGGACTTGTTGACCCCGAAAT
>JAFUNV010000174.1 GCA_017472865.1 Ruminiclostridium sp. | reverse complement strand
GCTCATGAATTCAGTAAGCTCTGCGCAAGCTATGGTATCGAAACAGGCACTTATTCAGCAACTGAAAACCGCGATGTAAACGGTAAGCTTACAAAGTTCATCAGCCGTCTTTACACAAAAGCATTGAACAGAACCTATGACGTAGGAGGTCTCAATCACCACACAGGTAATTACATTTCAGGCAAGTATACACTTGATGTAATTGCTTCAGGCTTCATTTTCTCCCCTGAATTTGAAAAGAGGAACCTCAGTGACGCTGATTTTGTTGAGTGTATGTACAACACCTTCTTCGACAGAGCATCTGATGCAAGCGGAAAGGCAAAGTGGCTTCAGAAGATGGCAAGCGGCATGACAAGAGAAGGGGTATTCAATGGATTTGTTATTTCTCCTGAATACAAGGCACTTGTAAAGAGCTTCGGCTTATAATATTAAAAATCCGATGGTTTATGCCATCGGATTTTTCAATGCATTGATATATTTTATGATTTCATCATAAGCGCTTTTCCAGTTCCTGTGTGGATTATCCAGAACAAGACTGCTTACAGGCAATACGGAAAGTATATTGAGTTCGCGCCGCTGTCGTTCTGTGAGACACTGTATATATCCGTCAAAGCCTGACGCAGTTATGCTTTTTCCGTATGCGCCTTTTACGTGATAATCAATCACACTTTCCAGCCAGCCGTCACGTTCAGCCGCTGTTTTTCTTACGGAATCAGCAATGTCATCATTTCTGAGATATATAACTACGGGGTTCATGGGACGGGTGATTTCTGCAATCTGAGATATATAATTCAGACTTTGTTCTTCGGAAAAACAAAATCGCATCATGGTTTCGCACATGGGATTCTGAAGGAAGACGCAGTTGAACACATAAATAGTTTCCTTGTCAGCATTTTTTACGAAGTTCTGCCATTTTTCCAGCATAAGCGGCATTTCTATTTTCAATGGAAGGAAATCATATATCTTGTATTTTATAAGCCTGTCAAAAAGCACGCCTTCAAAATCGGAAAGAGGGACAATATATCCGCCGTTTGTTTTTTCTCCGCAATCAATAAGAAGGTTACGTTCGGTTTCATTGAAATCTGACATACTATGTTTTGAAACAAAGGCATGAAATTCATAATCGGCAGGGTGACAGCAGCTTCCCTCATCTATGCTGAAAACATTATATTTTTCCCGCAACAGGTTTGCTGTAAATTCCGCCGTCGTACTTTTTCCTGAGCAGGGAAGTCCTTCAATTATAAACAGTCTGTTATTCATTATTTGCTTCGCCTTTCCTTTCTGTTAATTCAATGTGGGCTTTTTTCTGTTTTATCGGATTTTGTTTGTTTACACTTGAAAAAGGTATCGACTTTTTGGTTTTCATATCTCTGTCGAAAACGATATGCTCTCTCTTTTTCTTTGCCAATAGTATCAACTCCTTTTAATAAAAGCTAATGTTTTACAACGTTTGATTTATTATAATCCGTAAACTTGCCCTTGTCGGGACAAGGGCGGAATTTTTATCAGGATTTTTTCTCAGGTATAGTGGTGCAGCTGTTGGCTTTTCCTGATTTAATAAGAGAGAGCATAGCTACAAACTCACGGCTCAGCATATCCTGCACTTCATTCTGTGTAAAGCGGCACATACCTGAAGCTATAAGAGCGCCTACGCCGTAGGTGTAAATCCATGTATGCTTGAAAAGCAGCATAGCGTCATCGTATGAGAGAGAGTAATCCTTCCGGATAACCTCTATACAGAGTGTTGCATTAGGACCGAGATTTCTGAATATATCATCAAAGGTTTCTGCCTCGGGCTTTTCGGACATAAATAAAAGACGATAAAGCTTAGGCTGTTCAGCTGCAAACATAATCATCTGAAGACCCACCTGCTTGAATACAGGGGTGTAGAGCTTTGCCTTTTCTGCATACTCATCAAAGCGTGCAAGAGCGGCCTTGCGAACCTCGGAAAGTACCTCGTCCATACCTTTGAAAACTGTGAAAATAGGGCGTGCCGAGCTTCCGAGCTCAGCACCCAGCTCCCGTGATGTAAGAGCTTTAAGCCCTTTGTCGGAAGCAATCTTCAGAGCTGCGTCTATTATTTCTTCTCGTGTGAATTTGGGTTTTGGCGGCATATTTAACCTCTTTCTAAATCGTTTGTTTTACATCATCATTGTAACAGAAAAATATAATTTTGTCAAGTGTTGCAAATAACTTTCAACACCACTTGAAAACGGTGCGAGATTGTGCTATAATTATAATAGCTATAATTATAATCTTCGGGAGGTGCCTCATGAAAATCTGCGTTCTTGATTTTAACAAAAAATCCGACCTGCTTAAAAAGCGCTTACTCGGCAAAAAAAGTTTTGATGAACTGGAAAAGAAGCTGGCACCCGATTTATGCACCGAAAACAGCTTTACAGTTTTCTTTTCCCTGTGCAACACCCTTACCCGTGCGAAGGTGGTAAGATTTACTGCACCTACTCTTTCGGAGGCATGGTATGGTGCCTCTACAGCGGCTGTAAAATACGTTTCTTCAAAGGATTATGACCCGAAATGGGTTAAAGCTGATATAATCTGTAAGTCAGAACGGGCAGAGCTCACGAAGGTTATAGAAACAATTTCAAAAGGATACAATGAGTTTTTCCGTCGTGGCATTTCCTTTGATGAGGAATACAGAACAGCTCTGATTGAGGCTGAGATAAACGGAAACAGGGTTATTTCCTACAAAGAGCATACCATAAAGAAAGAGCAGGTTAATAAATATATTTCATCTGCCTGCGGCACAACGTTAAATGCGCTGCCTGATGAGGTAATTCTTTTTGACTGCAAAAGTTATTTCTGCGATGAAAACAATAAGATTTATGAGCTGTATGGAAAAGGTAACAACTGCGGCAGAAGAACTCTGAAAAAATTTGATAAGGCAACTGCTCTTGAGGTTATCACCACTTCCTCGGAGTATCTTTCCATGCAGCTGGATTTTTCGGGTAAATTTGAATACGGCGTATATCCTATTTATCATAAGGTTATCCCGGGTTACAATATCCTGCGTCATGCAAGTTCAATCTGGAGTCTTGTTTGTGCTTACCGTATAACAGGGGATAAATTTATACTCCGTCAGGTTGAATGTGCTCTGGGATATCTCGTAAGAAACTCATTCTATAAGTATAAAAAGCCCCGTGAGGAGGAAAACACTGCTTTTATTGCAGACCTGGAAAAAAGAGAAGTAAAGCTGGGCGGAAACGCTGTTGCAATTATAGTTTTTACCGAATATATGAATGCAACGGGCAGCGACAGATATAAGAAGCTTTGCACAGAACTTGGCAATGGTATACTGGAACTGCTGGATTCCGAAACGGGCGAATTTACTCATGTTCTCAATATGCCTTCTCTTGAAGTCAAGGATAAAATGCGTACGGTATATTACGATGGGGAAGCGGTTTTCGCGCTGGCACGACTGTACGGACTTACAGGGGAACAGCGCTGGCTTGATGCGGC
>JAFUNV010000173.1 GCA_017472865.1 Ruminiclostridium sp. | reverse complement strand
GAAAATGATGATTTACTTATCGGGTTCAAGCAAATCATCAACGATTTTTATGCAAAGGATATAGGAAAGAAAGTGAGAACGGGCATAAGGCAAAAGCAGAAAACTGGACTTGTAGTAAATCTTCCAATGGGCTACTACAAGGACAGAAATACAGGCGAGGTTTTAATCGACGAGATAGCCGCCGGTATTATACGTGAGATATTTGAAAAGTACATATCTGGATACGGACTTACAACCATAGCAAGAGAGCTGAACGCTCGTGGTATTAAGTCACCTGAATACTTTTCACACAGGAAGATTAGCAGCACCCGAACACAACTCTGCAAGAAATTCTTATGGGCACAGACCAGCGTCAAGAGAATTATTGAGAATGAAAGCTACGCAGGAACTCTCATAAATCACAAGACAGTTATCTCAAAAATCTATAAGACGCGTAATGAAATTCCCAAAGAAGAACAGTATCGTCACGAGAATTTCCTCCCACAGATTATCGACAAGCAGACCTTTATACAGGCGAGAGAAATCCTGCAAAGCAGAATGAAAACCAACACCAGAGCCAAGAACGGCAATCGTATTCACCGTTACAGTGGAATGATAAAGTGCGGAGACTGCGGGGCAATACTCATAGCAAAACGCAGAAAATGGAACGGCACAGAGTATATTGAATACACCTGCAACAGCCACCACCGATACGGCAAGGAATACTGTACGCCTCATCGGATACATGAAACACAGCTTGATGAAATTGTGCAGTCGGAACTTCTTAAACTGAAAGAAAGTATCATAGCAGAGAGCGAAAAGTATGATAGAATTATCAAGGAATGGCTGAAGAAAAAGCCTATGTATGAGCAGCAGATTAAGCAGTATAACGACAAGATATTAATGCTGAAAAATCAGATTGAAGAGCTGATAATCGAGCGCATTTCAGACCGTCCTCATGCACAGCTTTACAATGAAATGATAGAAAAGCGTGAACGTGAAATAGCTGAATTAAAAGATAAAATCGAGCAGAGCAAACGGCTTGACGAGGTGAGTAAGCAGAAGAAAGAAAAGCTCAGAACCACCGCCGAGTTGCTTGATGATGTGCTTTCACAGGAACGGATAAGCGATGCAAATCTTCGGCTGATTATTGAAAAGGTTGAGGTATTTCAGGAGGTGGATAAGGGGGTTGATGTGAAGATAGTGTTTAATGGAGATTTTGATGTAGCATAGAATAAAAAAGACTCCCGAATGTCTGCATGGCAGATGTTCGGGAGTTGATGATTGTTTCATATTATGCTTACATACTATCAAAATTAATGCTGATTCAAGTAATTATCCATTAACTATTTGCATTGATAAATGATTATTATCTTTCTCTCGGAATTAATATTTTAGGCTCATTCTTTTTTCGTATTGCAAATCCTGTCACAAAGTACATATTATCATATAAATACACCTTACAACATTTACCGCTTAAAATCTTATCGGGCATGTGAATATAACCACTTGCTTTGCAATAATGAGGTTTTTTCTTTATATATTCAATATTTAGAATAATATTCTTTTTATGATTTCGTGAAATTTCAGTTCCTTTGTATACTCCATACATCGAAAATGAAACTATATTTCCATTATAGCATTTTCCGTGCGTCATTATTTTATTAATTTTGTAAACTTTTATAAAAATATTTGCACCACATGTAATAAAAGGAATAGCACATATTCCTGCACAAATATGAAGCACGGTGGTTTTTAAAGGAGTTACGTCGAATCCGCTATGAATATATTTGTAGAAAATATTTTCCGCTATTATATAAATGGTAATGCCAATTAACACAGTGAGTATGCCTATAAGAATGTTTATGAATTTACTGTAAAAGTACATTCTTGACGGGTTTGTTATCTCTTTTAAATGATATGATTTATGTTTCATCGGCATCTCCAATTTGATTATTCGATATTGATATTATATTAATTCTCCCGTTTTGATAATTCATCAAACAGCCCGTATAAACTCCTTTTTAACAAAAAGCCTCCACCATAAACGGCAGAGGCTTTCGCTTTGGTACGGGCGACAGGACTTGAACCTGCACGCTCTCGCATTGGAACCTAAATCCAACGTGTCTGCCAGTTTCACCACGCCCGCATATTAAATATGTATTGAATGTATTCCGCGTTCGCAGAACTGCGTGAGCACATAATACATGTATTATTCTACCACACCTTTTGTTTTTTGTCAATATGCACACTCCACACAAAAGAGGGGCGGCGGTTGTGCAAAAAGTCTGTAAAATTGTCACTTGACGGGTGTTGTAAGAATATGGTATATTATTCAAAGCGGATTTTTGCCAGAAAAGGGAGGAAATACCATGATTTCGCTTCTTTCGCGCATTTTCATAAAGAATTACAACAGCTACTCAGACCCTGCGGTGCGCCGCGGCTACGGAATGCTCACGGGGATTATGGGTATCGTCCTTAATCTTATCCTGTTCGGCGTAAAGCTCTTTGCAGGTATCCTGACAGGTGCCGTTTCCGTAACAGCCGACGCTATAAATAACCTCTCGGACGCAGGTTCTTCCGTTATAACCATGGCGGGCATGAGAATGGCGGGCAGACCTGCCGACAAGGACCACCCCTTTGGCCATGGCAGAATTGAATATGTGGCAGGACTTATAGTTTCGATGGTCATTATCATAATGAGCTACGAGCTTGCCAAGGATTCCATAATAAAAATCATCACTCCCGAGGAGATTGTGTTCAGCCCCATGTCGCTTGCAATCCTCGGCGCTTCGGTGCTTGTAAAGCTCTATATCTGCCTTTACAACCGTAAAATCGGCAGACTTATAAATTCCTCGGCAATGAAGGCGACAGCCATGGACAGCCTGTCCGACTGCATTTCCACCGCCGCGGTTATTGCAGGACTTGTGGTATTTGCGCTATTCAAGCTCAATGTTGACGGCTATATCGGTGTTGTGGTTGCACTCTTTATTTTAAAGACAGGTATCGAGGCGGCAAAGGAAAGCCTTACTCCCCTTATCGGCGAGCGCCCCGACCAGCAGTATGTCAACGAAATATACAGCACCATAATGAGCTACGAGGGTGTTGTGGGAGTACATGACCTTATTGTACATAACTACGGGGTCGGCGCAAACATTATCTCGCTCCATGCGGAAATTCCCGCAGAAATGGGATTTATGGAAGCTCACGAGCTTATTGATATAATCGAAAACGATTTAAAGGAAAAATATGCCAGCATTGCCACGGTACACATGGACCCCGTTGAAACCAACAACGAGACCGCAAAGCATTACAAGGAGCTTGCGGCAAAAATAATTTCGGAAATAAGTCCTGAAATTACCATGCATGATTTCCGCATGACCGACGGCATAAAGTACCGCAACCTCATTTTTGATGTTGTTGTTCCGTACAGCCTTAAAATCAGCGATGATGAAGTAAAAAGACTTATTTCCGAAAAGCTGAGAAATGAAGATGAAAACCTTAACGCCGTTGTTACGGTGGATAAGGAAATGGCTTGAATTTATGTAAATTTTGGTAATTTTTAGACGCAGCAGTCTCTGCCTGCAATTTTTCACAGGAATAGACAGCTGCTTTTGTTAAAGTGCAGCCCACGAGGCTGTTGCTCCGATATCAGCGCATTATTAAATATATGCGTGAAATATCTGTGATATGCCTGTGTATTTGAAAAAGAAAACGATTACGGAAATTCTGGCAGGTTTTCAAGATATTTTCATTGATATTTTGTCGGATTTATGCTACAATTAGCTTAACACGGAAGAAAGGAGTTGTTTATATGCTCAGAAAACCCCGTGAGGGATATAACGTAAAGCGCTTTATTGTTTTTCTCAACGCTGTATTCAACACTCTTTTATATACATCAATCTTCGCTTTTGTGTGGGAATCCTTTTACAACCCGACCTTATTCTTCGGCTTCTTCAAGAACGGAAATATCATCCTTTACTTTATCTACGCCGTTATTTATTTCATCATAATTGAAATGTACGGAGGATTCAGGATAGGAAGCCTCAGGATAACAGACTCGGTGTTCACCCACACCTTTGCGGTAATTTTTACCGATTTTATCGCATATCTGTTCATGTGCCTGATTGCAAGGGAAATGCTTAATCCGCTGATGCTTATGGCG
>JAFUNV010000172.1 GCA_017472865.1 Ruminiclostridium sp. | reverse complement strand
CTTCATCATCAGCGGAAACAGTGTGAAGGTTTTCACCCATCTTACCGCAGTAACCACCCTGTGCTGTGTCATACTTTAAAAGATGAGCAAGCATGGAAGGCTTTGTAAGGTCATTGATAGCAACAACCTCGTAGCCATCTGCACCAAACATCTGTCTGAATGCGAGACGACCGATACGGCCGAAACCGTTAATAGCAACTTTAACTGACATTGGAATATTCCTCCTGAAATTTATTGATACTTTGTACCTCTATTATTATACAAGATTTGGACATGAATATCAAGTGTTTTGATAAAAATTTAACGCAATTTTAGAGAAAATAAGTGCAAAAATATAGTGTGGAAAATTGTGCATTTTGACATACATCTTGATTTTTTTGAAATATATGATACAATATATAGTGTAACCACAAGAAAGGGATAAGAAAAATGACTCTTTACATAAGCGATTTGGACGGGACACTTCTGAACAGCTCAAAGAAAATAAAGCCCCGATCCGTTGATATGCTCAATGACATGATTTATAACGGCGTCATGTTCACTTACTGTACTGCAAGACGTATAAATTCATCAGGTCCTATAATGAAGGATGTGAATATTCAGCTCCCGGTGGCATTAATGAACGGGGTGTTCATATATGATTCAAAAAAGAACGAATACCTGCGTAAAAATTTTCCGTCTGCTTCTTCGGTGGAAATGCTCAGGGAAGCGGTTATAAGACTGAATGAAAGACCAATGATACATTCAGTGATTAACGACGAAATCCGCAACAGCTACCTTGTTGGCTCGAAAAATCTGAATTCATACGTTGAAGAAAGAAAAAACGATAAAAGCATGCGCCCTGTGGAAAGCTATGAGGAGCTGTTCAAGGGTGAGGTTTTTTATGCGGTTTTTATAAATCCTGTCAACAAAGATGAACTGGATAAGATATTTATACCCGAAAACGGCTTTTCTCATACATATTATAAGGACGTTTATCATGATGATGAGTATTGGTATGAAGTTTACAGCGTAACAGCCAGCAAAGCTAACGCTGTTATGCAGTTAAAAGAGATAACAGGAGCAGATGAAATCGTATGCTTCGGTGACAGTGATAATGATTTACCTATGTTCAGTGTGGCGGACCGTTCATACGCGGTAGAAAATGCTGCTCCCGAGGTTAAAAACGCCGCTGACGGAGTTATCGCTTCAAATGAAGAAATGGGAGTACCATTGTTTATAGAAAAGGAAGTTTTTGAACGGTTCGATTATAACCGTCCCGAAAATGATATTCCTGATGAAAAAAGATTTACTGCCGCTGTTGAAAAGGCTTTGGCACGGGAACGAAGCACAATAGGAACGCTAAATGAAAAGACGATACATAATGCGCTGAAATGTTATTATTGTGATGAAATAAGTCATGAAGCCAGAATAGGTGATTTTTATGCCGATGCAGCAGGAGAGAACGGTATAATTGAAATTCAGACAGCTAATTTTCTGAAGCTCAATAAAAAGCTTTCTAAAATGCTGCGTGTGTGTCATGTTACGGTGGTTTATCCATTCGAGAAGCTTGTACACAACTTTTCAGTAAATGAACAAACAGGCGAGGTGATTTCATCATCCAATAAGACAAATAACTCTTATTCTAAATTCTTTCTTGAATTATACAGAATTAAAGCCTTTCTCACAAATCCCAACCTGACGATTTGCATGGCGCAGCTTGAAATCAACAAGAAAACTTATTACAAGGATAACCGCCGCATACGCTATAAAGGTATTCCGCGGGAGAAAATACCTGTTCGGTATATAAAGGAAATCCGTCTTGATAATAAAGAGGATTATATGCAGTTCATACCTGACGGCTTACCCGAACAGTTCACAAAGAAGGATTTAGGGAAGCTTTGCAGAACTACTGACCCATCTATTATGCTGGAGATACTGGAGTATGTGGGTGTAGTGAAGCGAGTGGGTAAAAAGGGAAATGCGATACTGTATTCAACAGATAAATAAATCAAGCCTGAGAAGAACTCTTGTCTTCTCAGGCTTTTCTGATTAATTAATACCCATAATTACCCTTGACAAAAATAACCTTGATTCTGTCCTTCTTGCGCTGTTGTGCAAGAGTAACATAAGAACAGCAGATACGGGCGGGTGAGTGGCAATTCTGACATTCGCCCACAACCTTACATGGCGTGTCGCAATCAAGACGGGCTGTATTTGCGGGACAGGCGATTTTCTGAAGTCTTGTTTTTGCCGCTTCAAGGTCGGGCACGATTTTATTTGTACCCACAACGAGAATAACCTGCTCAGGTCCGAAAATCATGGCTGAAACGCGGTTACCGTTGCCGTCGATATTATAAAGCTCGCCGTTTTCAGTAACAGCATTTGTACTCGCAAAATAAGTGTTGCTTATGAATGCTTTTCTGTACACCTCTCCGATTTCTTCGGGACAGCTGCAATCGGCGCGGTCTGCGAAAATACCGTCATATTTATCATGAAGATGCTGTATTACCCCTGTTTCATTAAGGGTCATAGAGCCGCCTGCGGTTATAAGCTTATCGCCCGAAATAAGACTGTCAATAAGGGAAAGCAATTCCGCCTGAGATTTGACATAGTAGCCCTTCATACAGTTTTTTTCTAATGCTTTTATTGTCTTTTCAACGCGTAAGTCGATGATTTTCTGAAGATTACTGTCCATATTTGCCTCCGTTACTTGATTTTACGGCATTCAACGTAAAATCTCTTGTCCTCTGCGTGTCCCATGGAGAATGTTTTTCTTGGGAGTGCGCCGTCCTTGATAACAGTGGGGAACAGCTCGGATTTAAGCATATCGGGAAGGATAAAGCCAATGCTGTTTTTCTGTTCTGCAAGAGATTTCACAACGTCGATACCATGGATATAGTCAATTTTAGCGTTGGTCTTCTTTAAGTAGCTATCGAGGAATTCCTGCAAGCTTCCGACTGTAAGCTGTGAGGTGGGCTTGTGTACATAAACTGTCTTTTCTGTGCCGTTTAGGATAATATCAAAACCCTGTTCAGCCTTTTCTTCGCTTAAGCCTAACGCTTCGGTCATTTCCTTCATAAGCTCGTCAGTGTTTACGTTTGTTACAATTCTGTGAATCGCTTCAAATTCCAGTGCAGGGCTGTGAAGATTTACAATTTCAACAAGAGCATAGCGGGCAGGGTGCGCTGATAAATCCTTATCAGGATTTTCGCGCTTCAGCTGTTCATAGAACTCCTTTGCGGTAGCAAGTGAGTGGTTTCCGTCACCCATTGCATATAACAGGGTAGGGTAACCGCTGAGATTATACTTTTTATTGAATAAATCATTGTCGTTCAGCTTATCAAGTGCATTGAAAACAGAGGTTTTCAGTGCGTCATCAAGAGCATAACCGCAGATTTTTCCGCCGTTTTCCATAAGCGTGAAATCATAAACTGCTTCGCCGCTGTTCTTGATTGCAGAGCAGGGTTCAACAACTGTTTTTTCTTCATCGTCAATAAGAATCATGATGTGAGGAAGCTCCATAGGCGCGCCCTGTCTTACCTTGATTCTCGGGGGGATACGCTCAACAACGGTAGCCTCTGTTGCACGGACCTGTGAGGTACTGCCCTTGCGGTAGTCATATTCTTCAAGGTCAATCATACCGATAAGACCCTGACGGATTTTTCCGTCAGACTGAACACGCTCGATATAAATGACAGAATCCTTGTATTCCTTAAGGGTATCAGTGCCCAGAATACGGTTCATCTCGTCATGAATTGCTTCAATTCTTGCTTCAGAATCGGGCTCTTCAAGATAAACCTCGGGGAGGATAAGCTTTAAGGTAGAATCCGCACCACCGACGGTTTCTTCGACTCTTTTCCAATAATCGGGCTGACCTGTATACTGGTCGCAGGCTACAACCGCCCACTTTTCCATATCAACATTCTGCGGAATAAGGATATCCGCGGCTTTAAAGGCTGTACTCATTGTTCAAAATTCCTTTCATAGAAGATTATAGCTAATTATAACATATTTTTTTGTTTAAGGCAATGGTTTTTTGAGATTATTTGACAATTGGGTTATCTTGTGTTAAAATATGGAAAAACGGAGGCGGAATTATAAAAAAACAGTATTCCAAAAGATTATCCGTAATATATTTGAAATTAAAAAATACAGTTGCAAAAAACTGACAGATATGTTATAATTAAACAGTAAAATAAAAAATCGAAAGGAAAAAGCGAAAATGACCTATAAAGAAAGTTTTATCAAGTTCATGGTAGACAGCGGTGTTCTTACCTTCGGCGAGTTTACCCTTAAAAGCGGCAGAAAGGCTCCCTATTTTATCAACACAGGCAACTACAAGACAGGCGCTCAGCTCTCCATGCTGGGAAAGTATTACGCTGAATGCATCAAGGAAAACGGCATTGAGGTTGAAACACTTTTCGGACCTGCATACAAGGGTATTCCGCTTTCCGTAAGCGCTTCTATCGCACTTTTTGACAAGTTCGGTATTGAAGTAAGCTACTGCTTCGACCGTAAGGAAGCAAAGGACCACGGCGAAGGCGGTGTGTTCGTAGGCAAGCAGCTTAAGGACGGCGAAAAGGTTGTTATTATCGAGGACGTTATGACTTCAGGCAAGGCTCTCCGCGAGGTTCTTCCCAAGCTTAAGGAAGCGGCAAACGTTGATATCACAGGTATGGTTATCACCGTTGACCGTATGGAAAAGGCTCTGGATAGTGATATGAGCGCAGTTCAGTCCGCATACAAGGATTTCGGCGTTAAGGTTTATTCCATCGTTAATATTAATGATATCATCAAGGCTATCGAAGACGGCGTCATCGAAGGTAAGGAATATCTTGAAGCAATGAAGAATTACCGCAGCACTTATGGTGTTGAGTATTAATTCCATATAAGATTAAAAGGCATAAATCGTGATAAAATCATGATTTATGCCTTTTGCTTTTTGTAATATCCGCTACATACAGCGTCGGAGATTATATGTTATTAAATAAAATTGTGATAGTCACTTGACAAATGTGATAGTTTAGTGTATTATTACAGTAAAATGATTTTTGGGGGATTTAAAAATGAGACTTGATTCTTTTAAAACAAGACTTGTAGTCATGTTTGCGGCTTTGTTCATTTTCGGAATTGTCTTTACTGTAAAGGGAATTTCTGAAAACTCAAAAGCAGAAAAAGCTACCGATGATTTCAATTACATGACCAAAAGCGAATTTGCTGACGGAATGTACGTCAAGGGAAGGGTCTACGAAATCATGGGTGAGTTTGCAGTAGAGGAAACACATAATAAAACACTTGGCATTACAACCAGTAAGCGCATTTCTTCTCATTATTATGTAGTTCCTATGGTCGGGACCTTTGAAAGTGATACACCTATGTATATTGCGGTGGAGATAAGCCATGTTGACCGTGTTGCGGACGCTGAAAAGCTTATGGAACAGACATGGAAATACTATGACGAGGGTATCGAGCCTACAGTATGGAACGAATTTGATATTCAGGGTAAGGTTACAGCTCTTGATGATGAACTGACAGATTATCTTTATGAATGGTTTATGTACGGTGACGTCGGTGCAACCCGTGCCGACTATGCTCCTTATATCTGTCCTTATGTTGTTACTTATGTCAATACAAGCGGAAACGGCAATATTTTCAGCATTATTATGGGCGCAATCGGCGCAATCGGTCTTACTGTGATAATAATGCTTCACTTAAGGGGTAATACAGCACCTCAGCTCAATACAAACCAGGGTTATACATACACTTCGGGTGACAGCGTTCCTCCGTATTCTCCCAACGCAGCAGAAGACCTTACAGACAGAGGATTCCCACCGCCAGCACCTTCACCTGCTGTAAAGCAGGATGGTCCTGATATTGATGATTTCTTCAACAACGGTGAAAAGCACCGGATTCCCACAGCGGACAACAGTAATGAAAACGGCGGTGAAATACCGTCAGTTTCAAGAGAAATGTTCGCCGCAGCTCCCGCTGATACAGGCAGTACCGATTCTTCTGAGGAGGAAGAAGAGGAAAAAGATTGGTGGGGCGATTAAAGCTTAAAATATAATCTCAGAAACAGTCGTATTTTTATACGGCTGTTTTTTGTTCTATTCTTGTCCTGACGCTCATAGATTTAAGCAAGGAATATGAAAAGGAATGAGTATCTATGAAATATGAAAACCGTTTTTATGAGGTCGCGGCAATGCTTCCTCCATTTGAAAATCTGCTTCTGTCTGTACCGCGGAATATATCCGCTGAGGCAACGGAAATACGTGTCCGCGCAGGCAAACCTCTTATTGTCGAGACGATTTCAGGAAGATATGTCTGCGGGAGCCGATGTGCGGAAATGGACGGGATATATTCATGCATAAAAAGCTTCTGCAATTACTCCGTTCATAGCTGTCAGCGCGAATTCTCCCAGGGATGGATTACGCTGAAGGGCGGTCACAGGGCAGGTTTTACAGGTACAGCTCATGTTTCGGGCGAAAGACTTGAAACAATAAAGGATATTTCATCACTGAACGTGCGTATTTCCCGCGAGCACAAGGGAATATCTGACAGGCTTTTTACTGAAACAGTACATAACAGAAATTTTTCAGGCCTTATTATTGCAGGGCCACCTCTCAGCGGAAAAACAACCATGCTCCGTGACTATTGCCGTAATCTCGGAACTTTTCATAAAACTTCATTGATAGATGAGCGTGGTGAGATTGCCGCTGTTTACAACGGAGTACCGCAGAATGATGTGGGAATCAACACGGATATTCTCAATTGCTTTCCTAAAGCGGAAGGGATAGACCATGCGCTGAGGGTTCTTTCACCCGAGTATATAGTCTGTGATGAAGTGGGACAAGATACCGAAATTCTTTCAAAATGCGCAGGGATGGGGATAAAGCCTATTATTACAGTGCATTGCGGCGATATATGCGAAGCGGCGCGCAATCAGACAGTTGTATCACTCATAAATTCAGGGACAGTGAATTATCTTGCCTTTTTCGGTAAAGGAAAGAATACGGGAATTATGAAAGGGCTGTGGTGTGTAGAAAATGTTGAAGCTCTCAATAGCTGTAATGATGGCAACAATCTGCTTTACAGCAGGTACAGTAATGTCAGCGGGATTGAAAATGCGTATGCTCCAGCTTGAAAATCTGGTAAATATGCTTACTGAAATGGAAATACTCATACGTTTCCGCGCTCTGAGAACAGGTGAAATTATAAAAGAGCTTTCTGCACAGGAAAGCTTCAGGAATTTCATATTTCTGAATATACTGAACGATTGTACTGATGAGCCGGACTGTGATATTTCGGAACAATGGCAGTATGCGCTTAAAAGAACAGTGTTTTTCAGCGACAGCGACAAACGTATTCTGCTTAGTGTCGGCGAGCAGATAGGCAGCACCGATATTGAGGGTCAGCTTTCAATGCTTTCTCTGAATAAAAATCTGGCCCGCCGCAATCTTGATGAAGCGGAAAGAGATTTCAGAATAAAGGGCAGAATGTTAAGGACAGTATGGGGATTGTGCGGAATTGCCGCAGGGATAATAATAATCTGAGGTAAACAAAATGGAAGTTGATTTAATCTTTAAAATAGCGGGAATCGGACTGATTGTGGCTATTCTCAATATTCTTCTCCAGCGTTCGGGTCGGGACGAGCAGGCGATGATGACCACGATAGCGGGACTTATAGTGGTGATGATGCTTCTTGTAAACGAGATTGCGACTCTATTTGAACGCATAAGGGAAGTTTTTGAGATATAACTATGAATATTTTTGCTATTGCAGGTGCGGCAGTTGCGGCAGCGGCGGTTTCCTCTGTCCTGAGACAATACAATAAGGAATACGGACTTTATATCTCGCTCGCTGTATCGGTTCTTATTTTCGGTGCTGTGCTGAGTGCTTTTTCACCTGTGCTGGGACTTATCAATACGCTATCCGAAGCCTCAGGTGCTGACAGTGTGTATATAACCGCGCTTATGAAGGCGCTTGCCGTATGCTATATAACTCAGCTTGCCTCTGATTGTTGCCGTGACAGCGGAGAAACAGCTATTGCCGCTAAAATTGATTTTGCAGGAAAAATCGCGGTGCTTCTGATATCTGTGCCGCTTTTTGAAGCTATTCTGGGAATTGTAAAGGAACTGATGCTCTGATGCTGAAAAAAGGATTTTTAATAATCACAATATTTATTTTGTTCTGTTATTTCTTTGAATTTTCGGTATACGCCGAAGAAAGCTTTGGTACAGACATTCTGTATGACGCTGTACCTGATTCTGCGCAGGAATACCTTGTGGAAAACGGCATTGAACCTGACGGCAACGGTATAACAAATCTGTCGCTTGGGGATGTACTGAAAACTATCGGTGATATGATAGCTGAAAATGTAAAACAGCCCTTTTCAATGTTCGGCGCACTGCTTGCAGTTATTATTCTTACAACTCTGTTGGGAAGCCTGAACGTCGAAAGTTGTTCTGCTTCAAAAACTTTTTCAGCTGTATCGGGACTTACTGCAACAATAATAATCTCATCATATCTGAGCAGTGCCATAGACGGGATAGATACAGCGGTTTCTTCAGCTTCTGATTTCATGCTTACATATATCCCTGTTCTGGCAGGAGTGATTGCAGTGGGCGGACACGCATCAACAGCCGCTGTTTTCAGCTCAGTGATGATGATTTCAATAGAAATCCTGGCACAGATTACGTCTAAAATACTGTTCCCGCTGACAAGCTGTCTTATGGGAATTTCAGCAGCAGGGGGGCTCAATACAGACCTTAAAATCGACAAACTAGGTGATGGAATAAAAAGAGTTGTAGTATGGGGTCTTGGTTTTGTTATGACAATCTTTATCGGCTTTCTCACTCTTCAGACGAATATTACAGCCTCTGCAGATTCAATAGGGCTTCGTGCGGCGCGTTTTGCCGTATCTACAAGTATTCCATTTGTAGGCGGAGCTGTTTCAGATGCACTGTCTACTGTAAAAACAAGCGTTGAGCTTCTGAAATCAGGCATTGGAAGCTTCGGAATAGTTACAGGTGCGGCTGTACTTATGCCTGTGCTTATAAATGCTCTTTGTTATCGTTTTTTTCTGTTTGTTGCAGGTGTTGCGGGAGATATATTTGGTGCCGAAGACGCAGGCAGAATGATTAAATGCGGTGAAAACGTACTTTCGATAATTATTTCCATGATAATCTGTCTTTTTCTTTTCATTACGATTTCAACCACATTAATGCTGCTTATATGCAGAAGATAGGAATAAAAATGAGAGAAATACTGTTCAGTATAAGCGTCTGTGCGATTATAACAGCTGTTTTTAAAATACTCGTTCCTGAAAATCAGAACGGAAAACAGGTTCGCATCTTATTGTCATGCTTTTTTATTGTATCGGTTATGAATATTTTCGGCGAACGTTCCATATCCGATGAGTTTCTTGATATATTCACAGTTGATACCGCATATACAGATTTTACCGATGATTACGAAAAACAGGTAGCAAAAGAAGCGGCGGATTCTTTAAGCAGAAGAATTGAAGCTGAGCTTATAAAAGAGAATATAAGACCTGAAAAAATATATGTCAATGTTAATATTTCGGAGAATTCAAGCATATCCTTTAATGAAATCAGGCTTGTTCTCGGTGAAACAGCAGAGGAAACGGCGGAAAGGGCGGTGGAGATTACTAAAAAATATACAGGAAATGAAATAGAGGTATACCTGGAGGAACCGCAATGAACGGAATTTTCAGCATGAAGGAATTAAAGGAGCTGTTCAGAAGTGAAAAATCAATCAGAATTATCCTGATAGCCGGTGCGGCACTTATTGTCCTCATAGCGCTCAGCGGACTAGGCGGAGGTAAGAAAGACGGTAATAACAGCAATGGTCTTTTCAACTATCAGAAACAAGCTGAGTATGAAACGGCGCTTGAAAAGCGTCTGACGGATATTCTGACGCAGATTGACGGAATAGGAAATATTACGGTTATGATAACGCTGGATTCTTCGGAGCAGAATCAGTATCAGAAGAATGAAGATGAACCTGTATATACAAAGACGCCTGAAATAAGAGGTGTCATAGTTGTATGTGACGGCGGCGACAACATCATAATTCGTGAAAAAGTAATAAGTGCGGTTTCGGGAGCTTTCGGAATAAGCACAACGCGGGTAAGCGTAATAAAGTAATTCAAGGAGAAAATAATCATGAGAAAAAGACTTAATCTTATAATCGGAAAAAAACAGATAATTCTTGGCGGACTTACAGTTCTGCTGGGTGTAGCAGTTTACGCCAATTATCTTTATTCTGCTGCAGGGACTGAAATTCCTCAGGAAAATGCGGCGACGGGAAATTATGGTGACGTCCAGTTTGTATCTTCCTCTGTAAACAGCGAAAAGGAAATAAGCGTCTCTTCAACAAATTCCGATGAGTATTTTGCTCAGGCACGCCTTGATAAGCAGCAGAGCAGGGATGAAGCTGTCGAAGTGCTCCAGAGCTTCTATTTCGGCGGTGATTCCACGGAAGAGGAACTTGCGGTAATTGCGCAGGACGTAATTGAGGTAGGAAACTACATAGAAACTGAAACGAAGGTTGAAAATCTTCTTAAAGCCCAGGGCTTTACCGAAGCATTATGTTATCTGTCCGACTCAAGCGCTAATGTCATTGTTAAGACCTCGGGTCTTGATACTGCACAAGCTGCACAAATCAAGAGTACACTTTTAGGTGAAATTGCTGTACCGGTAGAAAATATTACTATTCTTGAAATAAAATAGTTGTACATTTTGGATTTTTGTGATATAATATAGTAGAAGTAGTGTATTCAACTCATGAAATTCACATAAAATCCGATTAAAACGGAGTTTCTCCGGGGAAGGACGTATAATATGAACAAGAATGATGCTAAAACCACAGGTACATTAAAGGTTTCAGCTAACGCTATCATAGGTATCGCAGAGGCTGCTGCAGCAGAAATCAAAGGTGTTGCTCTCACCTCTACAAATAAGCTTGCAGTCCTGAAATCATCTGCTATAAAGGAGCGTTTCATATCACCTATCCGTGTAAAGATTTCAAATGACTCTGTGTCTGTTGATATTTCAATAATAGTCAATCAGTCAGCAAAGGCATGCGATGTTGCAAAAGGGGTTCAGAACAATGTGAAATCAGCAGTGCAGAGTATGACAGGTATTGCGGTTTCAAAGGTAAATGTAAGCGTAGTAGGTATCTGCGCAGAAGTGTAAGCTATATGCCAAACCCTCCCATAACGGGAGGGTCGCTTGGCGTTTAAAATCATAAACAGTTTTATGAACAGAATGAAAGGAATTATAAAAATGACAAGACGTGAAGTTAGAGAAGGCGTTTTTCTTCTCCTTTTCCAGAATGAACTCAGTGCTATTGAAATAAACGAAACCGCTGAAGCCTGCGTTGAGGCGTTTGAAATGGAACTCAATAATGAAGTCAAGGGCCTTGCGGAAAAAATTGTACTTAAATATGATGAGCTTGACGGAATTATCGGTAAGTACAGCGAAACACGTGAGGTTTCACGTATTTCAAAAATCAACAAGACAATTCTCAGACTTGCAATATATGAAATTATCTATTGCCCGAATGTTCCCGATGTTGTTGCGGTAAATGAGGCGGTAGAGCTTTCAAAGAAGTATGCCGAAAAGAAGGACAGCGGCTTTATAAACGGTATTCTCGGAAACGTCCTGAAGGATAAGCCTGATGCTTCCGAATAAGCCTTTCACCGTAACTGTTTCTCAGCTCAACCGTAAGATTTCGCTGATGCTGAAGGGTGAAAAAACTTTTGAGGATCTTTGTATCAAGGGCGAGATTTCCGATTTTACGCTTCATTACAAGTCGGGGCACATGTATTTTTCGCTCAGAGATGATGCTTCCTCGGTCAAGGCGGTAATGTTCCGTTCCTATGCGGAAAAAATGTCGTTTATTCCCGAAAACGGTATGTCGGTTATTGTCAGAGGCTCGGTACAGTGTTATGAAAAGGAAGGGCAATATCAGATTTACGCTTCCGATATAATTCCAGAGGGAGCAGGTGCACAAGCCTTAGCGCTTGAACAGCTTAAAGCAAGGCTTGAAGCCGAGGGCGTTTTTTCACAGAAAAGACCACGCCCGCGTTTTCCTGAGAAAATCTGTGTAATTACCGCCGAAACAGGCGCGGCTCTTCAGGACATACTCAATATTATCGGACGCAGATATCCTGTATGCAGTGTTGTTCTTATTCCTGTTCTTGTACAGGGAGAAAAAGCACCTGATTCTATTGCGTCCGCGTTTGCAAAAGCCGGAAAGACGGGTGCAGACCTTATTATTTTCGGACGCGGCGGCGGTTCTTCGGAAGATTTATCCGCTTTTAACTCAGAAAAGGTTGTCCGTGCGGTTTACGAGAGCAGTATTCCTACAATTTCTGCCGTCGGACATGAAACGGATGTTACTCTTTCGGATTTTGCCGCAGACCTTCGTGCGCCTACACCGAGTGCGGCGGCCGAACTTGCAGTACCCGATATAAGAGAAGTGTCTTCGCTTTTCGATTCATATCTGGATTTTATAAAGCGCTGTGCTATACGGTCAACTGAAAGAAAAGCAATGCTTGTTACTGCGGCAGACAGCTATATTCAGAGCTGCAATCCTTATCATCAGCTTCAGCTGAGAGAAAAGCAGGTTCTTGAAAAGGAAATGCAGATACGGGACAAGCTGAATGAAATTATCAGCTGCAAAGAACATATACTTTCAGAAAAGGCGGCGGTAATTTCAGCGCTTAATCCGCTTGCTGTGCTTATGCGAGGCTATTCGATAGTCAGCAAGGACGGAAAAAGTGTTGTTTCAAGCAGTGATATCCACAGCGGTGATAAAATCGAAATTCGTGTTTCAGACGGCAAATTCAGCGCGATTGTCGAATAAATATATTTTCTCCTGAAAGGATAATAAAAAATGAATTTTGAAGAAGCTTACAGCAGACTGAGCGAAATTTCAACACTTATGGAAAAAGACGGTCTTCCTCTTGATGAAGCGGTGAATCTCTATTCTGAAGCGGCAAAGCTTGTAGAAATCTGCAAAAAAGACATAGAAAGCGCAAAGCTTAAAATTGAAAAAATAGAAAATACAGGAAAATAATTATGAATGGACTTGAAAAATATATAAATATGGTGAATGAAAAGCTTTTCAGCTTTTTACCCGAAGAAGAACTCAGACAGAAGCGTGTTGTGGAAGCGGCTCGTTACAGTCTCAGCGCAGGCGGAAAGAGAATACGTCCTGTGCTTGCGCTCAGATTCTGTGAAATGTGCGGCGGTACAGCTGAAAAGGTACTTGCAACAGCCTGCGCAGTTGAGTATATCCATACCTTCTCGCTGATACATGACGACCTGCCATGTATGGACGATGATGATTTCAGACGCGGTAAGCCCAGCTGTCATAAGGCGTTTGACGAGTATACTGCGCTGCTGGCGGGCGACGCTCTTACTGTAAAGCCTTTTGAGATTATTTCTGAATCGGCACTGAACGGCGAAATAAGTCCTTTGGCTTCCGCTAAAATTATTTCCTTCCTTGCAAAATCTGTCGGTTTCTGCGGTATGATAGGCGGTCAGCAGATTGATACGGAGAATAACGGTCATATCGAGAATCCTGATGATATACTTGATATGTATGCTATGAAAACTTCAGACCTGTTGAAGGCTGCTTGCTGCTGTGGTGTGCTGTGTGCGGAAAGCGAAAAAGAAGCTGAATATATGAAGGCGGCTGAAAATTACGCTTATAATCTTGGACTTGCATTTCAGATAATTGACGATATTCTCGATATTACGAGCACCTCGGAGGCTCTGGGAAAGCCTGTGGGCAGTGATGAAAAGTCAGGAAAGCACACCTTCGCTTCGGTTGTAGGTCTTGAAAAAGCAAGACAGAAGGCAGAAGAGCTTACACAGTCTGCGCTTTCAGCTCTGGAAGTATTTCCTGATAACGGTTTTGTGCGTGAGCTTACAAATATGCTTCTCGAAAGAAACAACTGATTCTGATATATATGAAAGGAACAAAAGATGAGAACTGATCAGTTTAATGTAATGCTTGTTGCGGCGATTATCGGCTGGGTTTCCGCTCAGATAATCAAAACAATCATTCACCTTATCGAAACAAAGAAATTTGACCCTGAGAGAATACTCGGGGCAGGCGGAATGCCTTCTTCACATTCTGCAACCGTATGCGCTCTGGCGGTTACTGCTTCAAAAGTCTGCGGGGTTAATTCTCCTGAGTTTGCTCTGGCTATGATACTGGCGCTTATCGTTATGTATGATGCTTGCGGTGTAAGGCGTGCGGCCGGACTTCATGCCCGTGAAATCAATCGTCTCCGCAGAATTGTGGATAAGCTTGACGATGAGATTGTAGAACAACTTGATGAGGAAATTGATATTGAAATTGACGAGGAAGAGAATAAACCTGTAAGAGACCTTAAGGAATTTCTCGGTCATACACCTTTTCAGGTTCTGTGTGGTGCGCTGCTCGGAATTATTATCGGTATGATTTTTTCTCTTTTTGTAGTTGTAGTATAAAGCGGAGGTTTTTATCTTGTTTCTTGATGAAAATATATCCTCTCAGTCTGTAAAAGCGCTGTCTGTTTCTGAAAAGAAAGAGCTGTGTGCTGAAATAAGAGAGTTTTTAATAGAAAATATCCCTAAAACAGGCGGTCACCTTGCTTCAAATCTTGGTACCGTTGAGCTTACTGTTGCTCTTCACAGTGTTTTTACAACCCCTGAAGATAAAATTGTGTTCGACGTAGGGCATCAGTCCTATACACATAAGATACTTACAGGCCGATACAAGGATTTTTCCACACTGCGGTGTGAAGGCGGTATTTCGGGTTTTCCGCGTACCGTGGAATCGGAGCACGACGCTTTCATAGGCGGTCACAGCAGTATTTCTATTTCTGCTGCCCTTGGAATAGCAAAAGCAATGGAAATAAAGGGCGAAAAAGGAAATGTTGTTGCAGTTATAGGTGATGGTGCTCTTACAGGCGGTCAGGCATTTGAAGGACTCAATAATGTAAGCAAGCTTTCCAGCAATCTGATTATCATACTTAACGATAATCAGATGTCTATTTCAAAAAATCACGGTGCGGTAGCGGATTATCTCACCGACATACGCTCTTCAAAGACATATTTTGAAAAGAAGGAAGCTGTAAAGGATTTCCTTGCAAAGAGCGCTTTTGGTCAGGATATTTCAAAATCCATCAGCGGAACCAAGGATTTTATAAGATTTGCTCTTTATCAGAGCAATATTTTTGAGAGTCTTGGTTTTAAATATTTTGGCCCTGTAAACGGTCATAACATCGAAAAACTCATAGATACGCTTACGGTTGCCAAGCTCAGAAACGAGCCTTGTATTGTTCATGTGAACACAAAAAAAGGCAAGGGCTATGCTCCTGCTGAAGCTAATTCCGGCGAGTACCACGGTGTAGCAAAAGCAACACAGACTGTTGTTCACCGTACACCGGGATATTCCGAAATAATGGGCAGGGAACTATGTCGCATTGCCGCTTCCGATGAGCGCATCTGTGCAGTTGTAGCGGCTATGAAATACGGAACAGGTCTTCAGTACATGGCAAAAGCTCATCCTGAACGTTTTTTTGATGTAGGTATTGCCGAGCAGCACGCTCTGACCTTCAGCTGTGGCCTTGCCACACAGGGTCTTATACCTGTTTTTGCGGTTTATTCTACTTTTTTACAGCGCTGCTATGACCAGATTATCCATGATGCAGCCATTGAAAAGAAGCATATTGTTCTTTGTGTTGACCGTGCAGGCTTCATAGGCGAGGATGGTGAAACCCATCAGGGTATCTTTGATGTTGCAATGCTGACTTCTATCCCCGGTGTAACTGTTTTTTCGCCGTCGAGTGCAGCAGAGCTGAAACTTTCACTCCATAAGGCTATTTATGATTGCGACGGTATTGCTGTTGTGCGTTATCCCCGAGGCAGCAGCGTCAGCGGCAAAAAGGGAGAATACAGGGATTTTTTATATTCGGGTAAAAACTCGGATACGCTCCTTATTTCATACGGCAGGACTGTTCATAGTATTGTTGATATAGAAGGCACCGACAGTCTTGCTATGAACAGAATTTTCCCCATATCAGATGAAATCTGCGACATTGCGTCTTCTTATAAGAAGATTATGTTTTTTGAAGAAGGTATCAGAAACGGCGGCATAGGCGAAAAGCTTATGTGTATGCTTTATTTGCGTGGTTATAAAGGCGATTTTTCGATAACTGCCGTGGATAACGAGTTTGTAAAAACAGCTGATACTGAAAGTCAGCTGAAAAAATACGGTCTTGACCGTGAATCTGTAATTGAAAAGGTAAAAAATGAAAACCAGACTTGATGTTGCACTGACTGAACTTAATTTGGCCAGAAGCCGCACAGCGGCTCAGAAGATAATACAAGAGGGCGCTGTAACAGTTAATGGCAGAACATTCACAAAGTCTTCCGAAACAGTTGACACTGAAACTGATATTATTGAGGTTTCCGAAAACCCCGAGTGCATGAAATATGTGGGCAGGGGAGGATTTAAGCTAGAAAAAGCGATAGAGGTGTTCGATATCAGACTTGACGGAAAATGCTGTCTTGATATAGGCGCTTCAACAGGCGGTTTTACTGATTGTATGCTTCGGAATAATGCTGACATGGTTTTTGCTGTTGACGTAGGCAGAGACCAGCTGGATAGCTCGCTTAAGAATAACCCTAAGGTTATTTCACTTGAACAGCTTGATATACGTAAGGCTACGGACGAAATATATAAGCCTGTGGATTTTATAAGCATAGATGTTTCTTTTATTTCGTTAAAACTTATTCTGCCTGAAATTATGCGTTTTGCTTCGGACAAAGCTGAAGGTGTTGCGCTCATAAAGCCTCAGTTTGAAAACGGTAAACACAGGAATGGTAAGAACGGTGTAATAAGAGACCCTAAGCTTCATAAGAAAATAACCGATGATATCTGTGAATTTTCAGAGGCGTTGGGATTTTATGATATTTCGGTTATTCCGTCGCCTATTGAAGGCGGAGACGGAAACCGTGAGTTTCTCATGCATTTCTTTATAAATAAACAACATGGTGATTAATGATGAATGCGTTAATTTGCACTAATTTTAAAAAGGAAAAAAGCCTCAAAGTTCTTCCCGACCTTATACATGCATTGAAGGTTTCAGGAATAGCACCGCTTATGCCTGATAATGCGGCTGAGTTTTTTTCTTCTGATTTCGTCGAATACGGTGAAATATCCGAACTCATGAATAAAAGCGACGTTTTTATAACTGTCGGCGGTGACGGAACAATACTTAAATGGGGAAAGCGTGCGGCTGTACTTAAAAAATCACTGCTCGGTATAAACACAGGTCGTCTTGGTTTTATGACTGCGTTGGAAACCGATGAATTTGACAGTATTTCTTCACTTAAAACAGGTGATTATCATATAAGCCGCAGAATGATGATGAGCGGTGATTTTATACTGAACAGCGGTAATAAAAGGTATACGGCACTTAATGATATAGTTTTTACAAAGGACAGTTATTCAAAACTTCCTGAATTTATTGTACAGTGCAACGGTATAACCGTATCCAGAATACGTGCTGACGGGCTTATTTTCAGCACACCGACAGGTTCAACCGCTTATGCTCTTTCCGCAGGCGGTCCTATAATTGAGCCTACTGTTGAGTGCATTGAGCTTACACCCTTGTGTGCACATACTCTTCTGAACCGCCCGATGATTTTCAGCGGTAATGATATAATTACTGTTAGTTTTAACGGATATGAGGGCAGCGCAGTAAGTGTAAGCGTAGACGGTGACAGCGGGATTAAATTCTGTGAAGGTGAGATTGTCCGTATTACAAAATCGGATATCTGCTTAAATCTTATAGATATAAACGGCGACAGCTTCTATAATGCTGTAAATAATAAGCTTATACAGCCGCTGAAATAACGGAGAGAAAAATGAAGAAAAAAAGACAGACGGAAATACTTTCAATAATTTCGGAATATGAAATTGAAAATCAGGAAACGCTTCAGAAATTACTGAGGGAGCGAGGATATAACGTAACACAAGCCACAGCTTCGCGTGATATAAACGAGCTTAATCTTGAAAAAGCAATTTCGTCAGGCACGGGCGTAAGCTGTTACATGAAGGCTCATCGTGCCAGTGGTATACATTTTGAAAATATTTTCCGTCAGGCTGTAATAAAAATTGACTATGCGGGCAATATCGTATGCGTGAAATGCCGTTCAGGGCTTGCAAATGCTGCCTGTGCAACGCTTGATTCCATGAATATTGATTATGTAGTCGGCACCATTGCAGGTGACGATACATTCTTTATACTTGTCAGAACCGAAAACGACGTAAAAACACTTATTGCTTATCTCAGAAAAATGCTTTGACCCGGAGGAGAAAATGCTTAAGGAACTGTATATTGAAAATCTTGCCGTAATAGAAAAGGCGTCAATATCTTTTACTGAAAACTTCAATGTTTTTTCGGGTGAAACAGGTGCAGGTAAAAGTATACTCATAGGTGCAATAAACGCAATCCTCGGCGGCAGGGTTAGCAAGGACCTTATAAGAACAGGTACAAAAAAAGCCTCAGTTACCGCACTTTTTGATTTTATCCCTGCCAAGACTGCTGAAAAGCTCTCTGAATATGGTTTTGAAGCAGAAGATGAGATTATACTCCAGCGTGAATTTTCCGTGGACGGAAAGGGAATCGTCCGTATCTGCGGAAAGCCTTCTACTGTTGCTATTCTTAAGGAGATAGCTTCAGGTCTTATTGATATTCATGGACAGCACGATACAAGAATACTTATAGACAGTAACAATCAGCGTGAACTGCTTGACAATTATTCGGGACTTGAAAAAAAGCTTGATGAATATGGTGAGCTTTTCCGCAGTTTTTCGCAGATTTCCCGTAAAATCAAGCTTATAGAAGATGAAAACTCACGTAAAGATGAGCGGATTGAAGAGCTTAAAAAGCAGATTAATGAAGTTGAAAAACTGAAGCTCAGAAAAGGAATGGAAACGGAAATTTCCGAACAACTCAATAAGGCAAGAAATTTTGAAGAAATCAGTAACTCGCTTGTTTCGGCGCAGAATTGTCTTATAGGTGACGAGAACGGCGCTGCTGATATGATTTCAGCAGCTATCAGTTCGGTTAACCGTATAACTGAATTTGTACCATCCTGTGCAGCTCTCAGCGAACGGCTTTCGGATATACTTATCGAAATTCAGGATATCGGCGGAGAAATAAGCGGAAATATTCCCGAAAACGATTCGGAGCAGCAGTTATCTGTGCTCGAAGAAAAAATGAGCGAAATTCTTCGTCTTAAGCGCAAGTATGCGGCAGAGTTTGATGAAATTATTGATATGTGCGGGGAATGGAAAAACGAGCTTAAAGTTTTATCAGACGCCGATAACACCCTTTCGGAGCTGATGGAAGAAAAGCGCAGAATGGGTGATACGCTTAAAAAGACAGCTCTTGAGCTTTCTGAAAAAAGAAAAGCGGGCGCTGAAAAGCTGACTGCGGAAATTACCGAACAGCTCAGATTTCTCGATATGCCTGATATCAGAATGTTATTTTCGATTGAACAGGGAAAGGTTACTGTTCATGGAATTGACAGCGTTGAAATTCTTATTTCTGTCAACAAGGGTGAGGATTTAAAACCGCTTGGTAAGGTAGCTTCAGGCGGTGAGCTTTCACGTATTATGCTTGCTATAAAGAGTGTCCTGGCAGACAGTGATGATACTCCCACTATGATTTTTGATGAAATCGATACAGGTATAAGCGGCAGGGCTGCTCAGAAAACAGGACAGAAGCTTTCTGAAATTTCAGGAAAGCGTCAGGTGCTTTGTGTTACTCATTTAGCGCAGATAGCAGCGTTGTCGGACAATCATTTGCTTATTGAAAAGAAAAGCGATGATGAACGGACATATACAACTGTCCGCAGTCTTGATTATAATGAAAAGGTTGCGGAAATTGCCAGAATTATTTCGGGTGACAGCCATGACGAAGCTTCTCTCAAAAATGCAGAAGAGCTTATAAGTAAGAAAAATATATTTACGGAGGAAGCATAATGGAGCTTAGGGCCGAGGTATACACCAGAAAGCAGTTAGCGAAAGCTCTTGATAACCGGAATCTGAGTATTATATATGCTCCTTACTCAATTGTTGATAAATCCCTTTCAGCTGAAAACAGTCGGATTGTTCTTGTTCCGCCCGTTTATCTTGCAGATTGTGAACAGCGTATAGCAAAGCGCTTTGCTGAGCTTAAAAACGAAGGTTTTTATAAAGTTCTTGTTCATACCATCGGACATATACAACTGTTTTCGGAAATGGGTTTTGAGTTGTACGGCGGTGTAAGACTGAACTGTATGAACAGTGATTCGCTTGCCTTTTATTCGGATTACGGCGTAAAGGATATTATACTTTCGTCAGAGCTTACCGCATATCAGATAGATCAGCTTGAAAAAAATATTAGGACAGGAATAATCGCATACGGTTATCTGCCGCTTATGATTACGCGCAGATGCCCCATAAAGAATGGAAAACCCTGTAACAAGGAATGCTGCGGCAGAACTGTAAAAGACCGTATGAACAACGAGCTTCATGTTATATGTTCTGAAAATACTGCTGAAATCCTGAACAGTGATGTGTTGTATATTGCCGATAAAATGAAGCATTTCAGCAGTACAGATTTTGCAGTTCTTAAATTTACCGTAGAAGCTGAGACAGATGATATTATTAACAGTTATCTTAATAACAAAAAACCGCCTATGGATAAGTTTACGAGAGGACTTTACTTCCGTGGTGTTAAAAATCAGGTGAAAATATGAACATAAAAGTTAAAAAAATTAATATTGACGCAAAACTTCCGTTCCGCGCTACTGAAGGCAGTGCTGGTTCGGATTTATTTGCCTGCATTGAAAATGATATTGTTATTGCTCCCAACGAGCGTATGCTTATCCCCACGGGTATAGCTATCCAGCTGGATAATCCCGCTCTTGGTGCTTTTATTTTCCCCAGAAGCTCCGTCTCCTATAAATCAGGGGTATCACTTGCCAATTGCGTTGGTGTCGTTGACAGTGATTACAGAGGAGAAATAAAGGTTCCGCTTATAAACCATTCGGATAAGAATTTTATCGTTCATAACGGCGACAGAATTGCACAGCTGGTTATTATGCCTGTTGTGCTTCCTGAATTTGAAGAAGCCGAGACTCTTTCCGATACTGAAAGAGGAAGCGGTGGCTTTGGTTCTACGGGTATATAGCAACCTGCACAAAATATACCTGAAAAACTTTAATTTTTTTCTTTTGAAATTGTTGTATGCTATGGCTTTTCGTGTTATAATATAAAAAGAATAATATTAGTCGGAGGAAAATATGTTTACTAAAGATATCGGTATAGATCTGGGTACAGCAAATACCCTTGTATATATGCGCGGAAAAGGTATTATTATCCGCGAACCCAGCGTTGTAGCTGTTGATGTGAAATATGAAAGAGTACGCTATGTAGGACAGGAGGCTAAGGACGTTATCGGTCGTACGCCCGGTTCAATCGTTGCGGTAAGACCCTTGAAAGATGGCGTTATTGCAGATTTTGACATGACTACAAGTATGCTTCAGGAGTTTATCGCTAAAGCAAAGAAGGGCAGACGCTTCTGGAAAATACGCGTTATTATCTGTATCCCCTCTGGGGTTACTGCTGTTGAAAGAAGAGCGGTAAAGGAAGCTGCCCAGAATGCGGGTGCAAAGAGAGTATCAATTATAGAAGAACCTATGGCAGCAGCTATCGGTGCAGGCTTGCCTGTTGCAGAGCCTACGGGCAGTATGATTGTAGATATCGGCGGCGGTACAAGCGAGGTCGCTGTAATTTCCCTCGGCGGTATTGTTACTTCTCGTTCTGTGCGTGTTGCAGGCGATGAGTTTGATAATTCAATCATAAATTATATCAAGAAAAAGTATAATCTTCTTATCGGCGAGAGAACAGCGGAAAATATAAAAATCGCAATCGGTTCCGCTTCTCCCTATGCGGAAAATGAACCTGTCATGGATATCAAGGGCAGAAATCTCCTGAACGGACTTCCTGAGAATATAACAATTACAAGTGCAGAAATCAGAGATGCACTTTCTGAACCTCTCAGTCAGGTTATTGAAGCTATTAAAATCACACTTGAAAAAACACCTCCCGAAATTGCTGCCGATATAATTGACCAGGGTATTAT
>JAFUNV010000171.1 GCA_017472865.1 Ruminiclostridium sp. | reverse complement strand
CTTGACGGCCGTGACGTTCCCCCTCTTACAGGCGGTCAGTATTTAAAGCAGCTTGAGGATGTTTTCGCTGAGCTTAACGACGGCACATTCGACGGCAGAATTGCAAGCGGCGGCGGTCGTATGAAGATCACAATGGACCGTTATCAGGCGGACTGGCCTATGGTTGAAGCAGGCTGGAAGACACACGTAAAGGGAGAAGGCAGACAGTTTGCTTCTGCTATTGAAGCATTCGATACATTAGTAGCTGAAACAGGCGTTACAAGCGACCAGGATTTACCTGCATTTGTAATTGCTGAAAATGGCGAACCTGTTGGTAAGATTGTTGACGGCGACAGCGTAATTCTTTTCAATTTCCGTGGCGACCGTGCAATCGAAATGTCCATGGCATTTGATATGGATGATTTCACAGCATTTGACAGAGGTGCTAAGCCTGACGTATGCTACGCAGGTATGCTCCAGTATGACGGTGACTTAAAGCTCCCCGCAAGATATCTTGTAAATCCCCCCGAAATCACAAATACACTTTCTGAGGTATTTGTAAAGGCAGGAATGAAGCAGTACGCTATTTCCGAAACACAGAAATACGGTCACGTAACATATTTCTGGAATGGCAACAAGAGCGGTAAGTTCAGCGAAGAGCTTGAAGAATATGTTGAAATTCCCTCCGATAACGTAAGCTTTGACCAGCGCCCCTGGATGAAGTCTGCTGAAATTGTTGACGCTCTTATCGAAACAATCAAGGGCGGCAAGTACGACTTTATCCGTTGCAATTTCCCCAACGGCGACATGGTAGGCCACACAGGCAGCATGGCAGCAACAATCATTGGTGTTGAATCCGTTGATATCGGTCTTGCACGCTTAAAGGAAGTATGCGACGAGTACGGCGTAACAATGCTTATCACAGCTGACCACGGTAATGCTGACGAAATGCTTGAAAAGAACAAGAAGGGCGAGGTTAACGTAAGAACAGCTCACTCCCTTAACCCTGTTCCTTTCATCATCTATGATAAGGATGTTAAGTACACTATCAAGGACGGCGAATACGGTCTTGCAAACGTAGCTCCTACAGTTGTAAAGATGTTCGGTCTTGAAGCTCCCGCTTGCTGGGAAGAATCCATGATTTGAGGCGAGCCGCCTCTGGCAGTTCCGCCTTTAGCAGGTGCGGATAAAAAATAGAATAAAAACTAACGGCGGTGTTGCAAACCTGTGCAATACCGCCGATTTTATATCGTATTGTAGGGGCGACCAGCGGTCGCCCGATTATATGCATATTGAATAGCAGTTATTACCGCCAAAAAAAGCGGAGTCCGCACAAATGCGAACTCCGCCGTTATTTATTGCGATATTAAACTCAGAGCTGGTCAGCAGCACCGAAATCAAATGTATCAACAGCTTCGGTTTCCATGCTGTCTAAGGAGATGTCGTCAAGGTCTTCGCTGTCATCATCCTCAGCTTCTTCAAAAGCTACATCGTCGATTTCCATAGAGGAGATAATTTCTTCAGCTTCTTCAGCAATTTCTTCGGAAGCCTCTTCAATAGCTTCGCCGATTTCTTCAGCCTTTTCGTTAAGCTCATCGAGCTTTTCGGAAGCTTCATCGGTAGCGTCAGCTATTTCAGCCTTGTATTCTGCAATTGCCTCAGCAGCCTCTTCCTTTACCTCTGCGATTTCTTCAGCTGTAGGAATTTCATCGATAGCTTCTTCAACAGCTTCCTCAACCTCTACAACGATATCCTCAGCAGGAACATCGATGTCGTCAGTGATTTCCACAGCATCAATATCGATGATTTCTTCTTCGGTTTCCTCGCCGGGGTTTGCGTTAATGGAGGTTACCATATTCTTGAGGTTGTCGATTTCGTTCTTTATGTTTTCCTTTGCGCCGTTGGCAAAGTTTACTGTCTTTTCCTTGGCATTATTGAAAAGCTCGCCTGCCTGCTCTTTCTTTTCAGTGGCAAAAGCGCCTGCCTGTTCTTTCTTTTCAGCAACGAAAGCGGCAGTCTGTTCCTTTTTCTCAGCGGCGAATTCCTTAACCTCAGTCATAGTGGTTTCGCCCTTGGAAATCATATCTGAGTTGATGATTTCGTCAATGCCTTCCTTGAACTTTTCTGTACCTGTCTTGATAGCGCCTACAGCAAAGAGGGAAGCACGCTGGAGCTTTTCCTTAGGGGAAGAATGAGTTTCCTCTACAAAGAGTTCGGATTCGTCAATTTCGCCGTTAGCGATTTTTTCAGCTCTTTCTGCTTCGTCAGCCTTTTTCTTGTCAAAAACCTTCTTACCTACATAGTAGCCAAGACCTGCCAACGCTGCAACGCTGATAATGGTGGATAACTTTCCCATAAATATCATTCCTTTCTGAAATGGATGCCGATGTAAAATATACTAATACTATTATACAATAATTTTTAGGTTTTGTAAAGAGATTTTGTCAATTTTTCTGTGGAAATGCTTCCACATAGTAAATAGGAAATCCCATTGAAGAGAATTTCGCCTCATATTCGGTAATAATATTCCCCTCGATTTTACTGTTATGCAGGTCAAAGGTAATGTTGCGCATTCTGAAGCCGTTATCGCAGTAGCTGTTCAGGGAAAATTCAAAGAAAGGCGCATTATCCGTTTTCTGGTAAATAACCCCGCCGGGAGCAAGAATATTCCTGTAAATATCAAGGAAACGCTGGTGAGTGAGACGGTGCTTTGCATATGCATTTTTTGGAAAAGGACAGCTGAAATTGAGATAAATGCACTGAACGCTGCCCGGTTCGAATACCTTTTCGAGATATTCCGCCATACCCATAAGGTATTTTAAGTTGGGTGTTCCCGAATCCCTTGTCCTTTCCATTGCGGTAACAAGCACGTTCACATTCTGCTCAACAGCTATGTAGTTGATATCGGGGTTTCGCTTTGCGATTTCCTCAGCGAACTGACCTTTTCCGCAGCCGATTTCAAGGTGAATAGGGTTAGAGTTGCCGAAAACCTTTTCGGAGGTAATAATTTCGGGTATATTTTCGCCGCGCATTTCGGAAGCATAGTCCTGAAGCCAGCCTAAATTAACAGCGCCGCAGGCTTCAATTCTGCTTTCAAGGTTGCGCTTTTTTCTCATTCTCATAATTTGTTTTGTTCCTTTAATTCCAAGTATTTTTCAAATAACTGTACGGTAATGCTTCCACCTCTGAGATTATTCATAACCTCGTTTTCGGGGCACCATTTTGCTTCCGCAACCTCACAGGAAAGCTTCATATCCGCTTTCTTAGCCTTGCAGACAAAGCCCAGCATAAGCTGGTCGCGTTTGTCATAGAAAACGCTGAGTGCAAAGTGACAGCTTTCGGGTGTGATGCCGATTTCCTCTTCAATTTCACGCTGCGCGGTATATTCGGCAGTTTCCCCCGGCTTTATGTAGCCCGAAACAAGGATAAAGTGTTCGGTTTTCATATAGCTCTGTTTGATAAGGGCTACTTCTCCCAGTTCATTTACACACAGGCAGATAACACAGGTGCTGAACATAGGGAAAAAGGGGCGGTTGCAGCTTTCACAAAAGGGAATATCACCCTCGTCGCCTAAGGTGCGTGGTATAAGCTTTTTCCCGCAGTCGGGGCAGTATGTGAATATCATCAGTATTTTTTCACCTTTGCATCAATTATTATTTTTTCACAGTATTCGCAGTATAATGCGGGGATGTGGAATTTTCCCATGTATGTATGCTTTGCAGAGGTAACCTCACCTTTTTCGGTAACCATGCGGTCAAGAAAGGAAAGCTTGTCATTTTCCGATTCAAACCTTACTGAGGAACGACCGTCGCCGTTCAGTTCTCCCATAAGCATATCCTTTCCGCAATAAGGGCATTTCTCGTTCATGTCTTACCTCATTATTTAAAGCTGTATTCGCAGAAATCAAAGGTGGCAAAATAGTCCTTGGGTGTTTCGGCACGGCGGATAAGCTGGAAGCTTCCGTCTTCCTTGAGCATAACCTCGGCGCTTCTGAGCTTACCGTTGTAGTTGTAGCCCATAGAGAAGCCGTGTGCGCCTGTATCGTGGATAAAGAGAATATCACCCATATCGATTTTGGGGAGTTCTCTCTGTTTTGCAAACTTGTCGCAGTTTTCGCAAAGACCGCCTACTACGTCATAAACGTGGTCAAGGGGTTCATTTTCCTTGCCTAAAACTGTGATGTGGTGGTAAGCGTCGTAAATAGCGGGACGCATAAGGTTGGCAGCACAAGCGTCAACGCCTATATATTCACGGTAGATATGCTTTTCTCTGATAGCCTTTGTTACAAGACCGCCGTAGGGAGCAAGCATAAATCTGCCAAGCTCTGTATAGATAGCAACATCGCCCATACCTGCGGGTACGAGGATTTCTTCGTATGCTTCCTTTACACGTCTGCCGATTTCAAGAATGTCGTTGGCAGGCTGTCCGGGGCGGTAGGGGATACCTACACCGCCTGAAAGGTTGATGAAGCTAAGTTCAACACCGGCCTTTTCCTTGATTTCAACGGCAGCTCTGAACATAATAGCCGCTAAAACAGGGTAGTAGTCGTTTGTAAGTGTGTTACTTGCAAGGAAAGCGTGCATACCGAATTTCTTTGCGCCCTTTTCCTTTAAAAGACGGTAGCCTTCGATAATCTGCTCGTGCGTAAAGCCGTACTTTGCGTCCTTGGGAGTATCCATAACGTTGCCTGTTTCACTGGTCTTGAACTCTCCGCCGGGGTTATAACGACAGGAAATTGTCTCGGGAATACCTGTAAGCTTATCAAGAATATCAATATGTGTGAAATCATCAAGGTTGATGATTGCGCCAAGATCGTATGCAAGCTTGAAATCCTCGTCGGGAGTCTCATTTGAGCTGAACATAATATCGTGCTGTTTGCCGCCTACCTTATCGGAAAGCATAAGCTCAGTGTAGGAGGAGCAATCGAAGCCGCAGCCCTCTTCCATAAGTGTCTTTAAAATAAAGGGGTTAGGAGTAGCCTTAACCGCAAAATATTCTCTGAAGCCCTTGTTCCAGGAGAAAGCTTCCTTTAACTTTCTTGCGTTTTCACGAATACCATTTTCGTCGTAGATGTGAAAGGGTGTGGGGATTTCCTTGGCGATTTCGAGTGCCTTGTCTTTGGTGATAAAAGGTGTTTTCATTGTTGTCTGTCCTTTCTTGTTTTTTATTTATACGTCCATATATTTAGCTAAGAATTTTACGGATAAATCAATCCATTCCTTGCAGTTATCTCTGTAGAAATATTCGTTCCAGCCTGTAACCTTATCGCAAGTGGAGAGACCGTGAGGGCCTTCGTCCCACATATGAAGCTCAACGGGTACACCGTTGGAAACACAAGCCTTAGCCATTACAAGGCTGTTGTGAGCGGGAACGCAGTCATCATTTGCGGTACACCAGAGGAAAATAGGGGGAGTCTTGGGTGTAACGCGGTTTTCAAGGGAAAGACGGGATAAATCGCTGTGGTCAGCGTCCTCGCCTAAAAGTACGTTGAAAGAGCCCTTGTGAGGGTTGGTAATACCGCTGATTACAGGGTAGCAGAGGATAGCGGCATTAGGTCTTATATCCTCGGGTTCACAGCCCAGTGCCTTTGTAATGTTGCTGTCTGTCCACATGGTGGCGATACAGCCAGCAAGGTGACCGCCGGCGGAAGCGCCCCATACAGCGATTTTATTCTTGTCAACGCCGAATTCGTCAGCTCTCATTCTGATTTTGTAAAGAGCGTAAGCGGCATTTACAAAAGCAGCGGGATATTTCTTGTTACAGGTATAATAAAGAACGAAAGCGTTGTAGCCTTCGGCAAGATAACGCATAGCTACAGGCTCAGCTTCTCTTGCAGAGCAGAATTCATAGCCGCCGCCGGGGAAAATGAGGATAGCGGGGCGCTTCTGACACCACGGGATATTATCCACGTCGTCAAGGAGGTAAGCCTTCATGTAAACGGTTTTTTCGTTGTTTAGGTAGAATGTTTTGATGTTCATAGCCTTTTCCTTTCGTTATTTATTATTTACTTTGCTCATAAATTTTTCAGTGTTGATGATAAAACGTTCGTGAATGCCCTTGCCGATAAGGGTTTCACCCTCATAGGCGCAGACCTCGAAAACAAGACGTTTTCTGTCAATTTCGGCGAGTGTGCTTTCGCAGTTGATTTTTGAGCCGAGACCGCAGGCGGCAAGGTGGGAGATTTCCAGCTTTGTGCCGACGGTTGCCTCTCCCTCGGAAAGCTCAGCCGCAACGGAAAGCATAGCGGTTTTTTCCATAAGAGCAATCATAGCGGGAGTTGCATAAACGGGGAGAGTACCGCTGCCCATTTCGGCGGCGGTTTTGTCGTTTGTAACGATTTCGGACTGCTGTCCTCTGAT